>CAZIYA010000378.1:0-3633 GCA_964543355.1 uncultured Polaromonas sp.
CTTCAACCGCGTCAGCGTTTACCTGAGCCTGTGCGCGGTCAGCAACCACATCCGTCGCCACAAGCGCCCCGAGTACATCGCCCACCGCGATTTCACGGCTATCGAATGCCTGCCGGACGACTGCCTGCTGAAAGACTACCCGGTGGACCTGCCGTGGAAAGATGGTGTGCCTGCGACGGCGCTGCAGACCTCGATGGAAGAAATCGCGCCGGAGCGCAAGGCCGCCTGAACACCGAATCGACGCCAGCGCCTCAGGTACTTCCGGAAATTCAGAATTTCGGGATGAAGTGCGAGGCGCCCGGAGCACAGCAACCGGAATGTACTTCCTGTACATGAGGATTGCGAGCACCGCGCAACGACGCAATTCGCCCGAAAAATGGATTTACGGAAGTATCCAATGAACCTTTACACCAAACTCCAGCAACGCGCCGCAGACGGCAATCCTGTCCGGATAGGCCTGATAGGCGCCGGAAAGTTCGGCTCCATGTACCTGGCGCAGATTCCACGCACGCCCGGTGTGCATCTTGTGGCGATTGCCGACCTGTCGCCCGCTGCAGCCCGCACCAACCTCGCCCGTGTTGGATGGAATCCGGCATTAGCCCAGGCAGAATCAGCGCAAGCAGCTATCAAAACAGGAGCAACCTGGATCACCGACGACTGGAATGCGGTGGTCACCCATCCGCAGATCGACATCATCGTGGAGTGCACCGGCAACCCGGTCGCCGCGGTCGAGCACTGCCTGCAGGCTTTTGCGCACGGCAAACACGTGGTCAATGTCACGGTCGAAGCCGACGCCTTCTGCGGCCCGCTGCTCGCCCGCAAGGCCGCTGAAGCGGGTGTTGTTTATTCACTGGCTTTTGGCGACCAGCCGGCGCTGATCTGCGACCTGGTGGACTGGGCGCGCACCTGCGGCTTTCCGGTGGTGGCCGCAGGCCGCGGCCACAAGTGGCTGCCGCATTTTTGCGAATCCACGCCCGAAACCGTCTGGGGCAACTACGGCCTCACGCCAGAGCAGGCCGAACGCGGCGGCCTCAACCCGAAAATGTTCAACAGCTTCCTCGACGGCTCCAAACCCTCGATCGAATCCACCGCGGTGGCCAACGCGACCGGCCTGACGGTGCCCAGCAACGGCCTGCTCTACCCGCCGGCCAGCGTCGAAGACATTCCCTACGTCACGCGGCCCATCAGCGAAGGCGGCGTGCTCGAGCGCAAGGGCATGGTCGAAGTCATCTCTTCACTCGAAGCCAACGGCCGCAAGATCCCCTACGACATCCGCATGGGTGTCTGGGTCACGGTCGAAGCCGAAACCGACTACATCAAGAACTGCTTTGAAGAGTACAACGCGCACACCGACCCGAGCGGGCGCTATTTCACGCTGTACAAGCGCTGGCACCTGATCGGCCTGGAAGTCGGCGTGTCCGTCGCCAGCGTCGCGTTGCGCGGCGAACCCACCGGTGTGGCCTCCTGCTGGAACGCCGACGTAGTGGCTACGGCCAAGCGCGACCTGAAACCCGGCGACATGCTGGACGGCGAAGGCGGCTACACCGTCTGGGGCAAATTGCTGCCGGCCGACACTTCGGTAAAGATGGGCGGCCTGCCGCTGGGTCTGGCACACAACGTCAAGGCCGTGCGTGCGGTCAAAAAGGGCCAGAGCCTGAGCTGGTCCGACGTGGCGATGGACATGTCCACACCTGCGTACAAGGTGCGCAGCGAGATGGAAAGCATGTTTTCGCCGGCCATGAAGAAAGCTGCCTGACAGCCTTCTTTTTTCTGTGTGCCCCATGATGGTGGAAGCACCCTCCACTGGCAACCTATGAGCACAAGCAGCAACACACACGCCCTCCGCATCGCTTTCCTGGGCATCGGCAGCATGGGGCTTCCCATGGCCAGGCGCCTGGGCGAGGCGGGCCATGCGCCGCAGGTGTGGAACCGCACACCGGGCAAGGCTGCGCCCCTGGCAGCCTTCGGTGCCACCGTTCATGCACAAGCCGGCGCCGCCGTTGCCGGAGCCGACATCGTGGTCGGCATGCTGGAAAACGGCAGCGTGGTGGAAGAGGTGCTGTTTGCGCAGGATGTCGCCGGTGCGATGAAACCGGGTTCACTGTTCATCGACATGGCTTCCATCAAGCCGCGCGAAGCCCGCGACCACGCCGCACGTCTGGGGGCCATGGCCATCGCACATCTCGATGCGCCGGTGTCCGGCGGCACGGGCGGCGCCGAAAACGGCACCCTGGTGATCATGGCGGGCGGCAAGCCGGCGGATTTTGAACGCGCGCGGCCTGTGTTTGAGATCTTCGGACGCGCCACCCATGTGGGCTCGCACGGCGCAGGCCAGCTCACCAAGCTGGCCAACCAGATGATTGTCGGTATCACGATAGGCGCCGTGGCCGAGGCCCTGCTGTTTGCAGCCAAGGGAGGCGCTGACATGGCCAAGGTCAGGGAAGCCATCACCGGCGGATTTGCCGACAGCCGCATCCTCCAGGTGCATGGCCAGCGCATGGTGGACAGGGATTTCATCACCCACGCCAGGCTGGCCATCCAGCTGAAAGACATGCGCAATGCACTGGCCACCGCGGAGGAGATCGGTTTTGAAGCGCCGATCACCGCCTTGTTCGAGCAGCTGTATGCCGAGGGCGCAGAGCATGGGCTGGGCGATCTCGACCACTCGGGACTGTTTGTTGAACTGGCCAGCCGCAACGGCATGAGTTGAGCCCGTGCTCGAACGGCCATGAAAAAAGGCCCGCATTGCGGGCCTTTTTTATTGAGGAAGCAAATCAGCGTGCGGGACGTGCCGGACGCTTCTGGGCGTCACGGGGAACAAACACCTTGCCTGCCGGTTTGGCAAAGGCGGGCTTGCGGTCTGCAAAATCGCCGCGCGGCGCTGCCGTAAAACCATCCGGACGGCCGCCGAAGCTGCGCTCACCACCACGGTCGTCGCGCTGGGCGAATCCACCGTTGTTGTTGCCGAAACCACGGTCATCACGTCGTGCACCGCGGTCGTTGAAACCGGAGCGGTCCGCGTAATTATTGCCTTGAGGTGCAGGGCGACCCTGGAAAGGCGCGCCGCGGTCGTCACGGTTGCCGCCAAAACCACCACGGTCAGCACCGCGATCGCCGAAAGCAGGCTTCTTGCCGGCATAACCGCCGCCGCCACCACCGAAACCGCCCGAAGGTGCACGGTCGTTGCCGAAACGGCCACCGCCACCGCCGCCGAAGCTGCGGCCGCCGCGGTCACCACCGAAATTGCCGCGTGGGCGATCCGAGGTGGGCGCAAAGCGCTGCTGCGGCTCCAGGCCTGCAATCACGCTGGGCTTGAGGTTCTGCTGGGTGTAGTGCTCGATGTCCTGGATCTTGCGGCGGTCGCGGAACTCGGCAATCGTGATGGCCTGGCCTTCGCGGCCCGCACGGCCGGTACGGCCGATGCGGTGCACATAGTCTTCGG
Source organism: uncultured Polaromonas sp. (assembly GCA_964543355.1). GTDB lineage: Bacteria > Pseudomonadota > Gammaproteobacteria > Burkholderiales > Burkholderiaceae_C > Polaromonas. The sequence goes on from CAZIYA010000378.1 coordinate 3,443, forward strand.
CTTTCATCGGCAGGCCGTAGTTGATCACGTGGGTGATGGTCGGAACATCCAGGCCACGGGCCGCGACGTCGGTCGCCACCAGGATCTGCACGCGGCCGTCACGGAACGCCATCAGGCGGCGGTTGCGCAGGCCCTGGCCCAGGGCGCCGTGCAGCGCCACGGCGCTGAAGCCCTCCTGCACCAGATCGTTG
>CAZIYA010000379.1:0-3633 GCA_964543355.1 uncultured Polaromonas sp.
TCAGCCCTTCTTAATGCGCTCGGGGGTGTCGCAATTCGATTTGGAAATCAAGATTTTGCTTGTAACCCAGGGCTGCAACCCCGGTTTGGGGCGGCACACCGCGACAGGGAAGAAGTGCAGGTGTCAGGGTTGGCGCCGGTGTTTTTCGGCTTTGCGTACAGTAGGCCTCTTTGACACGTTCATTGGCCTAGTACTGCAACCCGAAAATATCGAAACATGAAAGCGCGCCTTCGCACCCATGGCGGCGTTGCAATCCTTGCGAAGGCGCACAGCCTTCGCTGCGGCTTGCGCCTTGCCCTGGGCACGAAGTCATCACTTTCATTTTGTTTCGCTACTTCCGTGCTGTAGTACTAGCCGACGGAGACATCCCATGAACCGCATGATGAAACTGCCTGGTTATTCAGGCGCTCGCACCGCCTTGCTGGCAATGGTCCTGCTGACGCTGGGCCTGCCGGCCTGGGCGCAACTGCCCACCGTGACCACCCGCACCGAAACCTGGACGGGCACCGGCCCGCCACCGGACTACAACGCGTATGAACGGGAACGGTGGGAATGGCAGCGGCAGCAGTACGAACACGAGCGCCGCCAGCGTGAGCTGACTCGCCAGCAGGACCAGCAGATCCGCCAGAGCCAGGAGTCGATCGGGCAGCGTGCCCTGCGCGAACAGGCCCAGCGCAACGGCACCTGGGTGCCTGAACGGCCCGGCCTCAGCGACCAGGAACTGGCCCGGCGGGAACAGCAGCACCTGCAGCGCGAGCAATGGCGGCAACAGCGCGACCTGACGCGCCAGGACGACCAGCGTGCGAGGCAGAGCGAGGAGTCGATCGGCCAGCGCGCCCTGCGCGAGCAGGCGCAGAAGCACCGCAGCGAGGGAAGCCTCCCCAGCGGTACCCGGCGCTAGACAGAGCGTCAGGCTACGGCGCTACGGTAGCGCGCAGCTTCCTCTTCAAGCCAGCCGCGAAACAATGCCAGCACCGCGTTGTCGGACTTCTGTTCCGGGTAGATGAAGTAATAACGCCGGTCGCTGAGAAACTCGTGCTCGATCAGCGGCACCAGGCGGCCCTGTTTCAGGTGGTCTTCAATCAGGAAACGCGGGATCAGCGCCAGGCCCTGGCCGTGGATGGCGGCTTCGGTGGTCATGGAAAACAGCTCCATGCGCGCACCGGCCAGGTCGTTCCCGACACTCAATCCCAGCGATTCAAACCACTGCCGCCAGGCATAGGGCCGCGTGCTCATCTGCAACAGCGGCAAGTTCGTCAGGTCCGCGGCCTTGAGGGTGCGCCGCGTCATGACCAGCGCCGGGCTGCCGACCGCCACCAGGCGTTCGTCCATGAGAAAGCACGACTCGGTGCCGGGCCAGCCGGCTTCACCCGCACAAATGGCCGCGTCCAGCGCGGTATCGGCAAACAGGAAGGGCCGCGTGCGCGAAGAAAGGTGCACCGCAATGTCAGGGTGCAGGCGCTGAAACCCGCCCAGCCGCGGCACCAGCCACTTGGCGGCGAAAGTCGGCACCACACCGAGCTCCAGCGCCCCGCCGGCACCGCCCTTGGCCATCAATGCCAGCGTGTCGCGCTCCACGTCGTCGAGGCGGGCACGCACATTGCGGGCATAGTTGGTGCCCGCTTCAGTCAGCAGCACGCCGCGTTTGGTGCGCCTGAACAGCTTGACCTTCAGGAAGTCCTCGAGCCCGGCAATCTGCCGGCAGACGGCGCTCTGGGTAACGGCATGCTCCTGCGCGGCATGGGTAAAACTCTGATGCCGGGCAGCGGACTCAAACAGCGCCAGCGCCGTGGTGGAGGGAATTTTCCGTCGCATGGTGGGCTCCTGCTGTTTTGTGCTGGCTTGGAGTTCCATTTTTGCACAATTCAGTTCCAAATCGTCTGTTGCGCTCCAGGCCAGGCTAGGCGTATGCTTGTGCCATCCCCCTGCCTCATTCGCCTCCTGAGTTGCAATTTCAGCACACAGTGAGGCTTCAACTTCCTTTGGAGACGTCCCCCATGAGCCACAGCCCCCACAAAGCCAGCTTCCACTGGGCCGACCCCCTGCTGCTCGACCAGCAGCTGAGCGAAGACGAACGCATGGTGCGCGACACCGCCAGTGCCTACTGCCAGGAACAACTGGTGCCCCGCGTGCTGGAAGCCTTCCGCCATGAAAAGACCGATGCCTCGATCTTTCGCGAAATGGGTGCGCTGGGCCTGCTGGGCAGCACCATTCCCGAAGCCTACGGCGGTGCCGGCCTGAACTACGTTTGTTACGGCCTGGTTGCGCGTGAAGTCGAGCGCGTCGATTCCGGCTACCGCTCCATGATGAGCGTGCAGTCTTCGCTGGTGATGGTGCCCATCAACGAGTTCGGCAATGAAGCCACCAAGCAGAAATACCTGCCGAAACTGGCCACCGGCGAATGGATTGGCTGCTTCGGCCTGACCGAGCCCAACCACGGCTCCGACCCCGGCAGCATGATCACGCGCGCCAAAAAGGTGGACGGCGGCTACAAGCTCTCGGGCGCCAAGATGTGGATCACCAACAGCCCGATTGCCGACGTGTTTGTGGTCTGGGCCAAGGACGACGAAGGCGCGATTCGCGGCTTTGTGCTGGAAAAAGGCTGGAAAGGCCTGAGCACACCGGCCGTGCACGGCAAGGTCGGGCTGCGCGCCTCCATCACCGGCGAAATCGTCATGGACGAAGTTTTCTGCCCCAAAGAAAACGCTTTTCCCGACGTGCGCGGCCTCAAGGGTCCGTTCACCTGCCTGAACTCCGCGCGTTACGGCATTGCCTGGGGCGCGCTGGGTGCGGCGGAAGACTGCTTTCACAAGGCACGCCAGTACACGCTGGACCGCAAGCAGTTCGGCCGTCCGCTGGCCGCCAACCAATTGATCCAGAAAAAACTCGCCGACATGGAAACCGAAATCGCGCTCGGCCTGCAGGGTTGCCTGCGCCTGGGCCGCATGAAGGATGAAGGCACGGCTTCGGTCGAAGTCACCTCCATCATGAAACGCAACTCCTGCGGCAAGGCGCTCGACATTGCCCGCATGGCGCGCGACATGCTGGGCGGCAACGGCATCAGCGACGAGTTCGGCGTGGCGCGGCACCTGGTCAACCTTGAAGTCGTCAACACCTACGAAGGCACGCACGACGTGCACGCGTTGATTCTGGGCCGCGCCATCACCGGCATTTCTGCGTTTTCCTGAAGCGATGACAGCCCCCGCTGTTCGCCCGCCGCCGCTGACCGGCGTCCGGGTGCTGGATCTGTCGCGTGTGCTCGCCGGCCCCTGGGCCGGGCAGTTGCTCGCCGACCTGGGCGCCGACGTCGTGAAGGTCGAAAAACCGCAGGGCGGTGACGACACCCGCGCCTGGGGCCCGCCCTACCTGAAGGACGCCTCGGGCCGCGACACCACCGAGGCCGCCTACTTTCTCTGTGCCAACCGCAACAAGCGCTCGGTCGCCATCGACATCGCCACGCCCGCAGGGCAGGCGCAGGTGCGCGCGCTGGCGCAGCAGGCCGACGTGGTGCTGGAGAACTTCAAGGTCGGCGGGCTCAAGCGTTACGGACTGGACTACGCGAGCCTGAGCGCCGCCAACCCGCGCCTGGTGTATTGCTCGATCACCGGCTTCGGACAGACCGGGCCGTTCGCC
>CAZIYA010000380.1:0-3621 GCA_964543355.1 uncultured Polaromonas sp.
CTTCGGCCGTGTGGACATCCTGGTCAACAATGCCGGCGCTGCCTGGGGTGCGCCCGCCGAAGACCACCCGGTCGAGGCCTGGGACAAAGTCATGAACCTGAACATCCGCGGCTACTTCATCCTCAGCCAGCACATCGCCAAGCACAGCATGATCGCGCGCCGCTCCGGCCGCATCATCAACGTCGCCTCCATCGCCGGCCTGGGCGGCAACCCGCCAGAGATGACCACCGTGGCCTACAACACCTCCAAGGGCGCCGTCATCAACTTCACCCGCGCGCTCGGCTGCGAATGGGGCAAGTACAACATCACCGTCAACGCCATCTGCCCGGGCTTTTTCCCGAGCAAGATGACCGTCGGAACACTCAAAGCCCTGGGCGAAGAGAAGCTGGCCGCCCACGCACCACTGCTGCGCCTGGGCGATGACGAAGACCTCAAGGGCTTGTGTGTGCTGTACGCGTCGGATGCCGGCAAACACATCACGGCGCAATGGCTGGCGGTGGACGGTGGCGTCTCCGCAGTAACCGGTGGCTAGTGTGGGCTACTGCGCAGGCGTGATGCTTCGTTGGGCGGTGCTCGGAATCCTCACGTACCTGAGTACGTTCCGGTTCCTGCGCTCCGTCCGCCTCGCCTGACGCCTGCTCGCTACACCCACGGAAAATGAACCATCAACTTCGGATAACAGCATGAACTTCGGCGTAGAGATTCCTTTCGTTCATCACCTCGGCTTCGAGCTGGTGCTGTTCGAGGGCGGGCATTCGCAGATCGACTACCTGCCCATGCCTGAACACCTCAATTCCTTTCATGTGACGCACGGCGGGGCGCTGATGACCCTGCTCGACGTCACCATGGCGACGGCTGCACGCAGCGTGCTGCAGGACATGGGCGTGGTCACCATCGAGATGAAAACCAGTTTCATGCAGCCGGCGCGCGGCAAGCTCAGCGGCAAAGGCCGGCTCATGCACCGCACCGCCACCATGGCTTTTACCGAAGGCACGATTTACGATGAAGAAGGCCGTGCCTGCGCCCACGCCACCGGCACCTTCAAATACGTCAAGCGCCTGCCGGTCGGGCCGAAAGACGTGAATTCACTCAACACCGTCATCTCGACGGATTAGATATTCTTTAAACAAAATCATGCTCCAGCCCTTATCCCTCGGGTGCAAGCAGCTCCCAAATCAATAGCACATCAGGAGACTTCCATGCCAAAGAACCAGCAAATCCTTCTCGACAACCGTCCTACCGGCGAAGCCGTCGCCAGCAACTTCAAGCTCGTCAGCAGCGACACCCCGGCGCTGCAGGAGGGCCAGGTGCTGGTGCGCCACCACTTCATGAGCCTGGACCCCTACATGCGCGGCCGCATGAACGATGCCAAGAGTTATGCCCAGCCGCAGGCGCTGGGCCAGGTCATGGGCGGCGGCACGGCCGGGGAGGTGGTCGAATCAAAAAACCCGAAGTTCTCCGTCGGTGACAAGGTGGTCGGCATGGGCGGCTGGCAGGAGTACAGCGTGGTGGATGCGAACCAGCCCGGCGCGCTGCGCAAGGTGGATACCACCCATGTGCCGCTGTCGCACTACCTGGGCGCAGTCGGCATGCCGGGCGTCACCGCATGGTACGGGCTGGTGAAAATCATCGAGCCCAAAGCCGGCCAGACGGTGGTGATCAGCGCCGCCACCGGTGCAGTGGGCAGTGCCTTCGGCGCGCTGGCCAAGGCGCGCGGCTGCCGCGCTGTCGGCATTGCGGGTGGACCCGACAAATGCAAATACGCCGTTGATGAACTCGGCTTCGACGTCTGCATCGACTACAAGCAGCACAAGGATGCAGCGTCCTTGTCCAAGGCACTCAAGGAAGCCTGCCCGGACGGCATCGACGGCTACTTCGAGAACGTGGGCGGCATGGTGCTCGACGCGGTGCTGACGCGCATGAACGCCTTCGGTCGCATTGCGCTGTGCGGCATGATTGCCGGCTACGACGGCCAGCCGCTGCCGCTGACTTATCCGCAGCTGATCCTGACAAACCGCCTGAAGATCGAGGGCTTCATCGTCAGCGAACACATGGAAGTCTGGCCCGAAGCGCTCAAGGAACTGGGCACGCTGGTCGGCACCGGCAAGCTCAAGCCGCGCGAAACCATTGCCCAGGGTATCGCCGCTGCCCCGGAAGCTTTCCTGGGTTTGCTTAAAGGCAAAAACTTTGGTAAACAACTGGTCAAACTCATCTAATCGGCTACTGCGCGGCCATCATGCGTCGTTGGGCGGTGCTCGAAATCCTCACGTACCTGAAGTACGCTCCGGTTTCTGCGCGCCGTCCGCCTAGCCTGATAGCCGCTCGCGACGCCTCAAACGCGAGCCCAAAGGAGATGCGAATATGACCCATGAAGTCTTCAACCAGCCCGAGCCGCTGGTCGACTACAACCTGTTCGACACCAACCACGGCCTGCGCGATGCGCTGAGGTTCAACGCCCCCCAGCTGGTAACGGCGGAGCTCAGCGCACTGGGTGCAAGCCTGGGCAGTGCAGACATGCAAACCCACGCGCGCCTGGCCAACACCCACACGCCGCAGCTGCACAGCCACGACCGTTTTGGCCGACGGGTGGACCAGGTAGAGTTTCACCCGAGTTATCACGAGCTGATGAAGCTGGCCACCAGCGCAGGACTGCACGGCACACCGTGGAAAGAAGCGATGGCCCCCACGCTTGTCGCTTCGCGTACTGCGCTGCCCCCCGAGGGGACTGCTTCGGCTTGGGGCGGCCCGACGCCGAAGCCAGGCGCATCACCCCATGTGCTCAGGGCCGCTGGTTTCATGCTGTTCACCGAGCTCGAGCCGTCCATCCTCTGCCCGATTTCCATGACCTACGCGGTCACGCCGGCGCTGCGCGACAACGCCGCCATCCACGCCGACTGGGCGCCCCGGCTCACCAGCCGTGCCTACGATCCGGCACTCAAGCTGTTCTCGGAAAAAACCGGTGTGACCATGGGCATGGGCATGACCGAAAAGCAGGGCGGCTCCGACGTACGCGCCAATACGACGCAGGCGGTGCCCGATGGCAGCGATGCCTGGGGCCAGCGCTTTCACCTGACCGGCCACAAGTGGTTTTTCTCGGCGCCCATGTGCGATGCTTTCCTGGTGCTGGCGCAAGCACCGGCTGGACTCAGTTGCTTCTTCATTCCGCGCGTGTTGCCCGACAGTAGCCTCAATGCCATCCGTATCCAGCGCCTGAAAGACAAACTCGGCAACAAGGCCAACGCCAGTTCCGAGGTCGAATTTGAAAACGCCACCGCTTGGCTGGTCGGCGAGGAAGGCCGCGGCGTGCCGCAAATCCTCGAGATGGGCACGATGACGCGGCTGGACTGCGCACTCGGCACCAGCGGCCTGATGCGCCAGGCGCTGAGCATTGCGCTGAACCACTGCGCCCAGCGCCAGGCCTTCGGCAAACCGCTGATAAACCAGCCGTTGATGCGCAACGTGCTGGCCGACCTCGCACTCGAATCCGAAGCCGCCACCGCGCTGTCCATCCGCCTGGCGCGCGCCTTTGACAACAGCACCGATCAGCATGAACAGGCCATGGCGCGCCTGTTGACACCCGTCGCCAAGTTCTGGATCTGCAAACGCGGCAGCCACTTTGCG
>CAZIYA010000381.1:0-3520 GCA_964543355.1 uncultured Polaromonas sp.
CCGGCCTGCGTCAGCGTGGTCGCGTCGCAAATTGCAAACGGGACCTTCAGGCTGCGCGCGAGCGTGCGGGCCAAAAGTGTTTTGCCCGAACCCGTGGGGCCTGTGACCAGCACCATGCCGCGCGGCTTCATCGCCAGGTCGCCGAAAATCTTCGGCGCATTGAGCTGCTCCAGCGTCAGGATTTTCGAGGGAATGGTCCGGAACACGGCGCCGGCGCCACGGTTCTGGTTGAAGGCATTGACGCGAAAGCGGGCCAGGCCGTCGATTTCGAAGGAAAAGTCGATCTCGAGGAACTCTTCGTAGTTCTTGCGCTGGGTGTCGTTCATGATGTCGTACACCATGGCGTGAACCTGTTTGTGGTCCAGCGGATCGACATTGATGCGCCTGACATCCCCGTGCACCCGGATCATGGGCGGCAGGCCCGCAGACAGGTGCAGATCGGACGCCTTGTTCTTGACGCTAAAAGCCAGCAGTTGGGTAATGTCCATCCCGGGGATCCCTCAAAAGTTTACAGTTGGATTATGACCATGATTGTGCGCAACCTCCAACTCGTCCGTGACCGTATAACCACGGCCTGCGTGGCCGCCGGGCGGAACCCGGCCAGCGTGCGCTTGCTGGCCGTGTCCAAGACTTTCGGTGCCGATGCGGTGGTTGACGCGATGTCCGACGGTCAACGCGCTTTCGGCGAGAACTATATCCAGGAGGGGGTGGACAAGATATTGGCAGTGCGCGGATGGGAGGCCAATCACCCTGGCCCGGCGTCCTCCCCCGCCTCGGCCTGGCACTGCATCGGTCCCATACAGAGCAACAAGACGCGGCTGGTCGCCGAAAACTTCGACTGGGTGCAGTCGGTGGACCGCCTGAAAATTGCGCAACGCCTGAGCGAGCAGCGTCCACCGCATTTGCCGCCGCTGCAGGTCTGCCTGCAGGTCAATATCGATGGCGGGCCTACGAAGTCGGGCGTGGCGCCGCAGGAGGCCCTGGCCCTGGCGGCCGAGGTGGCGGGTTTGCCGCGGCTGCAACTGCGCGGCTTGATGTCGATTCCCGAGCCTGCTCCTGATTTCATAGCTGCCTGCGCAGTCCATCAAAAGGCCGCAGAGCTTTTTGAGCATATAAATCGCGCCGGTATATTGCTGCAGCCCATGGACACGCTGTCCATGGGCATGACGGCAGACCTGGAGGCCGCCATTCATGCCGGCAGCACCATGGTGCGGGTGGGGACCGCAATTTTTGGTGACCGGTAGAGTCCCCCAGTCACCTACACCCACACGATATCTGGGCGATTTATCCAGCAGGGGCCGCGGGACTGGCTTTGCCAGACCGCAGGCGCAGCGGCCCCCTCGGGGGGCAGGGAGCTACACGCAGTGAGCGACCGTGGGGGCTATTTCTTCGGCACCGCCATCGGCTTGATTGCGCCGCAGTCCGCCGACAGCCATTTGCCGCCGCCGTCCATGGTCATGGTTTCCGGCTTGCCTTGCACATTGCTTTTCATGGCCATCTTCATGGTGTAGGCCTCGGGGCTGACGAAGGTGACCTGGCCTTCTCCGCTGGACGGTGGCTGGGCGCAGACGAAAGACATCTTCATGGTGTTGCCCATGCGCGGCGAGGTGGTGGTTTTGCAGTCGCCCTGCTGGGACCCCAGTTCGTTGCGTTCGATGTTTTCCCTGGTCATGCAGACTTTCACGGCCATGCCGCCGCCTGCCCCGGGGCTCATGGACATGCCCTGCTTGGCCATCATGTCCTGCATCATCTTGCGGTGCTCGGGCGGCATGCCGGCCAGCTGTTTCTCCATGTCGGCCATGGCTTTCTCAACCTTGCCCGAACCGGACTGCATCTTGTTGTTGATCTCCCACAGTCCGGGCTTGAGGGTCTGTGCTGTCACCGGCTGGGCGGCCAGGGCAAGCAGTGCCGCCGCGGCGCTGCTCCAGAGGCGATAGGGTGTCAGGTTGTTCATGGCGGTCCTCCCAAAAAAAACATCACTATAGGGTGAACCGGCCCTATCGCACAAACCGCCCGCCCCGGCCAATGATGGTCAGGTCGGTGTAGCGCGAGCCTTCGTGGTCATTGGGCCCATAGTTCACGATGAAGCCGCCCAGATTGACCTCGCGCATGGACTCCAGCCCGGTGACCAGGCTCGCGCGCGTCAGCGTCTTGCCGGCGCGGCGCAGGCCTTCGACAAACACCTTGGCGGCCAGGAAGCCTTCCATGCTGGAGAAGTCGAAGTCCTTGTGCCCGGCCTCTGTCATGCGCTGCTGGTACTCGCGCACCACGGCAGACGACGGGGTGTAAGGGAAAGGAACCACCTGGGAAATCGTGACACCGGCGCCGGTGTCCCCGAGTTCGGCCGACAGCGCGGTGGATCCGACAAAACTCACATTGAAGAACTGTCCGCCGTAGCCTTTGGCACGCGCCTGTTTGATCAGCGCCGCGCATGACTTGTAGGCACTGATCTGCACCACTGCTTCGGGCGAGGTTTTCAGTATCTCGGCCAGGGCTGCGGTGACGTCCACCGTGTTGCGTTCCACCGTCACCGTGGCCGCGGGTTTGAGGCTGCGTTTGGTCAGCGCCCGCGTGACGCCTTCGAGCCCGGCCTTGCCGTAGGAGTCGTTCTGGTAGAACACCGCGATTTTTTTGATGCCCAGGGTACTCAGGTGCTGCACGATGCGTTCGGTTTCGTCGAAGTAGCTCGCGCGCACATGAAACAGGTTGCGGTTGAGCGGTTCGCGCAAGGCTTGCGCGCCGGTGAAGGGGCCGATCAGGGGAATGCCGGCCGCATTGATGGCCGGCACGGCCGCGAGCGTGGTCGGCGTGCCGACTGATCCTACCAGCGCAAACACCTTGTCTTCCTCGATCAGTGCCTTGACCGCAGCCACCGCCTTCTCCGGCTCGTAGCCGTCGTCGCGTGACACCAGCTTGATGCTGCGGCCGTGGATGCCACCCGCGGCGTTGACTGCATTGAAATGCGCCAGCATGCCCAGCTGCATGCGTTTGCCGAGTTCCGCCGCCGGCCCGGTCTGGGCGGCAAACTGGCCCACCAGGATTTCCTTGTCCGTGACGCCGGTTTCAGCGGCATGGCCGGAGGCCATCAACACAGTCGAAAGCAGGGCGCAGGCGGCCCATGGGTGGCGGATAGTCATCGTGATCCCCTGGTGTAGTTGACCGGTACGGACTGGATTTGTTATGCAAAACAAAACCTGTCCCTGATCCAACTTAGTCCAAGAGACTGGCTGTGGCAACGTGGTTTGCCCCCAAAGTGTTAACTTTTTACCGAAAAGCGCGGCAGATTGCCTGCGCCTGCCGTTTAACGATTCTGGCGCGCTACACGCCCAGCGCCAGCCGGGTGGTGCTTTTCACTTCTTCCATCACCGCATAGGTGCGGGTTTCGCGCACGCCCGGCAATTGCCACAGCGCGGTGCCGGCGAACTGGCGGTAGGCTGCCATGTCGGCCATGCGGGTCTTGAGCAGGTAGTCAAAGCCTCCCGCCACCATGTGGCATTCCATGATTTCCGGGTAGACCTGC
>CAZIYA010000382.1:0-3517 GCA_964543355.1 uncultured Polaromonas sp.
GTGTCTTCCCGGACAAGCCGATTTCCTAAAAGCCTGCTGTAGGGCGTATGGGTAACGGTAAAGGTAACCCAGAGTACTACGTGGCTGAAATCCAGCCCGGCAAGATCGTCTTTGAAATCGTTGGCGTGCCTGAAGAACTGGCCCGCGAAGCGTTCCGCCTGGCTTCTGCCAAGCTGCCGCTGCGCACCACGTTTGTCAGCCGCATGATTGGCCAGTAAGGGGAAATGACCATGACCAAATCTACTGAACTGCGCCAAAAAGACGTTGCCGGCCTGCAAAACGAAGTCAAAGAGCTGCAAAAAGCCCACTTTGGCCTGCGCATGCAGAAAGCCACGCAACAACTCACCAACACCGCCACGCTGCGTTCTGCGCGCCGTGACATCGCTCGTGCCAAAACCATCCTGGCCGAGACCATCGTCAAGCAAGGAGCGAAATAATGACGGAAGCTAAAAAATCCCTCAAGCGCACCCTGGTTGGCCGTGTGGTCAGCGACAAGCGTGCGAAAACAGTGACCGTGCTGGTTGAGCGTCGTGTCAAGCACGAGCTGTACGGCAAGATCGTGTCCCTGTCGAGCAAGTACCACGCCCACGACGAAAAGGGCGAGTACAAGACCGGCGACCTGATCGAGATCACCGAGAGCCGCCCGATTTCCAAGACCAAGAACTGGGTTGTGACCAAGTTGCTGGAAAAGGCTGCGATCGTCTAAGTCTTGCAGGTCCGGACCTCAAGTCAAAAAAACGGCTCACGATGTGGGCCGTTTTTGTTTCCGGCTTCTGCCGCCTCCTGTCAGTCACCGCAATGTCCTTCGGGCCTTTGCCCGACCGGCGCACGATTTCGCCGGAATCGTTGAAAATGGCGCCTGACCTTTTCACCCCACCCCTCTCAAGGAGACACCATGATCAAAGTAGGCGACACCCTTCCCGCAGCCACGCTGATGGAATTTTCGGAAGTTGAAGGCAACGGCTGCAGCATTGGCCCCAATCCGGTGGATGTCACCAAGGCCTCGGCCGGCAAAACCATTGCGCTGTTCGGGTTGCCGGGCGCTTATACGCCGACCTGTTCCGCCAAACATGTGCCGGGTTATGTCGAGAAGTTCGACGAACTCAAAGCCTCCGGTGTTGACGAGATCTGGTGCGTCAGCGTCAATGATGCGTTTGTCATGGGCGCCTGGGCGCGCGACCAGAAGACAGGTGCCAAGGTCCGCATGCTGGCCGACGGCAGCGCCGACTTTGCCAAGGCCACCGGCCTGACGCTGGACCTGACCGCACGCGGCATGGGTTTGCGCAGCAACCGTTATTCGATGCTGGTCAAGGACGGCAAGGTCGCCGCCCTGAATGTGGAAGGTCCGGGCAAGTTTGAAGTGAGCGACGCTGCTACCTTGCTGGCACAAGCCAAGGGCTGAAGCCCCCCCACCGGGTCTGCAAAAAAAAGCCGCTGGTCCTCCGACCGGCGGCTTTTTTTGTGCGTTTTGTCGATCCGGGAGTTCGTCAGGTGCTATGAAAAATGAAGCTGCTTGCGCCCGCGACATAAGGGCTGCAGCCTGATTTCATAACAAATCCACCTTCAGGTAGTGAGCGCCCGCTATCGGGTTGTGGTAGTAGGGTGGGATGTCCTTGAAGCCCAGATCTTCGTACAGTGCCCGGGCCGCCTCCATGTCGTTGAGGGTGTCGAGCAACAGGCTGTGGTACCCCGCCACGCGCGCCGAATCGAGCACTTCTTCGGCCAGCTGCCGTCCCAGGCCCAGCCGTCGAAAGCCCTCACGTACATAGAGACGCTTCATCTCGCAGGCGTTCGGGTAGTCAACGGCGTCCAGCGGGCGCATGGCGCAGCAGCCGGCGATCTTGCCGTCCACCAGGGCCAAGGTCAGGCAGCCCTGCGGAGCTGCATACTCACCCGGCAGGTTGAGGAGTTCTTCGTCGAAGTTCTGGAAGCACAGGTCAACGCCCAGCTGGTCGGCGTATTCGCGGAAAATCGCCCGCGTGGCATCCAGCTGTGCCGGCGTGGCCGGCGTAATGAACTCGATCATGGGAGAAGAAGCGGTCATGGGTGCGGTAGACGTCCAACCCAGTGTATCGGCTTTTTTCCGGTGGCCCGGCTGGGCGGGAACCAGCCAGGCATTTCTGGCGCTGGCTGGTCAGAAGGCCGGTGCGCCCAGGCTGCTGATCCAGTACACGGCGGCCGCGCAGGCGCCCAGTACCGCCAGTGCCGACAGGCGGGAGGCCGTGTCGTCCCGTGAAGCCGGCACGGCGGTCACCAGCTCCTTGTCCCCATGGAGCATGGCGTTCACCAGATTGTGTTTGCGCCAGAGGTAAAAAACGATGGCCAGGATGTGCAGCACCACGAGGCCCAGCAGAACCCACTTGCCAATGTTCTTGTGGTAGTTCGTTGCCAGGCTGACCGCACTGTTCGAGACAAAACGCGTGAGCGGGCCGGTGAAGGCAATTTCGTCGTCGCTGAACAGGCCGGTTCCCGCCTGGGCCAGCAAAAAACCCAGCATGGCGAACACCGAGCCGGCGCCGATCGGGCTGTGGCCAACGCCATGCTCGGGCTTGCCCCGGCCTTTGAGATAGTTGATGACGCTTTGCGGTGAATAGATGAATGCACCAAAACGGGACCAGCGTCCACCCACCACTCCCCAAACCAGGCGAAACAGCAGCAGCGTCAGCACCGAATAACCAAAGCGAAAATGCCAGACCATGGCATTGCCGCCTATGGTGCCGCTGATCGCCAGCCCGATCACCGCCGCGACCAGTGCCCAGTGGAAAATGCGTGTCGGCAAATCCCAGACGCGGACCTTGTGAATCGATGGGTTCATGGGTGCTCCCTCTTGCTTGTTGTGCGGTTTTGTAATGGTCATGCAGCCATGGTATGTTTCGTGCGATTGCATCGATGCCCGGCAGCGCTTTCACTTGGTGCTTACCCTAGTGCATAAGTTCCAGCGGAACTTTGCTCCGGAGGGCGAGCTCTTTGGAAGGCAGTCTATCGGGAAGCACTGCCCATCAGCAAGTAAAACACCACGAGGAAAAAAATGAAAATTTTCGCCAGTATTGCCGCAGCATCCGTCCTACTCGCCCTGTCCGCACCAGCTTCCGCCCAGTTTGCCAAACCGGAAGACGCCATCAAATACCGCCAGAGCGCACTGTCCGTGATGGGCACACACTTCGGTCGCGTCGGCGCCATGGCGTCCGGCCGCGCACCTTATGACGCCAAGGTTGCTGCCGACAATGCCGAGATCGTGGCCGCCATGTCAAAGCTCCCGTGGGCCGGCTTCGGCGCGGGCACGGACAAGGGTGGCAACACCAAGGCCAAGCCTGAAATCTGGACCGAGCAGGCCAAGTTCAAGGAATACAACGACAAGCTGCAGGTGGAAACCACCAAGCTCGCTGCTGCCAGCAAAACCGGCAACCTCGACAGCCTGAAAACGGCGTTCGCTGCAACCGCCGATACCTGCAAGGCTTGTCATGACGCGTTTCGGAACAAGTAGAGCCCCCACGGTCGCTCACTGCGTGTAGCTCCC
>CAZIYA010000383.1:0-3515 GCA_964543355.1 uncultured Polaromonas sp.
CGGCAGTCTGCAGCACGGCCGACGAGTCGGTGTTCTGCATCAGCACGTCGGCGCCGCCGTTGATCAGCGAGGTCGCGGCTTCGGTTTCCTTGGGCGGGTTGAACCACTCGTTGACCCAGACCACCTTGGTCTTGACCTTGGGGTTGACCGACTGCGCGCCCAGCGTAAAGCTGTTGATGTTGCGCACCACTTCGGGAATCGGCACCGAGCCAACCACGCCCAGGGTGCCGCTCTTGCTCATCTTGCCGGCGATCACGCCGGCCATGTAAGCGCCTTCGTAGGTGCGGCTGTCATAGGTGCGCAGGTTGTCTGCCGTCTTGTAGCCGGTGGCGTGTTCGAACTTCACGTCCTTGAAATCGGCGGCGACTTTCAGCATGGGTTCCATGTAGCCGAAGGTCGTGCCGAAGATCAGCTTGTTGCCCTGGCTGGCCATGTCGCGGATCACGCGCTCGGCATCGGCCGATTCGGGCACTTTTTCGACGAAGCTGGTGACCACCTTGTCGCCGAATTCCTTGTCGATCGCCTTGCGGCCGTTGTCATGCGCAAAAGTCCAGCCGCCGTCGCCGACGGGTCCGATGTAGGCAAACGCGATCTTCAGCGGCTCGGCCTTTGCCGGTGCCGGCGCAGCGACAGGCGCGGCGGCCGGTGGCGGTGCGGGTTCTTCCTTTTTGCCGCAGCCCATCAGCGCGGCTGAAGCGACTGCTGAAAGTGCAGCCAGCTTGAGCAATGAACGTTTTTGCAAGTCAGTCATGTCGTCTCCTGTAGCGACGGTGAAGCCAGAGTTTGGCGAAAAAGCCCGATTATGAACCGGGGTAGAAAGGTTTTCCAATCGATGTCGGCATGTTCAGCCTGATCCAGCGCGGGTTGCGCGAGATCAGCACCAGCACCACGATGGTGGCCAGGTAAGGCAGCATCGTCAGGAACTGGGGCGGCACCTCCACGCCCAGCCCCTGCAGGTGAAACTGCAGCATGGTCACACCACCGAACAGGTAAGCCCCAAGCAACACCCGTGCCGGGCGCCAAGTGGCAAAGGTGGTCAGGGCCAGCGCAATCCAGCCCTTGCCGGCAATCATGCCTTCGACCCACAGCGGCGTGTAGACCACCGAGACGTAGGCACCGGCCAGGCCGCACAACGCGCCACCGGCGACCACGGCCGCCAGGCGGATGCGCCGCACCGGGTAACCGAGTGCGTGCGCCGACTCCGGGCTTTCGCCGACCGAGCGCAGCACCAGGCCGGCGCGCGTGCGGTACAAAAACCAGATCAGGCCCACCGTCAGCGCCATGGCAATGTAGACCATGGGGTGCTGGCGAAACAGCGCCGGCCCGACAAAGGGCAGGTCACCGAGCCAGGGCAAGGCGTACTGGCCCTGCTCGGGGAGCTTCTCCTGCACGTACTTGATGCCGGCAAAGGCCGAAAAGCCCGCACCAAACAGGCTCAGCGCGAGCCCGGTCGCGTACTGGTTGGTGTCGAGCCAGATCACCAGCACGCCAAAGACGGCAGCCAGCAAGGCCCCGGCCGCCATGCCGGCGGCAAAACCGAGCCAGATGTTGCCACTGTGCACCACGGCGGCAAAACCGGCAATCGCGGCGCACAGCATCATGCCTTCTGCGCCGAGGTTGACGATGCCGGCTTTTTCATTGATCAGCAGCCCCAGCGAAGCAATCGCCAGCACGGTGCCGGCGCTCAGGGTGGCCGCCAGCAGCAAGGCGTAGGAGTCCATCAGCGGGTGCCTTTCATGACGGGTTTGACGCGGCCCGTCCAGCGCACGCGGTAGCTGATCAGCGTGTCGCAGGCCAGCAGGCTGAACAGCAGCAGGCCCTGGAACACACCGGTGAGCGACTTGGGCAGGCCCAGGCGCGACTGGGCCAGTTCGCCGCCTATGTAAAACATGCTCATGAGGATGGCTGAAAACACCATGCCCGCCGGATGCAGGCGCCCGACAAAAGCCACGATGATGGCCGCAAAGCCGTAGCCGGCCGGCACATAAGGTGTGAGCTGGCCGATGGGTCCCGCCACCTCCAGCGCACCGGCCAGGCCTGCGGCACCGCCAGAAGTCAGCAGCGCCACCCATAAGGCCTTGCGCGAGGAAAAGCCGGCATAACGCGAAGCCGCGGGCGCCAGGCCGCCGACCTGCTGGGCAAAGCCGGCATGCGTTCGGAACAGGTACAACCACAGGACCACCGCGCCTGCCAGCGCCAGCAGGATGCCTATGCTCACGCGTGAACCCTGCATCAGGCGCGGGATCTGCGTCACCGCCTCAAAGGTTTTGGTCTGCGGAAAGTTGTAGCCCTGCGGGTCTTTCCAGGGGCCGAACACCAGGTAGCTGAGCACCATGTCGGCCACATAGACCAGCATCAGGCTGACCAGGATTTCGTTGGCGTTGAACCGGTCGCGCAGCAGCGCCGTGATGCCGGCCCACACCATGCCCCCCAGCATGCCCGCAAGAATGATGGCCGGCACAATCCACGGCCCGGTGGTCTTGTCAGCAAGCAGCGCCACGCCGCCGGCCGCCACCGCGCCGATGACAAATTGCCCCTCGGCGCCGATGTTCCAGACGTTGGAGCGGAAACACACGGCCAGGCCCAGCGCAATAATCAGCAGCGGCGTCGCCTTGACCATCAGCTCGCTCAATGCATTGGGCGACTTGATGGGTTCCCAGAAAAAGATCTGCAGGCCGCGCACCGGGTCCTTGCCCAGCGCCGCAAACAGCAACACACCGATCACCACCGTGATCAGCAGCGCCAGCAGCGGTGAGCCGAGGCTCCACCATCGCGAGGGCTGCGGCCGGGCTTCAAGCTTGAGCATGGGAGCCCTCCACGGCATGGTCCGTCCACAGTCCGCTCATCCACTGCCCGACCAGTTCCACCGTCGCGTCGGCCCGCGGCAGGGCCGGCGAGATCTGGCCCTTGGCCATCACGTAAAGACGGTCGCAGATATCGAACAGTTCTTCGAGCTCTTCGCTGACCACCAGCACCGCACAGCCGCTGTCGCGTAGTTTGAGCAGCTCGCCGCGGATTTGTGCCGAAGCGCCCACGTCCACACCCCAGGTCGGTTGCGAAACAATGAGAAGCCTGGGTTTGGCCTCAACCTCCCGGCCCACCAGGAATTTCTGCAGGTTGCCGCCCGACAGCGACTGTGCCGCCGCCTGCGGGCCACCGGCCTTGACCTGGTAACGCGCAATGATGCCGGCTGCCTGCGTCTGCAGGGCCCCCAGATGCAGCCAGCCGCCGCGGCCCACCGCATCGCTGCGTGTGAGCAGCAGGTTGTGCGCCAGGCTCAGCGTCGGCACCGCGCCGCGCCCCAGCCGCTCTTCCGGCAGGAAATGCAAACCCAGCGCGCGGCGCGGCGCGGGGCCCAGCCGGCCCACATCCTGCCCGGCAATCTGGATGCTGCCGGCCGCGGCACGCGTGTCTTCACCCGACAGCGCATACAGCAACTCCTTCTGGCCGTTGCCGGAGACGCCGGCAATGCCAACCACCTCGCCGGCGCGCACCGTCAGCGCCACGTGCTGCAG
>CAZIYA010000384.1:0-3514 GCA_964543355.1 uncultured Polaromonas sp.
AATAAGGTTCAGCAGTGATTGTTAACTTTGAGTTATTGACTTAAGAAAGAGACACGGAGATGGACATGCCACTTCGTACTGTGAGACCCAATATCGTGCAATCCATACGCGCATTCCGCGTCCAGGATTTGCAGGAGGCTGCCACGCAGCTCGGCCACCACTTCCTCTATGCCAATCTGGGCAACGCCCAGAGCAAGCAGGACGTGCTGGACATGATCGCGGCACAGTACACATTCCCGGCGCACTTTGGCAAAAACTTTGATGCGCTGTACGACTGCATGACGGATTTGGTTCACAAATCCGGACCGCAGCCCGGCTTTATTGTCCTGCTTGAGCAGATTCCTGCTCATGCCAAATTCGATAAAGAGGCTCGCGAACAGCTGTTGGACATCTTCAGGGATGCCGCGGATTACTGGGCGGATCGAAAGATACCGTTCAGATGTTTCTATTCTTTTCTGTAGCCCGCTCCCCAGACATTGGCCAAGGGGATCGGGCGAATGAGGCCCAGCAAGCAAACAGCGCAGATGGTGAAGAACCGATGCCCACCGACAAGCTGCTCGACGTGTCGCCACTGGCACTTCGCATGAGCAGCCCGTTCAACGCGGGATACTGGCTGGCAGCGGCGTAAGGCGTTGCTGCATTAAAAAAGCCCGTCATCGACGGGCTTTTTGCTTTTCAGGTGCAAGTCATGGCGTGCCTGCCGCCTCCAGCGCCTGAGTCAGGGCCACGTATTCGGCCACCGGAACCTCCTCAGCCCGACGCTGCAGGTCAAACGGCCCGGCATGCTGCTTTTGCTCCAGCCATTTGCCCAATGAATGGCGCAGCAGTTTGCGGCGCTGACTGAAAGCCACACGGACCACCTCGCTCAACAGCGTCGGGTCCAGCGCGGCGGGCGTGGTGTGCGGCACCATGCGCACGATGGCGCTGTCCACCCGCGGCGGGGGATCAAAACTCTGGGGCGGCACAAACAGCACATTGTCCATGGCATAACGCCATTGCAGCATCACACTGAGCCGGCCATAGTCGCTGGTCGCGGGTTGCGCCACCATGCGGTCAATCACTTCCTTTTGCAGCATGAAGTGCTGGTCTGCTATTACATCAACAGCATCGAGCAGGTGAAACAGGATGGGCGTGGAGATGTTGTACGGCAGGTTGCCAACCACACGGATTTTCCCGGAAGGCCCTGCGTATTCGGAGGCGAGCTGGACAAAATCGACCTTGAGCACATCGGCCTGGATCACCCGAAGTTGCGGATGAGCCTGCAGCTGCTGGGCCAAGTCCCTGTCCAGCTCGATGACCGTCAGCTTGCCCAGGCGCTCCGCCAGCGGCTGGGTCAGGGCCGCCAGGCCGGGACCAATCTCCACCATGGCCTGGCCGGCGCCGGGAGCAATCGCATCCACGATGGCATCAATGATGGCGCGATCGGTCAGGAAGTGCTGGCCGAAGCGCTTGCGCGGGATATGTTTCACGCTAGCCTGGAGGCGGAGGTTGGACGATCCCGGATGTCTCTTTCAAGCAGGGGCCGCGGGTCCGGCTTTGCCGGCCCGCAGGCGCAGCGGCCCCCTCGGGGGGCAGGGGGCTACACGCAGTGAGCGAGCGTGGGGGCAACATTTACTGCGGCGCTTCGCGGTATTCCACATAGGCGCGGCCGCGCACTTCCTGCGCCCAGGCGACATAGGCTTCCTCGAGCTTTTTCTCGCGCAGCAGGGAGCGCACCATTTCACGCTGCTCACGCGGGGACAAGCGGGTCGTGCGGCGCTCCAGCACCTGGATCAGGTGGACGCCAAAACGCGACACCAGAGGCGCGCCGACCTGGCCGGGCGCCAGGTTATTCATGCGCTCTTCAAACTCGGGGACAAATTGCCCAGGACCTGCCCAGCCGAGATCCCCACCTTCTTTGGCCGAACCGTCCTGGCTGTGCTCGCGGGCCAGCGCCGCAAAATCGGCCTGTCCGGCGGCAATACGCCTCTGGTAATCGGCCAGGCGCGCCACAGCCGCCGCCTCACTGAGCTGGGCACTGGGGCGCAGCAGGATATGACGGGCCCGGGTCTGCACCACCGTGTTGCCCGGCATGCCCGCGCTTTTTTTCTCGAGCACCTTGAGCACATGGAAACCAGCACCACTGCGAACCGGACCCGCAATACCGCCTATGGGAACGTTTTGGGTCGTATCCACAAACAATTGCGGATAACGGTCTGCCGGACGCAAGCCCATTTGCCCGTCGGCGCTGCGCCCGGGTGCGTTGGAGAATTCATTGACCAGAGCCGCAAAATCCGTCCCGCTGCGAGCGCGTTCTGCCACCAGTTGCGCCCGAGCCTGGAGGCTGGCGACCTGCTCGGGGCTCGCGTTTTCAGGAACAGCCACCAACACCTGGGACAGGTTGATTTCCTGGGGTGCAGCGTTGCTGCCGCCTGCTGCCTGCTCGCGGAGGTATTCATCGATCTCCTGTTCGCTGACCTTGGCCTGGGGCTCCAGTTCGCGATCCCGAAAACGGCTCAGGAGAATCTCGTTGCGCAAGTCGGTACGGAACTGGGCAAATGCCAGACCCTCGGCCGTCATGCGTCGGCGCAGTTCATCGACCGAAATCTGGTTCTGCTTCGCGACGTTGAGTACGGCGTCGTCCACCGTGCTGTCGCTGACCTGCACCCCTTGTTCCCGGGCAAGCTGCAACTGCGCACGCTCAACAATCATGCGCTCCAGCAGCAATTTGACCAATTCATTCCTGGGTGGCATGGCCGCGCCCTGCTGCGTCATCTGCTGTTGGGTGCGCAGCAGGCGCGCGCGAACCTCGTTGTTGGTGATGGGCTCGGAATTGACCACGGCCACGATGAAGTCGGCCTGCTGCTGCCGCGCCGCCGCAGCCCCACCCAAGCCGAGGGCACCCAAGCTGGGCGCGCGCAACTGGCCCGGCAACCTGAGAGTCTGGGCCTGAACCTGCGCTGCAGGCAAAGCCAACAACAGCGCCGCAGCAACAGAGGAACGAAGACCAGGGCGTAATGAAGAAAAGCTGGATTTAGTCATAGTTGGTAAAGCGGCTCGGCGTCACCGTCTGCTCTCGCAGGTACTGGTAACGCGGGATATTGGCCTTCAGTGTTTTCAGGGGGTTGGAACCAATGCGCGAAAAACCGACCAGCTCCAGCTGGAACAGGAGCCGCGTGCTGTTGGATGAAGTGCTTTGCTGGCTGCGTTCCAGTACCACCCGGCCTATCCAGCAACAGCCGTCGTACTCAAAACCCAACACCATGTCCACAAATTTCTTGTCCGGCACACTGTAGTTCAAGCGCCCCACGCTGTACCAGCGCCCGGCGCCCTGGCCGCGACCGGCACCCAGATCCTTGCCTTTGTCGCCCCACAAGTCGTTAATCGGCCATTGCCAGCCTACATCGTACTGCTCGCTGACATTGCGCTGGCGTCGATAGGCGGCGTTGATGACACGGTAATTGCTGGGGCTGTAACGGCCGCCTATGGTAGACCGCTCGGAGATATTGGTTTTCGGGTTGTACTGGACCGTGCT
>CAZIYA010000385.1:0-3513 GCA_964543355.1 uncultured Polaromonas sp.
TGGATGTTGCCCAGCGCCTTTTCCTCGATGGTCGTCAGGCCGCCGGCAATGTTGCCCTTGGTCGGCTGCGAGTCCGACAGGTCGCTGGTCTTGTGGCGGTCGATCACGGCCTGGTAACGGTTGAACATGAACATGAACTGCTCGCGGACCGCATCGGTGGCGCAGCGATCGGCGACGATTTTTTCACCGCCGGTGAGCTCGGTGGTTTCACCGAAACACAGGTAGGTGCCCAGGGGGTGCAGCTTGTCGAAGGCGTTGCCGACGGTCGGGTTGGCGCCGCAGCCGGAAGTCGTGTCCGATTCGCCGCATTTGGTGGAGACCCACAGCTCGGAGATCGGGCAGACCTCGCGCTGCTTTTCACTGGCCCACTGCACATACTCGCGGGCTGCCTTGGAGGCCCGCATGATGGTTTCGTGGTCGCCATGTCCTTCAATGCCGAAACCCGCCACCGGCTTGCCTGTGGTGGCGATGCCGTCCACCACTTTTTGGGTCCAGGCGTCTTCAATGCCGATCACCACAACAGCTGCAACATTGGGGTTGCAGCCTGCACCTATCAGGGTGCGAAAGTGCAGCTCGAGGTCAGCGCCGAACTGGAGGCGCCCATAAGGGTGTGGAATCGCCATCGCGCCCTTGATGTTGTGGGCGACGGCTTCGGCCGCAGCGTTGGACAAATCATCCAGCGGAAGAATGATCACGTGGTTGCGCACACCGACGCGGCCGTTTTCCCGGCGGTAGCCGAGGAAGGTGGTGTTTTTATCGATGACTGACATGAATGGGTCCTTGATGAATTATTTTTCAGCGATCGCCGTGAATCTGGATCTGCCAGGCCACTGGCGATGCCCCCTTGGGGGAGGCGGCCGCAGGCCGCTTCAGGGGGGTTACCACCTTTTGGTTTTGATGTTGTGCACGTGGGCGTGCTGGCCGGCCTTGATGTCGGCCACGACCTTGCCCATGTCGATGCCATATTTCCAGACGGTCTCGCCGAGCGCCATGTCCTTGAGCGCCACCTTGTGGCCGATCGGGATATCCTGCTGCGCCTTCACATTGATCATGCGGTCTTCGTCCATGATCCAGCCGGTCATGTCGGTGCCCGACTTCACACCTTCCACCACCACGACCGCCACGGTGTCTTTGGCGTCATGTAATACAAAATGAATCATTGGGTTTTCCAGAGGTCCGAAGTTGAATCGAACCGCCAGTCTAGAGACGGCGAAGGGCTTGTCAATCAACTCCTGTATATGAGTTGTACGGCACCCGCCTGCGGTGTTCCAATCAGGCGGTGAAGATAAAAACCAGACCGGGACCGCGCAAACTGCCGAAAGGCGGCGACGCCCTGCCGCTGTACCGCCAGGTCAAAAGGGATCTGCAGAAAATCATTGAAGCCGGGCGCTACGGCCCGGGCAAGGCGCTGCCCGGTGAATCCGCGCTGGCACTGGAACTGCGGGTCAGTGTGGGCACCCTGCGCCATGCGGTGGACGAACTGGTGCACGAGCATGTGCTGGTCCGGCGCCAGGGCAAGGGCACTTTTGTCGCACCGCACAACCGTGCCCGTTTCATGTTCCAGTTTTTTCATGTGGAGCCGCGTCCGGACCCCGAAGACGAGGGGCCGCCGCAGGAGCAGGAGTTCCCCGGCATCACCTGCATCGGCTTCATGCGCGACAAGGCTGATGCGGCCGAAGCCCGGGCCTTGCGCATCAGGCTGCATGACCCGGTCTTTCGCGTGGAGAACAAGCTGACGCTGGGCGGACGCGTGGTGGTGTATGACAGGCTGGTGCTGTCGGCCGCCGTGTTTCGCAACCTCACGGAAAAGCGTTTTGTCGAACGGCCCAGCACGGTTTATGCGCTGTACCAGACCGATTTCGGCATCACCGTGCTGCGTGCCCAGGAGCGCGCCAGGGCGTCGGGCGCCGACAAGGCGGTGGCGCGGGTGCTGGGTGTTGCACCGGCCACTCCTGTCATGGAGGTGCATCGTCTCGCGCTGACCTTTGGCGACAAACCGGTCGAGTACCGGGTCTCATTCATTAACACCCAGGCACATGACTACGTGAGTGTGCTGTCCAAAAAAACCTGAAAGTGACCAGGATGCAATCATCGTGACGGCGCGCTGGCGTGCCAGGCTGGTTTCGTATTTCCCGGGTGTGCTGGTGTGCCTGGTGATTGCGCTGGCGGCCACCTTTGTCTCCGAACATTACGGCGGGCCGCAGCTCTTGTACGCGCTGCTGATCGGCCTGGCCTTCCATTTCCTGAACAGCCACCCGCGGGTTGTCCAGGGCATCAATTTCTGCGGCCGCACGGTGTTGCGTGTCGGCGTGGCCCTGCTGGGCGCACGCATCACGTTTGCGCAGGTGGCCGAGCTTGGCGTGCAGACCGGCGTGCTGATGGTGCTGGCGGTGCTGCTGACGATCATCTTCGGGCTGGTGCTGGCACGCTGGCTGGGCTGCTCGCGCGACCAGGGCCTGCTCACCGGCAGCGCCGTGGCGATCTGCGGAGCTTCAGCGGCACTTGCCGTCTCGTCGGTGTTGCCGCAGACCCGCGAGAACGAGCGATTCACCCTGCTGGCCGTAGTGGGTGTCACCGTGCTGTCCACTGTTGCCATGGTGGTCTACCCCTTCAGCCTGAACGCCATGGGGCTGGCACCGGCGCAGGCCGGCATCGTGCTGGGCGGCTCCATCCATGATGTGGCCCAGGTGGTTGCCGCGGGCATGATGCTGGGGCCGCAGGCGGGCGACACCGCCACGCTGGTCAAGCTGTTTCGCGTGATGCTGCTGATGCCGGTGGTGCTGGTCATTGCGGTGCTTTACCGCAAGCACCCGGATGTCAAGACACCGGACACCGAGGTGCCGCTGATTCCCGGTTTTCTGCTCGCCTTCATTGTTCTGGTGATGCTGGCGAGTGTGGGGACCATCACGCCGGATATGGCCAAAATGGCAGGGGACACATCCCGCTGGATGCTGGTGATGGCTATTGCGGCGGCGGGCGTGAAAACCAGTTTCGAAGACCTGCTCAAACTGGGCTGGAAGCCGGTCGCCATGCTGCTGGGCGAAACTTTTTTTATCGTGGTGTTCGTGGTGCTGGGCGTGTTGCTCCTGCGCCTGGGCCTGCCCTGACCACGCAGCGGTCGTTCACGACAGCAGGGCCTGCGCGAATTCCCGGGCGTTGAAGGTTTCGAGGTCTTCCAGTTTTTCGCCGACACCGATGAAATACACCGGCACCGGCCGCAAGCCGGGCGAGGCTTTCGCTCGCTCCCGCGCCCACAGCGCGATGGCAGCCAGAACGCCGCCTTTGGCCGTGCCGTCGAGCTTGGTCACGATCAGGCCTGTCAACTGCAGGGTGTCGTCGAAGGCCTTGACCTGGCTCAGCGCGTTCTGGCCCGTGTTGGCGTCGAGCACCAGCAGGATTTCGTGCGGCGCGCCCGGCGCCGCCTTGGCGATCACGCGCTTCACCTTCTTGATTTCCTCCATCAGGTGCAGTTGCGTCGGCAGACGGCCGGCGGTATCGGCAAGCACGATATCG
>CAZIYA010000386.1:0-3511 GCA_964543355.1 uncultured Polaromonas sp.
GGCTCGCTGGGGCTGATTGCGGGCGGCGTGGGGGGCAAGCTGCCGGACGCCGTCATGAAGCTGGTGGAGATTGCCAAGAACAACTGCGAACGCCTGATCCGCCTGATCAACGACATCCTGGACATCGAGAAAATCGAGTCCGGCAAGATCCAGCTCGACCTGCGGGAAATGCCCCTGCAGCCGCTGCTGGCGCAGGCGCTGGCGGCCAACGAGGGTTTCGGTGCCGCCAAAAACGTGGGCCTGCGCCTGTACTGCCCCGACGAGCCCCTGCAGGTTCTTGCGGACAGCGACCGCCTGACCCAGGTGGTGACCAACCTGCTGTCCAACGCGATGAAGTTTTCCCCGCCCGACGAAACAGTGGAGGTTCATGTGTCGCGGGCCGGCACGGGTGTGCGGGTGGAGGTGCGCGACCGCGGCCCCGGCATTCCCGACGAGTTTCGCAAGCGCATCTTCCAGAAGTTCTCGCAGGCCGATTCGTCCGACACTCGCCAGGCGGCCGGCACCGGGCTGGGCCTGAATATTTCGAAGGCCATCGTCGAGCGGCTGGGCGGCCACATCGGCTTCGAGAGCGAAGCCGGCGTGGGCACCACATTCTTCTTCGAGCTGCCCCTATCGACAGAGCATCACGAGCCGGCAGTGGCAGCGCCCGTCGGCAGCCGCCCTCGCATTCTGGTGTGCGAGGACGACCGCGACATTGCCCACCTGATCGGCCTGATGCTGGACAAAGGCGGCTTTGAGGTGGACAGGGCCTACACCGCCGCCATGGCACTGGCTTTCCTGGAGACAACCCGCTATGCCGCGATGACGGTGGACCTGGAGCTGCCCGACCAGGACGGCATTGCGCTGATACGCACCCTGCGCAGCCGGGAAGGAACGCGCGATCTGCCCATCGTCGTGGTTTCGGCTTCGGCCAGCGAGGGCCAGATCCAGTGCAACAACCTGCCGCTGAACGTTTCGGACTGGCTGGACAAACCGATCGACGAGAACCAGATGGTTCGCACGCTGCGCCGCGCCATCGGCCTCGTGAGCCAGGGAAAACCGCGCATCCTGCACATCGAGGATGACTTCGACACGCAACGCATCACGGCCGCCATCGCGCAGGACTTCGCCTTCTTCGAGTTTGCGGCTTCGCCCCGGGAAGCACGCGCGCGGCTGCGGGAGCAACGCTTCGACCTGGTGCTGCTGGACCTGGCCCTGCGGGGCGGATCGGGCTGGGATGTGCTGGCAGACATCGAGGCGCTAGGCAACCCACCTCCCGTGGTGGTGTTCTCGGCCACGGCGCTGAAGCCGGCCGAGGCCGCCCGCTTCGCTGCCGTGCTGCTCAAGGCCCAGACCTCGAACACCGAACTCCTGCAGACCCTGCAGCGTGTGCTGGCCGAGGCACATCCGCCGCTTCGGAACTCCTGAATTCATAGCTGCCCGCGTCCGCCAGACAAGGGCTGGAAGCCTTTTTTCCTTGCAATACGAAGTTCAGCCCTGCTGGAGCAATGCAGCGATCTGCCTGTCCTTGCTGTCCCACAAATCACCGAGCCATTGCTGGAAGCGCACGCGAAATGCCGGGTCGCCGGCGTAGTCGCCCGTGCTGAACTCGGGGGGAATGGGCAGCTGCTGCGCCCGCACGATGATTCGCGGCGCCTGGCCGCAGAGAAACTGCCAGAAAGTCGGCGCACCTGCGGGGTAAACAATGGTCACGTCGATCAGCGAGTGGAACTTCTCGCCCATGGCGTTGACGGCCAGTGCCAGCGCGCCGGCCCTGGGTTTGAGCAGATGGCGATAAGGCGAGGCCTGCGACGCACGTTTGGCGGGCGTGAAGCGCGTGCCTTCCGAAAAATTCATCACGCTGGTGGGCACCAGGGCAAACTTCTCGCAGGCGCGGCGCGTGGCTTCGCGGTCCTGCAGGCGGCGCTCGGGGTGTTTGCGCAGGTCGGCCTTGGTGTGGCGCTTCATGAAAGGGAAATCAAGCGCCCACCAGGCCAGGCCGATGACAGGCACCCAGATCAGCTCCTGCTTGAGGAAAAACTTGAGCATGGGAATGCGCCGGTTCAGCACATGCTGCAGCACAAAGATATCCACCCACGACTGGTGGTTGGCATTGACCAGGTACCAGTCTTCGTAACGCAGCGCGTCCACGCCGGCCACGTCCCACCGGGTGCGCTGCGTCAGCCACATCCAGCCGCTGTTGCAGGCAATCCAGGCGGTGGCGATGGCGTTGAGCAACGGGTCGATGCGGGTGCGCACAGCACGGAACGGCAGCAGCAGCTTGACCAGCGATGCGGCGAACAGCAGCGTGCACCAGAACAGCGTGTTGACAACCAGCAAAAGCAGCGCGATCACGCCGCGCAGAAAGGATGGCAGGAGTCCGGGCATGGGCAGTTCAAAAGCATGGATTGTTGCGCGCCTGTGCATGCCCGACTTTGTGAAAGGTCAAAGACAGCGCAATGGCGTTACGGGAATGCGCTGGATGCTCCTTGTCTGATAGCTACTTGCGCCCGTCAGATAAGGGCTGGCGGCCAGTTTCTCTTGAATAAATTGTGGAAACCGTCATGACAGCCGGTTCCCGCTGACCCTGTCAGTCGCTGGTTTCACCGGTGAGGTTTTGCTGGAAGCCATAGGCGTTGGAAAACGTCTTCAACAAGATGAATCATTTTTGATGCCGATTGTTGACATCATGAATTTCTGATATTAAAGTGATATCACTTTTCAGGAGACCCTCATGATCAACCAAGCTGTCCACGCACACCGCCCCGAACGCACGGAGGCCCGCTATCGCTCCCTGAATGGTTATGCGATGGTCCTCGCGTCCGTGGTATTTCTTGCCGTGGGCGGGTTCGTCCTTGCGCGGCAACTTGCGCCTGTTTACATCGGCGTGCTCTCCGTGCTGGCCGGCGCGGCCCTGCTGCCGGGCCTTTACATGCTGCAGCCCAATGAGGGCATCGTTCTCACCCTGTTCGGCAAATACCAGGGCACGGATCGTTCCGAAGGCTTGCGGTGGACCAACCCGTTCCAGAGCGGCCGCAAGATCTCGCTGCGTGCGAGAAACCTCAACACAGCACCCTTGAAGGTCAACGACAAGCGGGGCAATCCCGTCGAAATCGGCGCTGCTGTTGTCTGGCGGGTGCGCGATACCGCGCGTGCCGTCTTCGAGATCGACGACTACACGAAGTTCGTCAGCATCCAGGCCGAGGCGGCCATCCGCCACCTCGCGACGCAATACGCGTACGACACAGGTGAAGACCTTGGCAGTGACGAGACCACGCTGCGCGCAGGTCTCGATACCGTGGCTGACGCACTGAAGACCGAGTTGAACCATCGCTTTGTCAGCGCCGGCGTCGAGGTTCTCGATGCCAAGCTGACCCACCTGGCCTACGCGCCGGAAATCGCGCAGGTGATGCTGAGAAGGCAGCAGGCAACAGCCATCGTCAGCGCAAGGCACCAGATCGTTGCGGGTGCCGTGGGAATGGTCGAAGCCGCACTGAAGGGCCTGTCCGAGCGCAACCTGTTGACGCTGGAT
>CAZIYA010000387.1:0-3495 GCA_964543355.1 uncultured Polaromonas sp.
TGGTCATCAAGTCCACCACCGCGCATATTTTTCATGTCGGTGATTCACGCATCTACCGCCTGCGCGGCAAGGCGCTGGAGCAACTGACCAACGACCACCGCGTGTGGATCTCGCAGGGCCAGAGTTACCTGGGCCGCGCGCTCGGCATCAAGCCCCAGCTTGAAATCGACTACCAGACCCAGCAGGTGGAGCAGGACGACATTTTTTTGCTGGCCACAGACGGCGTGTACGAACACCTCAGCGAACACGACATGGCCGGCATCATCCGCAGCAATGCCGATGCGCCCGAAGGGCTTGATACAGCGGCAAAAGCCATCGTCGACAAAGCCCTGCTACAGGGCAGCGCCGACAACCTTACGGCACAGGTCGTGCGTGTCGATGCGCTGCCCCGCGGGCGGGCCGGCGAGATGGTCCAGCAGCTGTCCGGCTTGCCGCTTCCCCCCATCCTTGCTGCGAGGATGGCGTTCGACGGCTACACCATCATCCGCGAAGTGCATGGCAGCAGCCGCAGCCATATCTACCTGGCCACCGACAGTGAAACAGGTGCGCTCGTCATCCTCAAAACGCCGTCCATAGACCTGGGCGGCGACCCGGCCTACCTTGAGAGGTTTTTGACCGAAGAGTGGATCGCCAGGCGCATCAACAGCGCGCATGTGCTGAAACCCTATGTGCCGACCCGAAAGCGCCACTTTGTGTATGTCGCTACCGAATACATCGACGGGCAAACGCTGAGCCAGTGGATGCTTGACAACCCCCGCCCTGGCCCGGAAGCCGTGCGCGGGCTGGTGGAGCAAATTGCCAAAGGCATGCTTGCGTTTCACCGGCTGGAGATGCTGCATCAGGACCTGAGGCCCGACAACATCATGATCGACAAGGCTGGTACGGCCAAGATCATTGATTTCGGCTCAACACGTGTTGCCAGCCTCATGGAAACGGAAACATCCAGCGGGCATGACAACATCCTGGGCACGGCCCAGTATTCCGCGCCGGAGTATTTCCTGGGCGAAGGCGGCACCACACGTTCGGACATCTTCTCGCTCGGGGTCATCACCTACCAGATGCTGACCGGCAAATTGCCCTACGGTGCCGAGGTGGCGAAATGCCGGACCCGGGCCGCACAGAACAGGCTGCGCTACGACTCCGTGCTGCATGAAGACCGCGACATACCCGCCTGGATAGACGGCGTGCTCCGCAAGGCCGTGCATCCGAATCCCGCCAAGCGCTACGGCGAGCTGTCGGAGTTTTTATACGACCTGCGCCACCCCCATCAGACCTTTCTGGACAAGACCCGCCCACCCTTGCTGGAGCGCAATCCTGTGGCTTTCTGGAAAAGCGTTTCCCTGATCCTCGCCGCCATCATCGTGGTGATGGTGGCGCTGAAGTCCACCACCGGATAAAGCAGATACACCCGGGAAGCTTCACGGTAGCCGGGCAACACTCCCCGGAGACACCCCGGACCAGCGCTTGAAAGCCCGGCTGAACGAAGCTTCCGACTCATAACCCAGGCTCTCGGCGAGTTCCGCCAGCCGCACGGTTTCGGTTTCAAGGCGCGTTTGCGCCAGGCTCATGCGCCAGTGCGTCAGGTACTGCAGCACCGGCATGCCCACTGACGCGGAAAAGCGGGCGGCAAAAGCCGAGCGGGACATCGCCACCTCACGCGCCAGGCTGTCGATGGTCCAGGCCTTCTGCGGCTCCTCGTGGATCAGCACCAGGGCCTGTCCCAGCTGCGGGTCCTGCAGCGCCCCCAGCCATCCGGTGCGGGCGCCGGGGTCCTGCTCCAGCCAGGTCCGGATCGACTGGAGCACCAGGATATCGGCCAGACGCGTGATGACTGCCTCGCCGCCCGGCCTGAGCTGCCGCATTTCGCAAGCCAGCAGCAGTAGCACGGTTCCCAGCCATTCCTGCCCGGCCAGTTTCTCGCCGGTGAGGACAATGCAATGTGGAAGCGCACTGACCAGCTGGATGGCCAGCGGGTCGTCAAAACGCACCGCCCCACAGACCAGCGAGCTCGCCGGTCCGTCCTGACCATGACGCAGCACTTCGAAGCGGTCCCCCATGTGTTCATGGGGCAGGTCGAAGAAAGGACTGGCGCGTGCTCCCTTGTCGGCGAGCAGGCGGTGGCCTTCACCGCGCGGCACCAGCGCGAAGTCTCCGGCCTTCAGCAGCACGGGCTCGCTGCCCGGAACATCCAGCCAGCATTGACCTTGTGTGACTGCGTGAAACATCAGGCAGTCTTCCATGGGCGGTAGCGCCAGGCCCCAGGGTCCGGCCAGTTCGGAATGGCAGTAGACAACGCCCGTCATGCGCAGGAAATGGAGCGCGCGCCCCAGCAGGTCCGCAGAGTGGGACGCAGGAGGAACCCGGGGTGTTGGCGGGGACTGCTGCAAATCTGGACGATGGGTCATGAGTTCTGGATGGGCCGCCATGGGACAAAAGGAGAGGGGCAAAGACACTGTGATTTCCACTTTTTCATACGGAGATCAACATGTCAACATTTGCAGTGATGGGCGCAACAGGCCGGACCGGCAGCCAAATTGCCAAGGCCCTGATCCATGCCGGCCACCAGGTCCGCGTGCTGGGGCGTAGCCAGGAACGCCTGGCGGGCCTGCAGGCCCTGGGCGCAAAGCCCCTGGCAGGCGACAGTGCAGACCGTGCCTACCTGGCACGTGCCTTTGCAGGCGCCGACGGGGTGTACACGCTGATGCCTTTCGACCCGCAGCAAGCCGGCTACTTCCAGCGCCAGCGCGCCCAGGGCGAAGCAATTGCGGCGGCCTTGAAGCAGGCGGGCACGCCGCACGTGGTCGCCCTGAGCAGCCTGGGCGCCGAGCAGGCCAGTGGAACCGGCGTCATCGAAAGCCTCTACGAACAGGAGCAACGCCTCCGGGAACTGCCCGGCAGCCATGTCATGCTGCTGCGGCCCGGTGCTTTTTTCGAGTCGGTTTTTTCCCTGCTGCCGGGGGTTCGCTACGAGGGATTTCTTGCCGACGCGGTGGCGCCCGATATGCCCGTGCCCATGATCGCAACGGCGGATGTTGCCGGCGCCGCCGCAGCTGCCTTGCAGGCGCGGGACTGGCAGGGCCTGGTGATTCGCGAGCTGCTCGGGCCGGAAGACCTCACCAACCGGCAGGTGGCCGCCATCGTCGGCCAGGCCATTGGCCAGCCGGCGCTGGAGTACCGCCAGGTCCCTTATGACGACATGGCCGGCGTGCTGGCATCGGCCGGGCTGGCTCCCGACCTCGCGCAATTGCTGGTGGCGTTTGCGCGGGGCATCAATGAAGGCCGCATCCGTTCGCTCGAAGGCCGAAACGCGCGCAACAGAACGCCTACACCCCTGGCCGCCATGGGCCCGGCCTTTCAGGCGGCCTACGTTGCGCTGGAGGGGTGAGGCAAGGAGGCGCTGAATAGGTCCTTGCGGAAGTGCGGCAGCCGGATCGGGATGGGATGCAAGGCGGATTTCGCAGCCAATAGCTGGCTATTGGCAAGAAATTCAACGCA
>CAZIYA010000388.1:0-3454 GCA_964543355.1 uncultured Polaromonas sp.
CATCTTTCCACCGGCGCCCAGCATGCGGATCATCGGCGACATCATCGAGTACACGGCGCAGCACATGCCCAAGTTCAACTCGATCAGCATCTCGGGCTACCACATGCAGGAAGCCGGCGCCAACCAGGCGCTGGAGCTGGCCTTCACACTGGCCGACGGAAAAGAGTATGTGAAGACCGCCATCGCCAAGGGCCTGGATGTGGACGGCTTTGCCGGGCGCCTGAGTTTTTTCTGGGCCATCGGCATGAACTTCTACCTCGAGGTGGCCAAGCTGCGTGCGGCGCGTCTTCTGTGGTGCCGCATCATGAAAGGCTTCAACGCCAAAAGCCCCAAGAGCCTGATGCTGCGCACGCATTGCCAGACCAGCGGCTGGAGCCTGACCGAGCAGGACCCTTACAACAATGTGGTGCGCACCACCATAGAGGCCATGGCGGCAGTCTTTGGCGGCACGCAAAGCCTGCACACCAACAGCTTCGACGAAGCCATTGCTCTACCCACCGAGTTTTCCTCACGCATCGCCCGCAACACCCAGCTCATCATCCAGGAAGAAACCCACATCCCGAATGTGATCGACCCCTGGGCCGGCAGCTACATGATGGAAAAACTGACCCAGGACATGGCCGATGCCGCCTGGGCCATCATCGAGGAAGTCGATGCCATGGGCGGCATGACCCAAGCCGTGGACAGCGGCTGGGCCAAGCTCAAGATCGAGGCGGCAGCCGCTGAAAAGCAGGCCCGCATCGACAGCGGCAAGGACGTCATCGTCGGCGTCAACAAGTACAGGCTCAAAACCGAAGACGCCATCGAAACCCGGGACATCGACAACGTGGCGGTGCGCGACGGGCAAGTCACGCGCCTCAAGGCCGTGCGTGCCAGCCGCGACAGTGCGGCCGTGCAGGCGGCACTGGACGCGCTGACAGCCGCCGCCGAAAAGGGCGACGGCAACCTGCTGGACCTGAGCATCCGGGCTGTGCGCCTGCGCGCTACAGTGGGTGAGGTGAGCGACGCGCTCGAAAAAGTCTACGGGCGCCATCGCGCCGATACACAAAAGGTGACCGGTGTGTACGCAGCAGCTTATGACTCAGCCGAAGGCTGGGAAAACCTCAAGAGCGAGATCAACGCGTTTGCCGAAGCCCAGGGCCGGCGGCCGCGCGTGATGATTTCCAAGCTCGGCCAGGACGGCCATGACCGCGGCGCCAAGGTGGTGGCCACCGCTTTTGCCGACCTGGGTTTCGACGTGGATATGGGGCCGCTGTTCCAGACGCCTGAAGAGTGCGCGCGCCAGGCGATCGAAAACGATGTGCATGCAGTGGGCGTCTCCACGCTGGCTGCCGGCCACAAGACCCTGGTGCCGGCCATCATCGCCGAGCTCAAGAAGCAGGGCGCCGACGACATCATCGTGTTTGTCGGCGGTGTGATTCCCCGGCAGGACTACGAGATGCTGTACGAAGCCGGCGTCAAGGGCATTTACGGCCCGGGTACACCGATCCCAGCCAGCGCCAAGGATGTGCTGGAGCAGATCAAGAAGGCGATTGGTGAAGCGTGAGTAGCGGACACGATGGCCGGTATCCCGGACATATAAAACTTTTTGATAGCTCGGGAAAAAGCACTGGTGGCTATCAAGATGATCTGGCAATGAAATTTGTCCCCGGCTTGGGCATGCATATACCTCGTTTGGAGCCAGCGCCTAGCTCGGGGTTTTACGCCTATGGGGCGGGGCCTCACATTTTTCTTCCTGTCCTTGCTGCTGGCGTCCTGAATGCGCTCATTACAGAAGGGCGACAAGGCACTCGGTCAGACCGCGTTGTAGGTTCTATGCGAATGGATGGCGAATACCTCGGCTCCGTTGAACTCGTCTTGGGGCTTATCGCACGAGACGCGATGCCGCAATCGCAGAGGGTGAGGGCGCTGGAGTTGAAGCTCGCCGAGATGGACGGTTGCATCGAGCTGTGTATTCAAGCCGAATTGGCCGAGCCGGACATACGCTTCGATCGAGGGTACAAGCCATCTTCACGCTTGGAAGTTAAAGTGACGGTGAAAGATCACGAGCGCGCGGAGCTCGGATTGAGTCTTGCGATGCCTAAAGATGACTGACCTTTTTACAGACATCCTGGCGGCCGAACCCATGGCCCAGCGCCGCGCCATCGCCAAAGCCATCACGCTGCTCGAATCCACGCGTGCCGACCACCGCGCGCAGGGCGACGAGCTGCTGACGGCCTTGCTGCCGCACACCGGCAAGGCTTTTCGCCTCGGCATCAGCGGCGTGCCCGGCGTCGGGAAATCCACTTTCATCGAGGTGCTGGGCCTCTATTTGATTGAGCAGGGCCACCGCGTGGCGGTGTTGACCATCGACCCCTCGTCCAGCGTCTCGGGTGGTTCCATCCTTGGCGACAAGACCCGCATGGAAAAGCTGTCGGTCCATGAACGCGCCTACATCCGCCCCAGTCCGTCCAGCGGCACCCTGGGCGGCGTGGCCGAAAAAACGCGCGAGGCCATGCTGGTTTGCGAAGCCGCCGGTTACGACGTGGTGATTGTCGAGACCGTGGGTGTGGGCCAGAGCGAAACGGCGGTGGCCAATATGACCGACATGTTCGTGCTGATGCAGCTGCCCAATGCCGGCGACGACCTGCAGGCGATCAAGAAAGGCGTGATGGAGCTGGCCGACCTGGTCATCATCAACAAGGCCGACATCGATGCCGACGCCGCCATGCGGGCGCAGGCGCAGATCACTTCAGCCATGCGCCTGTTCGGCCTGGTCAATAACGCGATGGACCCGTCGCAGGCGGCGACCTATGACTCCTTCTGGCATCCGCAGGTGATCCAGCTGAGTGCCCTGCACAACAAGGGTGTCGATGCGTTCTGGGCGGCGGTGACACAGTTCAAAACCATCCAGACCGCCAACGGCCGGCTGGCCTCACGGCGCCGGCACCAGTCCCTGTCGTGGATGTGGGAGCGCATCGACGCCGGGCTCAAACAGGCCTTCCGGCAGGATCCGGCGGTCAGCGCCTTGTTGCCCACCCTGGTGGCCGATGTCGAAAGCGGCCGTATCCCGGCCTCCACCGCAGCACGAAATCTGCTTGCAGCCCAATCAGGACGGGCGCAGGCAGCTATCAAATAAATAGCTATTCCAAGGGCGCAGAAAGCAAACCATGCAAGACATTCTTGAACAACTCGAAAAAAAGCGCGCCGCGGCCCGGCTCGGTGGCGGCCAAAAACGCATTGATGCGCAACACGGCAAGGGCAAACTGACGGCGCGCGAGCGGCTGGAGTTGTTGCTCGACGAAGGCACGTTTGAAGAGTGGGACATGTTTGTCGAGCACCGATGCACCGACTTCGGCATGCAGGACAACAAGATTCCCGGCGATGGCGTGGTCACCGGCTACGGCATGATCAACGGCCGCCTGGTGTTTGTCTTCAGCCAGGACTTCACCGTGTTCGGCGGCGCATTGTCGGA
>CAZIYA010000389.1:0-3451 GCA_964543355.1 uncultured Polaromonas sp.
CATCTTCTGCGCCCCGCGCCGCACCGACACCGCGGGCACCGCCGACCTCTACCTGCCGATCCAGCCCGGCACCGATGTTTCGCTGTTCAACGGCATGCTGCACATCATGCTGTGGGAAGGCTGGACCCAGCCTGCTTTCATCACCGAACACACCAGCGGTTTTGACGCGCTGAAAACCACGGTACGCGATTACACGCCCGACCTGGTGGCCGACACCTGCGGCATCAAAAAGGAAGACCTGTTCACGGCTGCGAAGCTGTTTGCAACTTCTGCCGCGACGCTGAGCCTGTACTGCCAGGGCCTGAACCAGTCCAGCAGCGGCACCGCCAAAAATGCGGCACTGATCAACCTGCACCTGGCCACGGCCCAGATCGGCAAGCCCGGCGCCGGCCCCTTCTCGCTGACCGGCCAGCCCAATGCCATGGGCGGCCGCGAAGTGGGCGGGCTGGCCAACCTGCTCAGCGCGCACCGCGACATGGCCAACCCGCAGCATCGCGCCGAGGTCGCTGCGCTTTGGGGCATTCCTTCGGTACCAGACAAACCCGGCAAGACTGCCGTGGAAATGTTCCAGGCCGCGGCCGACGGCGAAATCAAGGCCCTGTGGATTGCCTGTACCAACCCGGCCCAGTCCATGCCCGACCAGGCCACCGTGCGCCGCGCGCTCGAACGCGCCGAGCTGGTCGTGGTGCAGGAAGCGTTTGCCACGCCTTCCACCTGCGACTACGCCGACCTGTTGCTGCCGGCCACCACCTGGGGCGAAAAAACCGGCACCGTGACCAACAGCGAACGGCGCATCAGCCGCGTGCGCCCCGCCGTGCCTGCGCCCGGCGAAACGCGGCACGACTGGTCCATCGCCATGGCCTTTGCGCAACGGCTGGAAAAACTTCTGCCCCCGCAGAAAATCAGCTCGCTTTTCCCCTGGTCGACCCATGACGAAAAGGCCAGCGTGGAAGCCATCTGGAACGAGCATCGCGAATCGACGCGCGGGCGCGATCTCGACATCACCGGCATGAGTTACGCCATGCTGGAAGCAGCGCCGCAGCAGTGGCCGCTGTGCGAGGGCGAAACCACAGGCAAGACGCGGCTCTATGAAGACGGCATTTTTCCGACCGAAGACGGCAAGGCCAGATTCGTCAACACGGTCTACAAACCGGTCGCGGAACAACGCGAGTCGCGCTACCCCTTCTCGCTGACCACCGGCCGCCTGCGCGACCAGTGGCACGGCATGAGCCGTACCGGCACCCTGGGCCGGCTGTTCGGCCATGTGGCCGAACCGTCCATCCAGATGAATGCCCAGGACATGGCACGCCGCCTGCTGAAAGACGGCGACCTGGTCTACGTGACGTCCAAACGCGGCTCCATCGTGGTGCCGCTGCAGGCCTCGCCTGAAGTGGCCGTCAGCCAGGCCTTCATGGCCATGCACTGGGGTGATGACTACCTGAGCGGGCTCTCGAGCAAGGGAGAAAGGCTGGCCGGCGTCAATGCGCTCACCACTTCCGCCTACTGCCCGAGCTCCAAACAGCCCGAACTCAAACACGCCGCGGTCAAGATTCTCAAGGCCGAATTGCCCTGGTCGCTGCTGGCCATGGCCTGGCTGCCGGAAGACCAGGCGCTGACAGCGCGCGAGCAGCTCAAACCGATGATGGCAAGCTTTACCTTCAGCAGCTGCGTGCCTTTCTCCAACGAGGTTCCACTCGGAGAAGCAGGCCGCCAGCGCACCGGCGTGCTGTTTCGCGCCGCCGGTTTTGAAGCGCCGCCCGAAGGCATGCTGCAAAAAATCGAAGCCATTCTCGGCCTGGACGGAGCCGATGCCCTGCGCTATGTGGACAGGAAAAAAGGCCAGCACCGCACGGCGCGGCTGGTGCGCCGGGGCGAAGACGCGGAGCTGGCCGGTTTTGTACTCGCCGGGGATGTCAGCGCGCAAGCCTGGATCAAAACCCTGCTGCAGGACGAGCTGCCGGCGCAAAGTTACGGGCGCCTGTTGCTGCTGCCCGGTGCCAAGGCACCCGTGGCCCTGCAGTCGCGCGGCAAACCGGTGTGCACCTGCTTCAGCGTCACCGATACCGAAATCGGCACCTGCCTGGCAGACATCACCACCGCCGCCGGCGGCGCGGGTTACCTGGCCAGCGACGAAGAACGCCTGGCGGTGCTGCAGGACAAACTCAAATGCGGCACCAACTGCGGCTCCTGCGTCCCCGAGATCAAGCGCATCATCCGGACGGCCACCGAAGCGCGGCATGCCACGGGCGGCAGCACCCCTGGTGGACGCACCGTGATCCCGATCCGGGTCGTTGCCTGAACCCTGTCCTTAAGCTCATAACCGGAAGTTATCTGCCTTGACGGACAATCACGCATGCCTATTGCTCAATACATCAAGGTCATAGGCCGCGGCAAGGACGGCGCCAAGCCGATCACGCGTGAGCAGGCCTGCGACCTCTTCGGACAGGTGCTGGATGGCACGGTGACCGACCTGGAGATAGGCGGCTTCTGCCTGGCCATGCGCATCAAGGGCGAAACACCCGAAGAGATGGCAGGTTTCCTGGACGCCACTTACCAGCGCATGCAGCGTTTTCCGGCCAGCGCAAAACCCGTCGTGGTGCTGCCCAGCTACAACGGCGCGCGCAAGCTGCCGGTTCTGACACCCCTGTTGGCGCTGTTGCTGGCGCGCCATGGCCTGCCGGTGCTGGTCCACGGCACCGCCACCGAATCGAGCCGTATTTTTGCATCAGAAGTGCTCTCAGCCCTTGATATACATGCGCTGACAGCTATCAGAACCATAGCGGATGGCGAAGTGGTCTTTGCCGCCACCGAACTGCTCTGCCCGGGCCTCAAGCGTCTGCTGGACGTGCGGCGTGCCGTCGGCCTGCGCAATCCGGCGCACAGCCTGGTCAAGATCATGAACCCCTGCCTGGGCAAGGCGCTGGTGGTCAGCAGCTACACACACCCCGAATACGCGATCTCCATGGGCCAGACCTTCGAGCTGATCGGCGCGAACGCCCTGCTGCTGCGCGGCACCGAGGGCGAGGTGGTGGCCGACGCACGCCGCACACCGCAAATGGAAGCCTTCATTGCCGGCCGGCGAACACTGCTGCAGGAAGCGCAGCCGGGCACCCTGGCCAGTGTGCCGGACCTGCCCAGGGAAATCGACAGCGCGAGCACGGCGGCCTATATCCGCGCGGTTCTCGCAGGTACCCATGCCGTGCCGGCATCGATTGCCCGGCAGGTGGAACATATCTTGCAAACGATCTCACAACTATGACCAGCCGCAACACCTCCCCGACCTCGAACGGCCAGTGCACCCTGGTCGGCGCCGGACCGGGCGACCCGGAGCTGCTCACGCTCAAGGCGCTCAAGGCCATCCAGGCCGCCACCGTGCTGCTGGTGGACGACCTCGTCAGCGACGACATCGTCGCCTATGCAAAACCCGACGCGCGGATTGTCCATGTCGACA
>CAZIYA010000390.1:0-3439 GCA_964543355.1 uncultured Polaromonas sp.
TGGAAGTTGTGCGTGGTCAGGTAAAGCGTGTAGGTGTCCGCCAGCAAACGGCTCAGGCCCTGGGCGATCGCGGCGCGGTCTTTTTCGCCGATGCCGATGTTGATGGGCGGCGCGCCGTTGCTGCCGGCGGAAGCCTTGGGGGGTGTTTTGGCCATGGTCTGTCCTTTGTTTAAAGTGTTTTGAACTTCACTCTAAGCAATCGGAACGCCCAAGGCAACAGCCAAACTGTATCGCCTTGATAGGCATCATGAAATGCCTGGAAACGCGGCTCAGGAGAGACGCGTCACGCCAGGCAGCTCGCAGGCGTAAATGGCATTGCGCAAGGCAGCAATGGCTTCATACCGTGTGAAGCTGCGGCGCCAGGCCAGCACCACGCGCCGTGTCGGCACATGGCCTTCGAAGGGCAGGTAAGTGATGTAGGACGCCAGCTCAGCCGCCTCCTTGCCCTTGGACCTGGCCCTGGCGGGCTTCGGCGCCAGCGCGTCTTTGGGCACGCTCAGGCGCGGCACCAGCGTCACGCCCATGCCGGCCGCCACCATGTGTTTGATGGTCTCCAGCGACGAGCCTTCAAAACTCTTGCGTATGCCCTCGGCATTGCTCGAAAACCGCGCGAACTCGGGACACACCTCCAGCACATGGTCGCGAAAGCAGTGGCCGGTGCCTAGCAGCAGCATGGTCTCTTTTTTCAGCTCTTCGGCGGTGATGTTGCTGCGCGCCGCCAGCGGGTGGTTGCTCGGCACGGCCGCCATGAAGGGTTCGTCGTACAGCGGCGCAATCGCCAGGTTGGTGTCGGGAAAAGGTTCGGCCAGGATCGCGCAGTCGATCTCGCCGGTGCGCAGCTCTTCCAGCAGCTTGACGGTGAAGTTCTCCTGCAGCATCAGCGGCATCTGCGGCGTCAGCGCAATCGCCTGGCGCACCAGGTCGGGCAACAAATAAGGGCCGATGGTGTAGATGACACCGAGGCGCAAGGCGCCGGCCAGCGGGTCCTTGCCGCGCTTGGCAATCTCGCGGATGCTGTCGGCCTGCTCCAGCACGCTTTGCGCCTGCCGCACGATCTCTTCGCCCAGTGGTGTCACCGTGATCTCATTGGCATTGCGCTCGAACAGCTTGACCTGCAGCTCTTCTTCCAGCTTCTTGATCGCCACGCTCAGGGTCGGCTGCGACACATGGCAGGCCTCGGCGCCCTTGCCGAAGTGTTTTTCGCGGGCGACGGCGACGATGTATTTCAGTTCAGTGAGCGTCATGAGCTTATTGTGCGGCTTTTCCAGTCGGCAATGATGACGGCGTATCCGGTCGAATGCAGTCGGACGTCTACGCACGCTTTTGCACCAGTTAAATGCATCGAATTTGCCTTCAACCCTTATCCGACGGGCGCAAACAGCTATCAAATACGTAGCATTCAGAAATCCTCCGTGACCGGCCTGGAGGAAAAAGCTTACGCCGCTTTAGGCCAAAGCCGGGGGCAGGACATCTGCTGACGGCACCTAGACTGGACCATCAACTACCGGAGCCACCACTCATGGCCAACTCAACCCCAGAATCGCTGAAAGGCAAGACCCTGCGCTGGAGCTTCACGGATGGGCCCACCGCGGGCCTGACGTTTGAACACAGCTTCAACCAGGACGGCTCTGTAGCCTGGCGCGTGGCCGGCAAGGAAAGCAAGCCCACGCGGGTCGACAAATGCGCCGCCGTCAAAATTGACGATGCGGTGTTTGCCGTTTCTTACTTGGGTGGATCGGGTTACACCCTGACGGTGGTGTTGAATTTCAGGAACGGTGAAGCAATTGCTTTTGGGTCCAACGACAAGGAATGGACACAGCAAAAGGGCAGCTTTGAAGTCGTGGGCTGAACGTGCCGGGCTTTTCAAATTTGACGATCAAATGCAAAAACCCGCCCGCGGCAGCCCACTGCCTCTATTCGCCTTGCAGTGTCATGGTGATTCGTTGGCCTTGCGCTCCAACATAGTGACCTGCAGCTCTCCTCGAGTTTTCTGACCGCCGTGCTCAAGCCCGGAGCCGGCGATCAGTCGAATTGCAGTTACTTCCAGGTGCCCTGCGTCTGGTACTCGACGTCAATCACCGTGCCCTGGGCATCCAGCACCACGGTCAGCCGCTTCTGGCTCGGCGTGAACCCGCGCATTTCCTGGTAGCTGTACAGCAGCCCGCGTCCCGTGGTCTGCTTGATCGCCGGGTAGATGGCTTCTCCTGGCGCCGGCCCGAACATGGTATTGATCTGCGCCAACGTGGTCTTGCCGGACTGAATCAACTCGGCCTTGCTCCCGTCAAAGTCAGTTGCATCCTGCTTCAGGTTCGACATATACAACTTGGACACCAGTCTTCCTTCATGGAAGACCAGCGTCAACCCATGCACCGGCGTGACACCCTTGTTCTTGGGCTCTCCGCCAAACGAAGCGTAGGCATAGGCGAGCGTGCGGATGGTTTTGCCATTGGAAAGGCCACTTGCTTCCTGAAAAGGTTTGCCCAGTTGGGCCAGCACTTGCTGGTCGGTGGTTTTTCCGAGCACCAGGTCCGCGTCGGTCGGTCGCACAAATTTCGTCCCCGCGCATCCGGTCAGCATGACCGCCGCCAGCAATGCCACCCATTTTGTTGTCCAGTTCATTTGATCTTTCCTTTTTGATTTTGCTCGTGGAATGTACCTCGTCTGCCGCAAGCCACGCCTT
Source organism: uncultured Polaromonas sp. (assembly GCA_964543355.1). GTDB lineage: Bacteria > Pseudomonadota > Gammaproteobacteria > Burkholderiales > Burkholderiaceae_C > Polaromonas. The sequence continues at coordinate 2,681 of CAZIYA010000390.1, forward strand.
ACGCCTTGAGGAACTCCGATTTTCCTCCCAGCCAGCGAGCAATATGCTGCCGCGCCAGCTCGGGATGCCGGTCCAGCATCACGGGCGCCAGTGCCCGCGCCCAAGCCAGCAGCTCCGTATCCGTGGCCAGGTCGGCAAAACGCAACAGCGGCGCCCCTGACTGGCGTGCGCCCAGGAACTCGCCCGGGCCGCGGATCTCCAGGTCGCGGCGGGCAATCTCGAAACCGTCCTGCGTCTCCACCATGGCTTTGAGCCGGGCCCGCGCGGTTTCACCGAGGCGCGGCGCATCCCCCGTCGAATAAAGCAGCACACAAGCCGAAGCAGCCGCGCCGCGCCCGACCCGGCCGCGCAGCTGGTGCAACTGGCTCAGGCCAAAACGCTCCGCGTGCTCAATCACCATCAACGAAGCATTGGGCACATCCACACCGACCTCGATCACCGTGGTACTGACCAGCACGCCGAGCTGGCCGCTGGTGAACAAGGCCATCACCGCCTTTTTTTCGGCCGGCGGCATGCGCGAGTGCAGCAGGCCGACTTTCGTGCCGGGCAAGGCCGCCGTCAGGGCTTCATGCGTCTGGGTTGCATTGATCAGGTCGACCGATTCACTCTCTTCAATCAGCGGGCAAACCCAATAGACCTGCCGGCCCTCTAGAAGCTGGCTGCGAATGCGCTCCACCACCTCGTCGCGCAGCGCCTCGCTGACGCCCTTGGTCACGATGGGCGTGCGCCCCGGCGGCAGCTCGTCGATGGTGGAGACAT
>CAZIYA010000391.1:0-3435 GCA_964543355.1 uncultured Polaromonas sp.
CCAGTTCAGCGGCCGTCGGCCCGGGCCCCACATGGACCGTGGCCACCTGCGCCGGGTGGATGCACAGCTTGGCGCCGAAGCCGCCGCGCCGGCTGCGTTCGGCATCGCGCTGCACCTGCGCCAGTTCACCGGTGCCGGGCGTCACGCCGTCGACCGGCGTGGCCAGGCCCGCGCGGCGCGAGGCCAGCACCAGCGCCAGGCGCACCGGCTGCAATTCGGCTTCGTCCGGCCCGCAGGCCATGCCCAGGTCAGCCTGAAAATCAAGGTTGCCGAAGACCAGGCGGGTGACGCCGGGACCGGCAGCCAGCACGTCCAGCGCAGCCAAACCGACGGCCGACTCCAGCATGGGAAGCAGCGCGCAGGCCGGGCCGGCGGCCGCCGCCACCCGGCCGAGTTCGGCGACCGTCTCCAGCTTGGGCAGCACCACGCCGCCCAACCCATCTTTGGCAAGCCGCCCCAAGAGCAACAGGTCGTCCTCGTGCCAAGGCGTGCCGCCGCAGTTGATACGTACCAGTACGCGAGCCCGGTCGGCGGCAGGCATGGCGGCCAGGCCTTCGGCCAGCTGCGCGCGTGCCGCCGCCTTGGTGTCAGGCGCCACGGCGTCTTCCAGGTCGATGATCACGGCGCCGGCGCCCGAGGCCAGCGCCTTCGCATAACGCTCCGGCCGATTGGCCGGCACGAAGAGGAAGGAACGCGCCAGTGCAATCGCACTCATGCCATGCTTCCCAGCAAGCGTCCGACCTTGCCGCTTTGGGCGATGGCCCACAGGCTGTCAATGGCACGCCCCATCTCGGCTTCGGTCGCACCGCCGCTGAAAGCAGCGAGGCGTTGCGCCTTGGCGGTGATCTCGTCGCGGCTCAGCGTGTTGCCGGGGTCGCCCTTGGGTTCGTCCACCCTGCCCTGCAGCACCCGGCCGTCGGTGGTGGTGACGGTGACCTTGCCTATCCAGCGGCGCGGGTAGGCTGCATCGACCTCGGCGTCGAGTTCCATCACGACCTTCTCGCGCAGTTCGACGGTGAGGTCTTCCTTGAAGTGTTTGTCGAACTCGACCAGGCCAGCGTGGCCAAAACGCGCCACCAGGCCCAGCACCGTGCCCATGGAGAACTTGCTCTGGTGCACCGTGGCCGGATTGACGACCGGGCCCAGCACATCAATGGCGCCCTGGTGCACATGCGTGACCACGCGTGCCAGGTCGGACGGCTTCAGGTTGTTGGCCTGCATCACCTGAAGCAGCGCGTCGGCCGCCGGGTGCGTGTGGCGGCAGGAGGCATGGTATTTGAAGGATGTCTCTGCGGTGGCCCAGCGCGTACCCAGGCCGTCTGTGAGTCTGGCGGTGTCGGCGTCGCTGGACATGCCGGCGGCCATGCCCTGCGGGCCTTCGAGGATTTGCGCCGCGCCGGTGAAGCCGCCCTGCGCCAGGCAGGCCGACATCAGCCCGGCGGCTGCCGCGTGTGCCGTGTGCAGTTGCTTGGAGTCGGCGGCCGTGCGCAAAAATTCCCACAGCCCGGCCGACTGCGTGCCGGCCGAACCGAAGGCATGCTGCATCTGCGCCGCGTTCAAGCCGAGCAAGCTACCCGCCGCCGCGGCTGCGGCGAGCGTGCCGGCGGTGCCAGTGGTGTGGAAGACCTTGTAGTGGGAGCGCCCGAGGAATTCGCCGACACGGATGCCAACTTCGTAACCCACCACGGCTGCCGTCAGCAAAGCCTTGCCGCTGCTGCCCAGGGTTTGCGCCATCGCCAGCGCGGCGGGAAATACCACGGTGGCCGGGTGGAAAACCGAGCCGTTGTGCACATCGTCCTGCTCCGCCACATGCGAGGCCGCGGCATTGGCCATGGCGGCAAAGTAGGCGCTGCTGCGACTTCGGTTGATCAGCACCTCGGCAGCGCCGTCGGCGGGCCCCATGCTGGCCGCAAAGCTGGTGATGGTCTCGACAGGGCGCGAGCCCTTGCCTGCAATCGCCGAGCCGAACCAGTCCACCAGCAGGTCTTCGGCCTTGCGCACGACGGGCGCGGGGATGGCGTCGAAGCGCAGCTGGGCGGCAAAGGCGGCGAGTTGGGCGGTGGCGGTGTTGTTCATGTTCACGGTATTTTCTTCAAGCAAAACAGGCGTTCAGCCCTTATGTAGAATGCGCAGACAGCTATCAATTAAATAGCGCCGGCCTCCTGCAGCGCGGCGATGCCGTCATCGCCCTGCCCCAGCTCGCGCAGGATGGTATGCGTGTGCTGGCCGAGGGCTGGAACCGGGTCCATGCGGTACTCAAAGCTGTTGACACGGCCTGGCGGCAACAACGCGGGAATATCGCCCACGGGTGAGCCCACCTGGCGCCAGCGATCGCGCGCCTTGAGCTGCGGATGCGCCCAGAGCTCGGCCATGCTGTTCATGCGCGCGTTGGCTATCTGCGCCTCGTCGAGCTTGCGCGTCACCTCGCTGGTGCTCATGCCGGCAAAGGCGGCAAGGATGATCGCCTTGAGCGCATCGCGGTGTTCGTTGCGCCGCGCATTGCTGTCGAAGCGCGGGTCTTTGGCCAGCGCGGGCTGGGCCAGCACGACTTCACAGAACACCAGCCACTCTCTCTCGTTCTGCAGGCCCAGCATGACGGTGCCGTCACGGGCCGCAAACGGGCCATAGGGGTAAATGGTCGCATGCGAGGCCGCGCTGCGCGGCGGCGGCGCGGCGCCGACATAGGCGTAATACATGGGAAAGCCCATCCACTCGGTCAGCGACTCCAGCATGGAGACATCGATGTGCGAACCCTTGCCCGTCTTGCCACGCTGCAGCAGCGCCGCCAGGATGCTGCTGTAGGCGTACATGCCGGCCGCGATGTCGGCAATCGAGTTGCCCGATTTGCTGGGCTCGTCGGGCGTGCCGGTGACCGAGAGAAAACCGGCCTCGCTCTGGATCAGCAGGTCATAGGCTTTCCTGTCGCGGTAGGGGCCGTCTTCGCCATAACCCGAGATATCGCAGACGATGAGCTTCGGGTACACGGCGCTCAACTCATCAAAGGCCAGGCCCATGCGCGCTGCTGCACCGGGCGCCAGGTTTTGCACCAGGACATCGGCCGTGGCCAGCAGTTCTTTCAGGACAGCCAGCGCAGCCGGTTGCTTGAGGTCCAGCGTCAGACTCTCCTTGGACCGGTTCACCCAGACGAAATGCGAGGCCATACCGTCAACCCGCTGGTCGTAGGCGCGCGCAAAGTCACCAACGCCAGGACGCTCGACCTTAATGACGCGCGCGCCGAGGTCGGCCAGCTGCCTGGTGCAGAACGGGGCGGCGATGGCGTGTTCCAGGGAGATAACGGTGATGCCATCGAGGGGTCTTGTTTGGATGTTCATTGCGTATCCGTTGGGGAAGGTAGCGCTTCGGCCGTGTGTTTGATCTGGAGCTTGTGGTGTGCCAGCAAGCCGGGGGTAGCCCGGCGGCTACTCACTTTCTTTT
>CAZIYA010000392.1:0-3429 GCA_964543355.1 uncultured Polaromonas sp.
GAAGAACTCGAGCAGGTCTGGGCTGGCAAGAAGACGGCCAAGGAAGCGCTTGACGCCATTGTCAGCCGGGGCAACGAGCAATTGGTCCGGTTTCAGAACGCGAACAAGTAACGCTGGTTTAAACTCGCCGTGCGCGGGCTGAACCCGCGCGGCCCCCTTGGGGGCCGACTCCCTTCTCTCGCCTCGCCCGTTTTTCACGCGCGGGGCGATTCTGACTGAACACCGTGGCTTCTGAAAAACGCGTCGTATTTCGCTCTGCATGGCTGCCCTGGGTGCTTCTTGCACCGCAGGCGGCCGTGATTGCCATTTTCTTTTTCTGGCCAGCCGCTCAGGCCTTGTTCCAGTCATTTCAACAGACCGATGCATTTGGCCTGTCCACGGAATGGGTCGGCCTGCAGAATTTTGCCAACCTGCTCAAGGACGACTCCTACCTGGCCTCTTTCAAGATCACCGCCGTCTTCTCGGTGCTGGTCGCCGGGTTGGGCATCGGCTTGTCATTGCTGCTTGCGGTGTTTGCCGACCGGGTCGTCAAAGGCGCCCTGGTTTATCGCACGCTGCTGATCTGGCCGTATGCGGTGGCACCGGCCGTGGCGGGTGTGTTATGGCTTTTCATGTTCGCACCGTCCATCGGCATTGTTTCTTACGCCCTTCGAGGTCTGGGCCTGGACTGGAATCACCTGTTGAACAGCACCCACGCGATGACGCTGATCGTCATCGCCGCGGTCTGGAAGCAGATTTCCTACAACTTCCTGTTTTTCCTGGCCGGGTTACAGAGCATTCCGAAATCCCTGGTGGAAGCCGCTGCCATTGACGGCGCGGGGCCATGGCGCCGCTTCTGGACGATCCAGTTTCCGCTGCTCTCGCCCACCACATTCTTCCTGTTCGTGATCAATGTGGTCTACGCCTTCTTCGACACGTTCGCAATTGTGGATGCCGCCACGGAAGGCGGGCCCGGCAGGGACACAGCCATCCTGGTTTACAAGGTCTACTACGACGGTTTCAAGGCGCTCGACCTGGGTGGCTCTGCCGCGCAGTCCGTGGTGCTGATGGTGATCGTGATTGCGCTGACCATCGTCCAGTTCCGGTTCGTCGAGAAGAAAGTGCAGTACTGATGATGGCCTCCCACGTTCACTTTGTTCACCGCACCCTGGGCGCGTGTTCTGAGCCCTTCGGGCAGACGGGCGGTCGCTGATGGTTGAACGCAACCCTTATTTACGGGTCCTTTCCCATCTGGTGCTGATCATCGGCGTGCTGGTGGTCGCATTTCCGCTTTACGTGACCTTCGTCGCCTCGACACAGACCGCGTCCGAGATTTTGCAGGCGCCGATGTCGCTGCTGCCGGGCAAACACCTCGTCGAAAACTACACGGCCGCGCTGCAGGGAACGGGCATGGGCGCGGCCTCGAATGCGCCGGTGGGGCGGATGATGATGGTCAGCCTGATCACCGCACTGGTGATCGCCGTTGGAAAAATTGCCATCTCGCTGCTCTCGGCCTTCGCGATCGTCTACTTTCGCTTCCCTTTCCGGATGTTTTTCTTCTGGGCCATCTTTGTCACGCTGATGCTTCCGGTTGAAGTGCGTATCGGCCCGACCTACGCCGTCGTGGCGAATCTGGGCATGCTCAATACCTACGCCGGACTCACGGTGCCGTTGATCGCGTCAGCAACGGCCACCTTTCTTTTCCGGCAGTTTTTCCTCACCGTGCCGGACGAGCTGGTCGAAGCCGCGCGCATCGACGGGGCCGGACCCATGCGCTTTTTCATCGATGTCCTGGCGCCGCTGTCATCCACCTGTATTGCCGCACTGTTTGTGATCCAGTTCATCTACGGATGGAACCAGTACCTCTGGCCCCTTCTTGTGACCACCAACGAAACCATGTACCCGGTCGTGATCGGCATCAAGCGGATGATCAGCGGCGGCGATGCCGCGACCGACTGGAACATCGTGATGGCCACCGCGGTACTGGCCATGATTCCGCCTGCATTGGTGGTGATCCTGATGCAGCGCTGGTTTGTCAAAGGCCTGGTGGATACCGAAAAATGACCCTCCCCCGAAAGCGCCCCTGCGCGCCCGCTTGAATTAAACCCAACGTAGGTTGTCTCAATGGCTTCAATCCAACTCAAAGACGTCGTCAAGCATTACGGCACCGGAAAACATGCGCTACAGGTCATCCATGGCGTCAACGCCGATATTGCCGACCGCGAATTCATTGTGATCGTCGGGCCGTCTGGCTGCGGCAAATCCACCCTGCTGCGCATGGTGGCCGGCCTGGAAGAAATCACCGGAGGCGAGATTTCCATCGGCGGGCGCGTCGTCAACGAACTGGAGCCGGCCGAACGCGACATTGCCATGGTGTTCCAGAACTATGCGCTCTACCCGCACATGAGCGTGTTCGACAACATGGCTTACGGACTGAAGATCAAGAAAGTACCCATCGACGAAATCAAGACCCGGGTTGACAAGGCTGCAAAAATTCTCGAACTGGGCCACCTGCTTGACCGCAAGCCGCGCCAGCTCTCCGGTGGCCAGCGCCAGCGGGTGGCCATGGGCCGCGCCATCGTGCGCCAGCCGCAGGTGTTCCTGTTCGACGAACCGCTGTCCAACCTGGACGCCAAGCTGCGCGTGCAGACCCGGCTGGAAATCCAGAAGCTGCATCGCGAGCTCGGCATCACCTCGCTGTTCGTCACCCACGACCAGGTCGAGGCCATGACCCTGGCGCAGCGAATGATCGTCATGAACGCCGGCCGCATGGAGCAGTTCGGCACGCCTGAAGAGGTGTACAACCGGCCCGCGACCACGTTTGTGGCCAGTTTCATGGGCTCGCCGCCCATGAACCTGCTCAAACACGCGCCCAACGCCGACTTCGGCGGCCAGCCCGGCGCCGTCCTCGGCATTCGTCCCGAGCATCTGCAGATCGGCAGCACCGGCTGGACGGTGCAGGTGGACACCATGGAAATGCTGGGTGCGGAACGCCTGGTGTACTGCCGCTTCGGCGATGAATTCCTGATTGTGCGCACTGACGAGACCCAGGCCACGCCGGAAATAGGCGCGACCATCCAGGTAGCACCACGCGCCGACAGGCTGCACTGGTTTGATGCCGCGACGGGGAAAAGGCTTTGACCGACTGGCCCTACCCGCGCTGGGTCGCCCACCGCGGTGCGGGCCGGCTCGCGCCTGAAAACACGCTGGCGGCCTTCCGCCTCGGCGCCAGCCACGGCTACCGCATGTTCGAATGCGATGTGAAGCTGAGCGCCGACGGCGTTCCCTTCCTGATGCACGACGCCACGCTCGAACGCACCACCAGCGGCCACGGCACAGGCGGCGACCAGCCTTGGGGAAAGTTGTCGTTGCTCGACGCCGGCAGCTGGCATTCGCGCAGTTATGCCGGCGAGCCGCTGGCCAGCCTGGACAACGTGGCACGTTATTGCC
>CAZIYA010000393.1:0-3423 GCA_964543355.1 uncultured Polaromonas sp.
GAAGTCGAGATCCGGCGTGCCGGTTTCGCACCACACCAGGTCGGCGTAGTGGGCATAGGCGTTGGCGCGGGCCACCGCCTGGTCCAGACCCTTGCGGGTCTTGTAGAAACCTTCTGCCGTGCGCTCACCGGTCAGGAAAGGTTTGTCGATCTCGTCGTAGTCGCTGGTCAGCAGGTCGGCGGCTTCCGCATCGGTGCGGGCAATCACCAAGGTAGGCACGCCGCAAACGTCGGCCGCCATGCGGGCTGCGATCAGCTTCTGGCAAGACTCGCGGGTCGGCAGCAGCACCTTGCCGCCCATGTGGCCGCACTTCTTGACCGAAGCCAGCTGGTCTTCCCAGTGCACGCCACCTGCACCCGACTTGATCATGGCCTTCATCAGTTCGAAGGCATTGAGCACGCCACCGAAACCGGCTTCGGCATCGGCCACGATGGGCGCGAAATAGTCGATGTACTCCTTGTCGCCGGCGTCGATGCCTTTGGAATGCTGGATCTCGTCGGCACGGCGGAAGGTGTTGTTGATGGTCTCAACCACCTTGGGCACCGAATCCACCGGGTACAAGGACTGGTCCGGGTACATGGCCGAGTAGCTGTTGTTGTCGGCAGCAACCTGCCAGCCGGACAGGTAAATGGCTTTGACGCCAGCCTTGACCTGCTGCATGGCCTGGCCGCCTGTGAGCGCGCCCAGGCAATTCACGTAAGGCTCGTTGTGCAGGAGATCCCAGAGCTTTTCGGCACCGCGGCGCGCCAGCGTGTGCTCAATCGGGAAGGAACCACGCAGGCGCACCACGTCGGCGGCGCTGTAGCCGCGCTTGATGCCTTTCCAGCGGGGGTTGGTGGCCCAGTCTTTTTCGAGGGCGGAAATCTGCTGTTCGCGGCTCAGTTGTTCGGTGAGGGTCTGTGGCATGAGGTCACTCCAGAGGTTGAAAAAAAAGCGGGACAAACGGGACGGCAATGTCTTTGTGGCTTTACCGTTTGCTCTGGGGTCAACTTTAAGTCTTCTACAAGACTTTGTGAATCTCTTATGTCTTATATAAGACAAAAATTATTCTTAATGAAATCAAATATCTGTCGCAAATTTTTTACTATGTAAAAAACAATTTCCTGTATTGAGAAATTTTTCCGCATCGCAGCATTTTAAAATTTCATAATACGGAAATACATTATCGAATGATGAGATGGCAGTGCTGGCGCATCGGGTCGCACATTGCACCGCCACAACCATGGCTGCAAATGCGGCCTTTTCCCTCAGCGGAGCGGGCGACGGCTTTCAAGCCAGTCGCCACTGGCGATCACGGGTTTGCCCGCCGTGCGCGCAGGGTTGATTTCATAAACGAGGCAGTCCAGCTCGAGTGTTTCGAACGCCGTCCCGGGAGCGCGAACTTGCACCCTCACCTGCTGCCTGCTGTACTCCCCGGTTTGCTGCGGCCAGACTTCTTCGATGACGTCAAGCTGGCGTTCCAGCTCGGCACTGATGGCGTAAACCTCGCCGGTCACGCGGCCCGAACCGCCCAGCACCACGCCTGGATACGGCCCCAGGTCATAGAGCGTGCCAGCCACACTGGCCAAGCCGACAAACTGCGGCGCGGGATACAGGCTCGTGATGTCACGCACATCGCCCCGTCGCAGGGTGCCGTATACAAAGACATGGCGAGGAACGGGGGGCGGCATCGGCTCAGGCATGAAAGTAAGGCATGATTTCGGGCACTCGGAAAACTCCAGGGCACTTGAAAGACGCAGCAGCAAGGACGCACCGCGGCGCGGCAGCAGCAAAGACCTTTCAGTCCTTCACCAGAAAACAGGAAAACCCGGTTGAATGAATCGCATTGTGGCCTACGCCTGCCTGGCGCTCAGCATGTCCCTCGTCGGCAGTTATGTCGCCCTGTCCAAACCGCTGGTCGCGGTGTTCCCGGTCTTCCTGCTGGCCTGGCTGCGCTTTGGCATCGGCGGGGCTGCCATGCTGCACTGGCTGAAAAAACCGGCCCATGAAGCACCGATGACGCGGCAGACGCGGCAGCTGGTGTTCCTCGAGTCTTTCCTCGGCAATTTCCTGTTCTCCATCTGCATGCTGTTCGGCGTGAGCCTGAGCAGTGCGGTGGCCGCCGGCGTCATCATGGCGTCCATCCCGGCCGCGGTGGCGATGCTCAGCCGGATCTTTCTCGGCGAGCGCATCCGACCCCGCGTTGCCCTGGCGACTGCCTGCGCCGTCCTGGGCATCATGCTGGTTTCGCTATCAAAAAAAGAGCTGCTACCGCACGCTCAGCAAGGGCTGGAGGCCGATTTGTCATCAAACCGGGCATGGCTGGGCAACCTGCTGCTGGTCGGCGCCGTGCTCTGCGAAGCGGCCTACGCGGTCATCGGCAAAAAACTCACCGGCGCCCTTGGCCCCAAACGCATCACCGCGCTGATCAACCTCTGGGGTTTTGCGCTGGTCACGCCGCTGGGCTTGTGGATGGCCTGGGATTTTGACTTTGCCGCCGTTGCACCCGGCCACTGGCTGCTGCTGCTCTTTTATGCGCTGGCGGCCAGTGTGTGGACCGTGTGGTTGTGGATGACGGGCCTGAAAGGTGTGCCGGCCAGCCAGGCCGGGGTATTCACCGTGATGTTGCCCGTCAGCGCTGCACTGGTCGGCGTGGGGGTACTCGGCGAATCCGCAGGCGCAGCGCAGCTGGCCGCTTTCGCACTGGCGCTGGCCGGCGTGGCCCTGGCCACGCTGCCGGAAAAAACGCGCCCGGCCTGAACGAGACCAGCCTCAGACGAACAGGGTCTTGTGCTGTTCGCGCAAAATGTTTTTCTGCACCTTGCCCATGGTGTTGCGCGGTAGCCCGCTGACGATGAAGCAGCGTTTGGGAATCTTGAAATTGGCGAGCTGGGCCTTCAGCCGCGCGATGATCTGCTCGGCATCCAGCACCGCCCCCGGCCTGGGAATCACAACAGCAATGCCAACCTCGCCGAAATCGGGGTGAGGCACCCCCACCAGCGCGCTTTCGGCGACGCCCGGCATGTCGTTGATGTAGCCCTCGATCTCGGCCGGGTAGACGTTGTAGCCACCGCTGATGATCAGGTCCTTGCTGCGCCCGACGATGGTGATGTAACCGCGCTCGTCGATCTTGCCGACGTCACCGGTCTTGAAATAACCATCGGCGGTGAACTCTTCCTTCGTCTTCTCGGGCATGCGCCAGTAACCCTTGAAGATGTTCGGACCCTTGACCTGGATGCCGCCGATCTCGCCCGTGGGCAGGGGCTGGCCGTCATCGTCCTGCACGCGCAGGCTCACCCCGGGCAAGGCAAAGCCGACGGTGCCGCCGCGCCGCTCGCCTTTGTAGGGGTTGGAGGTCAGCATGGCCGTCTCGCTCATGCCGTAACGCTCGAGGATGGTGTGGCCGGTACGCTCCTGCCATTCGGTGAAGGTTTCAATCAGCAG
>CAZIYA010000394.1:0-3423 GCA_964543355.1 uncultured Polaromonas sp.
ATGAGTTCATGGTCATGCTCGACGAACGTCGCGCCCGTGAAATCGCCACTTACCGTGCCGGCAAGTTCCGCAACACCAAGCTGGCCAAACAGCAGGCTGCCAAGCTGGAGAACATGTTCTCCGACATCGGCGCCGGCGAGGTCAAGATGTTGCCCATCATCATCAAGGCCGATGTGCAGGGTTCACAGGAAGCCCTGGCCCAGTCGCTGCTCAAGCTCTCGACCGACGAGGTCAAGGTGCAGCTGGTGTACTCCGGTGTCGGCGGTATTTCCGAGTCCGACGTCAACCTGGCGATCGCCTCCAAGGCCGTGGTGATCGGATTCAACACCCGTGCCGATGCCCAGGCCCGCAAGCTGGCAGAAAACAACGGCGTGGACCTTCGCTACTACAACATCATCTACGATGCGGTGGACGAATTGCGCGCCGCGATGTCGGGCATGCTGACGCCGGACAAGAAGGAAGAAGTCATCGGTACGGCCGAGATTCGCCAGGTGTTCAAGGTCAGCAAGATCGGTTCGATCGCCGGCTGTATGGTCACCGCCGGTGTGGTTCGCCGCAACGCGCGCCTGCGCCTGCTGCGTGAAAACGTGGTCATCTTCACGGGTGAACTCGACTCGCTCAAGCGTTTCAAGGACGACGCCAAGGAAGTCAAGGAAGGCTTCGAGTGCGGCTTGAACGTCAAGGGCTACAACGACATCCAGGTCGGCGACATGCTTGAATTCTTCGAAATCAGGGAAGTGGCCAGGACGCTGGAGGTCTGATCACCGCAAGGCCGGCTGCCTCCAAAAAGGCAGCCAGCCAACCGGCAGGCTCACTGAATCATGCGTAAAAAATCATCCACTCCGAACCGCGGTTTTCGCGTTGCCGACCAGATCCAGCGCGATCTGACGGAACTGATCGCGCGCGAGTTGAAAGACCCGCGGGTCGGGATGGTGACCATCCAGGCGGTCGAGGTGACGCCGGATTACGCGCATGCCAAGGTGTTTTTCAGTGTGCTGATCGGCGACCCGAAAGAGTGCGAAACGGCGTTGAACCAGGCGGCAGGTTTTCTGCGCAACGGCCTGTTCAAGAAGCTGATGATCCACACGGTGCCGACCCTGCATTTCCAGTTTGACCGCACCACGGAGCGTGCGGCCGACATGAACGCCCTGATCGCCAAGGCGGTTTCTTCCCGCGCCCAAGACGACTGAGTTCGCGCCGTTCCCCTTGATGACAGGTTCAGGGACAACGGCGCCAACAGAGTGCCCGGGCCAGCCCGAGCGCTGAGCCTGTCGGAATTTATGACGCAAACTTCTTCTCATCGCCAAAAGATACAGCGACGTCCCGTGCACGGCGTGCTGCTGCTCGACAAGCCGCTGGGCCTGTCGAGCAACCAGGCCTTGCAGAAGGCCAAGTGGCTGCTGCGCGCCGACAAGGCCGGCCACACCGGCACCCTGGACCCACTGGCCACCGGCGTGTTGCCCCTGTGTTTTGGCGCGGCCACCAAGTTCAGCCAGCTCCAGCTCGATGCCGACAAGACTTACGAGGCCGTGCTGCTGCTGGGCCAGAAGACCAGCACCGCTGACGCCGAAGGTGATGTGATTGAAACGCGGCCGGTGCCGCCCATCACGCCGGAGCTGCTGGACGAGCTGACGCGCCGCTTCACCGGCCCGCTGGCGCAGGTGCCACCCATGTATTCAGCGCTGAAGAAAGACGGCAAGGCGCTGTACGAATACGCACGCAAGGGTGAAGAAGTCGAGCGGGAAGCCCGCCACATCACGATTTACAAGATAAATATGGTTCCAGTCCATGATCCACGGGCGCCAGCAGCTATCAAAATCATAGTGTCCTGCAGCAAGGGCACCTACATTCGCACCCTCGGTGAAGACATCGGGGAGGCCATTGGCTGCGGCGCCCACCTGGGTTCGCTCAGGCGGCTGGAGACCGGTGGCTACACCGACAGCCAATGCATCAGCCTGCCTTCGCTCGAGGCCATGAGCGAGACCGAGCGAGAAGCCTGCCTGTTGCCGGTGCAGTCGCTGGTGGCCGCTTATCCGGTTGTCACACTCGATGCCGACAATGCAGGGCGATTCCTGAGTGGCCTGCGCCGCCGCGGCAACCCGGGCCAGTGGGGCCCCGATGCTGCATTGGTGCAGGTTTACGGGTCCGAGCCCGCGGCCTTCCTGGGGTCGGCCCATGTCACTGCCGATGAACTGATCCCCGGGCGCCTGCTGAGCCCGATTGAAATCCAGGACATGCTGGCTGCCCGCCAGGATGTTTCACCCGTTTCTTCCAGCCCTGCGGCCAGCGCCGCAATGGCTTGACACCACCGATTTGAAGTTTTAAGAAAGCGAACCATGAGCCACAAGCAAATCCGAAACATCGCCATCATTGCCCACGTTGACCACGGCAAGACCACCATGGTCGACCAGCTGCTGCGCCAGTCCGGCACCTTTGCCGAACACGAAAAAGTGGTTGACACCGTGATGGACAACAACGCCATCGAAAAAGAGCGCGGCATCACCATCCTGGCGAAGAATTGCGCTGTGACCTGGGAAGGCACCCACATCAACATCGTCGACACCCCCGGCCACGCCGACTTCGGCGGCGAGGTGGAACGCGCACTGTCCATGGTCGACGGCGTGGTGCTGCTGATCGATGCGCAGGAAGGCCCGATGCCGCAGACGCGTTTCGTGACCAAGAAGGCGCTGGCCCTGGGCCTCAAGCCCATCCTGGTGGTCAACAAGGTGGACAAGCCTGGTGCGCGCCCCGACTATGTGGTCAACGCTGCTTTCGATCTGTTCGACAAGCTGGGCGCCACCGACGAACAACTGGACTTTCCCGTGGTGTATGCCTCCGGCATCAACGGCTGGTCGTCGCTGGAAGAGGGCCCGCCGAACGAGCAGTGGGGTCCCGACATGTCGGCCCTGTTCAATACCATCCTCAAGCATGTGCCGCACCAGGAAGGTGATCCGGCAGCGCCGCTGCAGCTGCAGATTTCCGCGCTCGACTTCTCGACCTTCGTGGGCCGCATCGGCGTGGGCCGCATCAGCCAGGGCACGATCAGGCCCATGATGGATGTGGTGGTGATGGAAGGCCCGGACGGCAAGGCCGTCAAGGGCCGGATCAACCAGGTGCTGACTTTCCAGGGCCTGGAGCGCGTGCAGACCACGGAAGCCGGCCCGGGTGAAATTGTGCTGATCAACGGCATCAATGAAATCGGTATCGGCGTGACCATCACCGACCCGGTGACCCCGGCGCCGCTGCCCATGCTCAAGGTCGATGAACCGACCCTGACCATGAACTTCTGCGTCAACACCAGCCCGCTGGCCGGCCGTGAAGGCAAGTACGTCACCAGCCGCCAGATCTGGGACCGCCTGCAAAAAGAACTGCAACACAACGTGGCCCTGCGCGTCAAGGAAACCGGTGAAGAAGGTATCTTTG
>CAZIYA010000395.1:0-3388 GCA_964543355.1 uncultured Polaromonas sp.
CGTTCGCGGCGGTCTGCCGCGATGTCTGGTAGTCGTTGTCCGAATAGGCCACCACCGTGTGCTGCGGATGCAGCTTTTCGGTGTTGCGGATCATGCCGAACAGGCTTTTGTCCTGCGGCACGCCGTCAATCGTGAAGTCGGCGTTGAAGATCTTGTGGCGACAGTGTTCGCTGTTGGCCTGGGCGAACATCATGAGCTCGACGTCGGTCGGATTGCGCCGGAGCTGGGTGAAGGCAGTCACCAGGTAATCGATTTCGTCGGCGGCCAGCGCCAGGCCGAATTCGGTGTTGGCGGCTTCCAGCGCGGCCTTGCCGCCAGCCAGCACGTTGATGGTCTGCAGCGGTGCGCCCTGCAATTCGGTGAAAAGCCCGGCAGCCTGTTCGCGGCTGGTCATCACGCTTTCCGTCATGCGGTCGTGCAGCAACGCGGCAACCTGTTCGCGTTGACTGGCGCTCAGGGCGGTCTTGCTGAAAAAGCCGGACTTGAGGCTGACCCGGTATTCGGTGATGCGCTCGATGCGCTTGATGGCCAGCCCGCAGTTGTGGGCAATGTCCGTCGCCTTGGAGGCCCAGGGAGAGACCGTGCCGAAACGCGGTGAAACGATGAACAAGAGCGCTTCGTCGCCCTTGCCGGCACTTGCGGGGCACGGGTCCCCATAACTGAGCAGTGCCGAGAGCCGGGTTTTGAGCGCTTCCGTGGGCGGCGCTTCAGTGGCCACCAGATGGACAAAGCGGGCCTGAATGCCCGCAATCTTGCCGTCGATGGCTTGCAGGCGCGGAAGGAGTTGCTGGACGCGGAAGTCGCTCAGGGCGTTGATCCCCTGGGGTTCGCCCTCGAAAGTCGTCAGGTGCAGGGTCACGGTGGCGGTGGCCTTGTAGTGGGAGGTGGGCAGCTCACAAGCTGTTTTGGGGTTTAACCGCCTGCAGTACCAGGCTGCGGGATACGCGTTAACCCGCAATTTTATCAGCGACTGCGTGCCCGGTCCGGCGTGCAGCGGCTCCCCATGCCGTGCAAATCCGCTGGAATGCAGGGGCCGCCCGGCGGTGGGATAATTGGCGCATGAGCATTACGTACAAAGACGCGGCCGGCATTGAAGGCATGCGGGTCGCCTGCAAGCTGGCGTCCGAGGTGCTGGACTATCTGACGCCCTTCGTCAAGGCCGGGGTTACCACCCGCGAGATCGACAAGCTCGCCAACGACTACATGGTCAACGTGCAGGGCACGGTGTCGGCCACCCTGGGCTACCAGCCACCGGGCTATCCGCCCTACCCGGCTTCGCTGTGCACCTCGCTGAATCATGTGGTCTGCCACGGCATTCCCAATGACAAGCCCCTGAAAAAGGGCGACATCATGAACATCGACGTCACCGTGATCACCAAGGATGGCTGGTTCGGCGACAACAGCCGCATGTACATGATCGGTGACGTGTCGATTGCCGCCAAACGCCTGTGCAAGGTCACCTATGAAGCCATGTGGCACGGCATCATGCGGGTCAAACCCGGCGCCAGGCTGGGCGACATCGGGAACGCCATCCAGGTTTTCGCGGAAAAGCAGGGGTTCACCATCGTGCGCGAATTTTGCGGCCACGGCATTGGCCGCAACTTCCATGAAGAACCCCAGGTGCTGCACTACGGCCGCCCCGGCACGCTCGAAGAGCTCAAGCCCGGCATGACCTTCACCATCGAACCCATGATCAACGCGGGCAAGCGCGACATCAAGGACGGCCCCGAAAAAGACGGCTGGACCATCGTGACGCGCGACCATTCGCTGTCGGCGCAATGGGAGCACACGATTCTGGTGACCGAGACCGGCTATGAGGTGCTGACGCTCTCGGCCGGCAGCCCGGCGATTCCGGATTTTGTTCCGTCCGCAGGGCAGCAGGCCGCGCCGGTCCAGGCGCAGGCGACCGCCGATTCGGTTGCCTGAGCCGTTTCGCCAGCGCACCGCCTGCCGCTGATGCTCTCCGCGCTGCCCGCCTCTTCCCCCTCCAGCGAAACCGCCCAGCTGCGCGAGCAGTACCGTGTCGGGAAAAACGCCCTGCTGGCCTCATTGGCCGGCAGCGGCGCGTCCACACGCGGCATCCGCAGCCTGCTGCACCGCCTGGCCCGGCACACCGACGGCACCTTGCGCCAGCTCTGGCAACAGGCCGGCTTTCCCGCCGGCTGCTCGCTGGTGGCTGTGGGTGGTTTTGGCCGCGGCGAGCTGTTTCCGCATTCCGACGTCGATGTCCTGCTGCTGCTGCCCGACGACGCCCGGGTGGACGGCGACGCTGCCCTGAAAACCCGGATCGAGAAATTCATCGGCAGTTGCTGGGACACCGGCCTGGAAATCGGTTCCAGCGTGCGCAGCATCACGGACTGCGTCGAGGAAGCCGCCAAGGACGTGACTGTCCAGACCTCGCTGCTGGAAGCGCGCCTGCTGGCGGGCTCCAAGACACTTTTTTCGACGCTGCTGGAGCAACTGGACGATGTGCTGGACCCGCGGGCCTTTTTTGTGGCCAAAACGCTGGAGCTGCGCCAGCGCCACAACAAGTTTGAAGACACGCCTTATTCGCTGGAGCCCAATTGCAAGGAATCCCCCGGCGGCCTGCGCGACCTGCAGATCGTCCTCTGGGTGGCGCGCGCGGCCGGGCTGGGCAAGTCCTGGGACGACCTGGCCCGCGGCGGGCTGGCGACGGCTTTCGAGGTCCGGCAGATCAAGGCCAACGAGGCCCTGCTGAGCCTGATACGGGCGCGCCTGCACCTGCTCTCGGGTCGGCGCGAGGACCGCCTGGTGTTTGACCTGCAGACCGTGGTGGCCGAATCGTTCGGCTACACCACCGTCACCCACAGCGACACCGGCCGGGTGGTTTCACGCGCCAGCGAGGCGCTGATGAAACGCTTTTACTGGGCCGCCAAGGCGGTCACCCAGCTCAACCAGATCCTGCTGCTCAACATCGAGGAGCGGCTCAATCCCAGCGGGCAGGCGCCGCAGCCGATCAACGAACGCTTCTTCAACAAGGCCGGCATGGTCGAGGTGGCCAGCGACGACCTGTACCTGAAGCATCCGCACGCCATCCTCGAGACTTTTCTGGTCTACCAGACCACGGTAGGCGTCAAGGGCCTGTCCGCACGGACACTGCGGGCGCTGTACAACGCCCGCGGCGTGATGGACGCGAAGTTCCGCAGCGACCCGGTCAACCGCAACACCTTCCGGCAGATCATGCAGGAGCCGGTGGGCATCACCCACGCGATGCGCCTGATGAACCAGACCTCGGTGCTGGGCCGCTACCTCTGGGTGTTCCGCAAGATCGTCGGTCAGATGCAGCACGACCTGTTCCACGTCTACACGGTGGACCAGCACATCCTGATGGTGCTGCGCAACGTCCGGCGTTTCTTCATCGCCGAAC
>CAZIYA010000396.1:0-3367 GCA_964543355.1 uncultured Polaromonas sp.
GTGGGCAATGCGCTCGGCGCCTGTGTGTTCAACCTCGTGTTCCTGGTGGTGATTGACGCGCTGCAACCACGCCAGCCGATCTACCGCCATGCGAGCGCGGCGCACCTGCTGTCCGCCGCCTTTGGCGTGGTCATGCTGGGCTTTGTCGCCATGAGCCTGCTGCTGCCCGCCGCCACGCCGGCCATGCTGCATCTGGGCCTGTACAGCCCGGCGCTGCTGGCGCTCTACCTGCTGGCGCTGCGCAGCGTCTTCGCGCACGAGCAGTCGCTGCGGCAGAAACCCGCCCCCGATGCGAACCCCGGGCCGGTGCCGCCGCTGAGGCAGCAGTGGCGCCGCTTCGGACTCGCCGCGCTGGTGGTGCTGGTTGCCGGCAGCTGGCTGCCCGCCCTTGCCGACCAGCTGGCCCAGGCCATGGGCTGGAGCCGCAGCTTTGTCGGCACGCTGTTCATGGCGCTGGTGACCACGCTGCCTGAAGTAGCGGTCACGCTGTCGGCCCTGCGCCTGCGCGCGCTCGACATGGCCATTGGCAACCTGCTCGGCAGCAACCTGTTCAACGTGAGCATTCTGGCGATCGACGACATTTTTTACACCCGCGGGCCGCTGCTCGCGAACGCCGCGCCCGTGCACGCGGGCACGGCGGTCGCCGCCGTGGTCATGAGCGGGCTGGTGATGATCGGACTGGTGATGCGGCCTCAGGGTCGGGTGCTGCGTTTTGCCAGTTGGGTCAGCGTGGGCCTGCTGGCCACCTACCTGCTCAATGCAGTGCTGCTGTTCCTGCACGGCGGTTCATGACGCTATTAAAAACGTAGCTGTTGACGCAGACGGATATTGGGCCACAGCTTGTTTTTATGCTGAAGTTGGAATTCCCGTCGTGATTTCGACGGGTCCATGTTAAGGTGCCGGCATGCCAAAAACCATACGCTACACCCTGCTGTCGCTGCGCGATCTGGCCGTCTCTGTTGGTCCATTTGTTGTACTTGCTGTCACGCTGCTGGTACTGGCTTACTGGTGGCTGGACCCCAATCCGCCCAAGCGCGTCACACTCGCCACCGGTCCGGCGCAAAGCGCGTATGAAGAGTTCGGCAAGCGCTACGCCAGCATCCTGGCCCAGGACCGCATCGAGGTGGTGCTGCTGCCCTCGCAGGGTTCGGCCCACAACCTGCAGTTGCTGCGCGAAGGCAAGGTCGACCTCGGTTTTGTGCAGGGTGGCACCAGCAGCTACGACGCCGCGGACGCCGAGGCCCTGACCTCCCTGGGAAGCCTGTTTATCGAGCCGCTGTGGCTGTTTTACCGCGAAGACGTTGCCCAAAAAGCCCAGGGAACAAACGCAGCCCCCGCGAAGGGCGGCGCGGTGCGCGAAGCGGCAAGCAGGGGAGCGCTGAATTCGCTTACCCAATTGCAGGGCTTGCGCGTCAATTTCGGAACCCCCGGCAGCGGCGTGCCCAGCCTGATGGGCAAGCTGCTCGAAAGCAACCGCATCGAACCGGCCAGCCTTCGCACCTCGAACCTGGATCAGACGCCCGCAACGGTTGCGTTTCTCGGCGGCGAACTTGATGCGATTGTGTTTGCCTCGGCCCCGGAATCACTGATGGTGCAAATGCTGCTGCAGACACCGGGGGTGAAACTCATGAACTTCACACAGGGTGAGGCTTATTCCAAGCGTTTTACTTTCCTGAGCACGGCACGCCTTCCCCAGGGGGTGGTGGACCTGGCCGGAAATATTCCGTCCGAGGATGTCAACCTCGTCGCAACCACCACCTCACTCATCGCCAGAAGCACTACCCATCCAGCCCTGGTGCAGCTGTTTGCGCAGGCCGGCAACGTCATTCACAGTCCCGCGGGGTGGTTCAAGAGCGCCCGCGAATTTCCCAATCGCGACAACAACGAGTTGCCCATCTCCAAAGAAGCCGAACGCGCCATCAAGAACGATGCGCCGCTGCTGCAGCGCTACCTTCCCTTCTGGGTGGCCAATCTGGTCGAGCGCATGTGGCTGGCGATGGGCATCATCATCGCGGTCATGCTGCCCCTGTCTCGCATCGTGCCGCCCCTGTATGAATTTCGGGTGCGTTCACGCATCTTCAGGTGGTACGGACAGCTTCGCGACATCGAAAACCGCATCGAAGGCACACGCAACGCGGGCGCCCTCCTCGATGAACTCAACGCTCTTGAACGCCGTGCGGAAAAAATCAGCGTGCCGCTGTCCTACACCGATGAGTTGTATGCGCTGCGCAGCAACATTCACCTCGTGCGCAAGAAGCTGCAACGCCTAGAAGCGCCGCAACCCTGAGAAAGACCTCGACGGGTGTGCGGGGTTATAGCGCGCTTGACCCGTACGCGGAGCCCTAACATTTATGCTGCCCTTCAATGAAGCCGGCACCTCGGCCTCCAAGAACATACCGAACCCATGCCTGTTCAGCTCAACCACACGATTGTTCACGCCCGCGATTCGCTGGCCTCGGCGACATTCCTTGCCGACATGCTGGGGCTGGCCGCGCCGGTGCGCTTCGGCCCATTCCATGGCGTAGAGCTTGACAACGGTGTCACCCTTGACTTCATCTCGCATGACGGCGAGCTCATCATCGAGCACTACGCCTTTTTGGTGAGTGAAGAAGAGTTCGACATCATCTTCGGGCGCATCCGCGCGCGCCAGCTTCCCTACTGGGCCGACCCGGGCCACCAGCAAGCGGGCCAGATCAACCACCATGACGGCGGGCGGGGCGTTTACTGGAACGACCCGAATGGCCACTATCTGGAAATCATCACCCGGCCCTACGGTAGCGGCGGCTGAACTGCCGCTTCACCCGGGCAGGGTTGGCGTCCCGGCTTAGAGCCCCAGCGCTTTCCAGCCTGCGTGGCCGAGCTTTTCCAGGGTGGCAATGTTCTGCTCAAAAATCGCATCAGCCTCGGGGAACGCTTCTACAGCACGCTCCACGCTGTCCTCGCGCAGCAGGTGCAGCATGACAAACGGCGCGCGGTTGGTGTAGTTGCTGATGTCGTCCGGCTCGGTACCGTCAAACTGGAACTTCGGGTGAAAACTGGCGAGTTGAATCACACCTTCGAGCTCATGTTCATCAACCACCCCTTCGGCAATTTCAAGGAAATCATTGAAGTCCAGGAAGTCGTCGAACAGCGTGGGGTGAATCAGCAGCGTGGTGTCAATCTCTTCAGCCGGCGTGGCCACCAGCAGGTCGAGCTCCTTGTCGAGCTCTTCAAGCAGGTCATCGGCATGCCGCGCATGGCTGACCACCAGGCGCACCTGGTTCTTCACATACACCGCCTTTGCAAACGGGCACAGGTTCAGCCCGATCACGGCTTTTTCGAGCCAGTGACGGGTTGCCGCGAGAACAGCTTCGTCCGCCATACTCAC
>CAZIYA010000397.1:0-3347 GCA_964543355.1 uncultured Polaromonas sp.
TTGCAGGAGCAGGCCAGTGGGCTGTCCCAGGTGGTCAGTGTGTTCCGGCTGGACAAGGAAGCCGTCCGGCAGGGGAAGACTGCTCAGCGCGGAGCAGGCCCCGTGCGGCACACGCCGCGTAAACAGCCACAGCCACCGCCGGCCCAGCACGCCATCGCCGCACCCAAGCTGGCTACGGCCAGCGGGGAATGGGAAACGTTCTGAGTCCCGGCCCTTTCAAATCCGGGGCCGGTACCAGGGCAACTCAGAAGCTGCCTGGATAAGCCCCGCCATCGGCCAGCACGTTCTGGCCTGTCATGTAGCCCGCATGCATGCTGCACAGGAACGCACAGATCGCGCCGAACTCTTCGGGTGTTCCGAAGCGCTGCGCCGGAATGGTTTTGCGGCGTGCGTCCAGCACGGCTTCCAGCGGCTGCCCGGTTTTTTCCGCCGCCCCCTTCATGGTGCCCTTGAGCCGGTCGGTGTCAAAAGCACCGGGCAGCAGGTTGTTGATGGTCACCCCCTGCGCCGCCAGTTTGCTGCGCGCCACGCCGGCGACAAAACCGGTCAGGCCGCTGCGCGCGCCGTTGGACAGGCCCAGGATGTCGATGGGCGCCTTCACCGCGCTGGACGTGATGTTGACGATACGCCCGAAACCGCGCGCCGCCATGCCGTCCACCGTGACCTTGATCAGCTCGATGGGTGTCAGCATGTTGGCATCGACTGCCTTGATCCAGGCCTCACGGTCCCAGTCGCGGAAGTCGCCGGGGGGCGGCCCACCGGCATTGGTCACCACAATGTCGAAGTCTTTACGCACTGCAAAAACCGCTGCGCGGCCCGCAGCGGTGGTGATATCTGCAGCAACAAATAGCACCTCAGCCCCTGCTGGACGGGCGCCATCAGCTATCAAATTTGCAGCGGCTGCCCGCAACGCCTCGACACCGCGCGCGACGATCAGCACGTTCGCCCCCTCACGCACCAGCGCCTGCGCGCAGCCCAGGCCCAAGCCCTTGCTTGCGCCACATACCAGAGCCCATTTGCCTGCAATACCTAAATCCATAATAATTTCCACTTAATCGTTGGGAGGTGATGGGCCATGATACTGAGTAAATTCAACCGTTTTGCCTGGCTGGGCTCTTGCGCCCTCCTGCTGGGCAGCACCCTGGTCCATGCACAGAACGAGTCGGTGCTGCTCAAGCGCGCGGCCGAGCTGCGCGAAGCACCCGGTGAAAGTTCACGCAGCCTGGCCGCCCTGGCTGCGCGCACACCCGTCACCCGCTCGGGGGCGCGCCAGGGCGCCTGGATCCAGGTGCGCACCGCCGAAGGCGCCAGCGGCTGGGTCCACATGTTCGATGTTGCTTCGGCCAGCAGCGCAGCAGCGCCCAGCGCCGGCGCCAATGCACTGCGCGGGTTGACCAGCTTCTTCAACAAGGGCAGCGCGCAAGG
This sequence comes from uncultured Polaromonas sp., assembly GCA_964543355.1. GTDB lineage: Bacteria > Pseudomonadota > Gammaproteobacteria > Burkholderiales > Burkholderiaceae_C > Polaromonas. Next base: position 1,426 of record CAZIYA010000397.1, read on the forward strand.
TGGAGCCACCACGGCCACCTCCACCGTCGGCATCCGCGGGCTGGGCGCTGAAGACCTGGCGCGCTCGCAGCCTGACATGGCTGCCGTGGCACAGGCGGACACGATGCGGCTGGATGCCGACCAGGCGCGCCAGTTCGCTGCCGGCGCCGCGTTGTCCAGCCGGGCCATTGAGGCCCTGCCGACGCCCGCACCTGTACAAGCACCCACCCAGGGCAACCCGCCGGGCACGGGCAATTTCAATTGATGGGCAGGACACGACCATGAACCCGCAATATCTTCGTATCCGCGCCATCTGTCTTCCGCTTGCCTTGGGTGTAGCGCTCGGCTGTGCACCGGCGCGCAGCCAGGACGCCGGCAAGGCCCTCAACCTGCTCGGGTCTTTCCTGCGCCAGGCCGCGCCCGCCGAAGCACCGGCCCAGCAGCAACCGGCCTCGCCTGGGGGCGTGCTGGGGAACATGCTGGGCGCCAGCCTGGCCCCGGCCGGCGGCGGCCAGGCCGCTCGCGGCGCCGACCTGATCGGCCTGCTGTCGCAGTCGCTCGAGCAGATCGACGAGCCGAAAGAAATCGAGATCGGCCGCCAGCTCGCCGCGGTGCTGCTGGGCAGCAAGCCCCTGCATCCCGACATGGCGCTGCAGCGCTATGTCAACCAGCTGGGGCGCTGGATCAGCCTGCAGTCCTCGCGGCCGCATCTGCCCTGGACTTTTGCAGTGCTGGACGATCCCGGTTTCAACGCCTTCGCCGCACCCGGCGGATATGTGTTCGTGACCAAAGGGCTGCTGGAACGCGTTGCCGACGAAGCCGAGCTCGCCGGCATCCTGGCGCATGAGATCACCCACGTGACGGCCAAACACCACCTGCAGGCCATCGCCAAAACAGCCAGGGCTGGACTGCTGACCCGCGTGATCGGTTCACAGGTCAAGGGCGAACTGGCGGGCGCGGTCTCGGCCCAGTTTCTCAGCCTCGGGCGCGACCTGTATTCACGCGGGCTGGACCAGACTGATGAATTCGATGCAGACCGCAGCGGCGTGGCGCTGGCCGCGCGTGCCGGTTTTGACCCCTATGGCCTGGTGGCCGTGCTGCAGCAGCTGCGCACCGCCACGCCCGACAACCCGCTGTTTGCCTTGTCGCTGAGCACCCACCCGCCGGCGCAGCAGCGGCTGGACCTGCTGGAGCAGGCCATGGGCAACCGGCTGGACAGCTTCGCCGGGCAGTCGCCTGTCACGATCGCGCAGCGCATGGAAAGCCTGTCGGCCAGCCGAAGCGCCAGCGCCGCACCGGCCGGCCCTGCCCCCAAGCGCACACCGGCCAAGAAATAGCCAGCACGCTCACATGCTGTAGGCGACCGCGGGAACTCTCCCTACCAGCAGGGGCCGCGGAACCGGCTTTGCCGGGCCGCAGGCGCAGCGGCCCCCTCGGGGGACAGCGCAGCACACGCAGTGGCAAGCGTGGGGGCTATTTCCCTCGGGAAAACACAAAAATCCCGGCAATCACCAGCACCGTGCCGGCCGCCACCCAGGCGGTGAACGGCTCCCCGAGAATCAGCACGCCCATCAGGATGGTGGACATCGGGCCGACCATGCCGGTCTGCGCAGCCAGACTGGCGCCTATGCGTTCAATGGCCATCATCACCATCAGCACCGGCGCGGCCGTGCACAGGGTGGCATTGAGCACCGACAGCCAGATCACCTCGGGCGCGACAGCCGCGGCGCTCAGCGGCCTGAGTAACAGGAACTGCAGGATGCAGCACAGGCAAGCCACCGTGGTGGCCAGGCCCACCAGGCGCAAGGCGCCCAGCCGCTTGACCATTTCGCCGCTGTAAACCAGGTACAGCGCATAACTGACGGCGCTGAGAAACACCAGCAGCGCACCCCAGGCGGCTTCCGGGCCCAGCAGGGTGATCTCATGGCCGAAGACCAGCACCA
>CAZIYA010000398.1:0-3338 GCA_964543355.1 uncultured Polaromonas sp.
ATATACGCATTGACGAGGTCTCGGGGGGCGCTCAGCGCAGCTTTCGCGAGGGATTTTGCGGCGTAAACCTGGGCCATTGAACCCCCCTATTGTACGATGCCCAGGCGTGAAGGTAAAGCGAAAGGGTCTAATTCGGCAGAAGTGTCAGCAGGCAGAGTTCGACTTCCGTGCGGGACAGGACCCATCCCTCCAGTTCCACGGTACGTTGTTCCCGAAAGTCGCGGCGGACCGCCTGAACGAGGGCCGCTATGGCAGCCCTCTCGCCCGGAGAGGCCGCGATCGTTCTCAGCCCCTCGGAGACGCATTCCATTGGGGCGGCCCTGGCTGGCGAATACGGGAGCCTGTGCGCGTCGATAAAGAAAAAACCGGGAGAACCTTATGCGCCTGATGATTGTTGACGACTCCAACATGATCCGCACCCGCATCTCGCGCGTCGTGCAAAGCGGCGGGCTCAAGGGCATCGTCCTTGCGGGGCTGGCCAAGAACGGCCGCGAGGCCTTGCGCCTGGCCCGCGCCACCCGGCCTGAAGTGGTGACCATGGACCTGACCATGCCCGAGATGGACGGTATTGAATGCATCACGGAGCTGCTCCGGTTTGACCCGAAGATCAACATCCTGGTGGTCAGCGCCCTGAGCGACAAATCCACCGCCATCCAGGCGCTCAAGCTGGGTGCCCGCGGCTTTGTTGCCAAACCTTTTACCGACGAAGAGCTGCAAATGGCGCTGCTCGACGTTTCCGATGCGCGCCAGGAGTAACCATGGCCACACTCAACGAAACCGATCTGAAGCTGTTTGTTGACTCCATCCGGAACTACCTGAAAGTCACCACGCGCCAGGAACCCGTGATCACCTCGGCCTTTCTGGGCACCGGCGACATCGAAGGCTTCGAGTTCAACGGCATCGTCACTTTTGCCGGCAGCCACAACGGCCATGTTGTGGTTTCCATGCCGGGCAAGCTGGTGCGCGAAATCCTGCTGCTGCAGCATGAAACCGACCTCAGCGACGGCAACCTGCTGGACGCGGTGGGCGAGATTGCCAACACGCTGGCGGGCAATGCCCGCAAGGCGCTGGGGGCGGAACTGCAGATCTCGGTTCCGATCAAGCTGCAGGGGGCGCAAGGCATCAAGGCCCGGGTGCGCACGCATCCCTATGTGATCACCCTGCGCTGGAACCACTACGCCGCCATGGTGTGTGTCGACATGGACCGCAAGCACTGAACGAAACAGGAATGCCCGCAAATTGTGCGGCGCACCAAAAGAAACCGCCCAATCGCGCGTAATTGCGCTGCAAGAGTGCACTTTCCCTGCCCCAAGGTGGCACGTTTCTCGCACTGATTCTGTGAATCAACCACTTCACAGAAAGAGTCTGCACCATGGCGGGGTTCCGTAATTTTCTCAAAGCCGGCCACGCGCCAACACTGGGCGCAGCCTTTTTCTACTTCGCCTTTTCGTGCTGCATCTGGGTGATGAACGGGGCCATGGCACCTTTCATTTCCGAGACCTACAACCTCTCGCCGACCCAAAAGGGCGTGATGCTGTCGGTACCCATTTTTGCGGGCGCACTCATGCGCTTTCCCCTGGGCGTGCTGGCCCAGTACATCGGCCGGAAAAACGCCACCCTGGTGGAAATGGGCCTGATCATGGTCGCCCTGCTGTTTGGCTACTTTGTCGTCGACTCCTACAGCAGCCTGCTCGCCATGGGTGTGTTGCTGGGCATTGCCGGTGCCAGTTTTGGCGTGGCGCTCAGCCTGGGTTCCGGCTCCTTCCCGGCCCGTTACAAAGGCCTGGCCATGGGCCTGGTGGGGGCCGGCAATGTGGGCACCGCCGTGTCGGTGCTGATCGCGCCTGCCCTGGCGCAGCGTTTCGGCTGGCAATCGGTTTATGGCATCGCCGCCATCGCCATGCTGCTGCCGCTGATTGCCATGATTCTTTTTGCCAGGGAGCCGGACGACGTGGACAGCCACGCCACGCTGCGCGAGCACGTGGCCTGCCTGTTCGAAAAAGACGGCTGGGCCTTCAGCCTGATCTATGCGGTGACTTTCGGCGGCTTCATCGGCCTGGCGACCTTTCTGCCGTCCTACTATTACGACCAGTTCGGTGTCAGCAAGGTACAGGCGGGGCAGCTCTCGATGCTGGCGGCCTTCATGGGCGCGGCGCTGCGCGTTTTTGGCGGCTGGATCTCGGACCGTTGGGGCGGCGTGAACACCCTGAGCGTGGTCCTCCTGACGATTGCGCTGACCCTGGTGCTTTGCGGACTGGCCGGCGGCTCCCTGGTGGGAACCACCTTGCTGGTGATGCTGTGTTTTGCTGCGCTGGGTGCGGGCAACGGCGCACTGTTCCAGCTGGTGCCGCTGCGCTGGCCGCTGGCCACGGCCGTGGCCGGCTCCATGATCGGCGAGATAGGTGCGCTCGGCGGCGGGCTGGTGCCCAATGCCATGGGCGTGTCGAAACAGTACGCTGGCACCTATATGTGGGGTTTCTTCTTTTTTGCGGCGCTGTCGCTGGGCATGCTGGTGATGCTCAGGGTGATGCAAATCCGCTGGACCCGCACCTGGGCTGAAAAGGGAGGTCGAGCGCGCAGCGCTTGATGAGCGAAGCGATAAAACGCATCGCGCTTTACCCTCCCTTTCTGCGGAGCAAAAAAGGCGGCCGCGCACGCAGTGCGTGATCAGCGCAGCTGGTAAAGCGCGAAAAGCGCTTGGCCGGCTTTTCAGTGCAGGCTCACTTCTCGAAGAAAAGTTAAGAGTAGCGGGCCGGAATCAAAAGGGTGGACGGGCGCGCAGCGCATGACGTTTCAGGCCTTCAGCCTTTATACAGCGGGCGTAAGCAGCTATCAACTAAATAGCAATCAGCGAAGGCCTCCGGCGCTGGCTGCCATTCGCCCCCGCCGCTGCCGGGTCATGCCCGGAAGGCGACCGCCACTGGTAAGCTTCAACCCTGTAGCCGCTCTATGGGATGGAAAAAAATGGCGTTGATAGCAGTGATCGATGACGACGAGACGATCCGGGAACTGATCGCCGCGGCGCTGCGTTTCGAAGGTTACGAGGTGGTGGAGGCGGACAACGGCGCCTCCGGGCTGGCGATGGTGCGCGACCACCGGCCCGACCTGGTGGTCAGCGATGTCAACATGCCCGAGATGGACGGCTTCGCCATGATGCAGGCGCTGCGCGCCGACCCGGCCATTCAGGCCACACCGGTCATCCTCCTGACCTCGCTGCAGGAACGCGAACATGTGCGCAGCGGCATGACCAGCGGGGCCGACGACTACCTCACCAAGCCGATCGTCTTCGACGAGCTGCGCGAAGCCACCGCCGCCCAGCTCAACAAGCAGCTGATGCG
>CAZIYA010000399.1:0-3321 GCA_964543355.1 uncultured Polaromonas sp.
AACTCGGTGGCGTTGAGGTTGAGCATCTTCTTGATCGGAATGCCGATGACGCCGAACATCATCCAGACCATGAAGCAGACGGTGAAGGCCAGCGTGCTGACAATCAGCACCGACCATGCCTTCCTTGAATTACCGAGGTCAGAACTCATGCATGTTTCTCCTGAGACATGGCATGACTGTCGGCTTTTAGCGCGCCGCTGAATATCCTCCTTCGGAACAGGGAGACGGCATTAAAAAAACGGAGGAGGACCCGGCGGTCTCCTCCTGAAGAACTACCGCCGGATCAAACTACGCCGGCCTTGATCTTTGTCAAGTCAGGCCGCGGCCAGTCGCGTAAACGGCTGCCTGCACCCGCGAGCTGAGCTGCAGTTTGCGCAGAATGTGCTGGACGTGAATTTTCACTGTGGTCTCCGCAATGTCGAGCTTGCGGGCGATCACCTTGTTGCTGTCGCCCCGCGCAATCAGTGCGAGGACCTCCCGCTCGCGGGCCGACAGCAGCGCAAGGGCCGAGTCGTCCGGCACCGGTGTACTCCCATTGTGGTTTGCCTCTGCCGGTGCAGCCTCGCCGCTCACGGGCAACGGGGCCTTGGCCCGGAAAGCAGCGACCAGTTTGGTCATCATCTCCGGGCTGACCACGGACTCGCCGTCCAGCACCTTGATGATGGACTCTGACAAACTGTCCAGTTCCACGGTTTTGAGCAGATAACCGTCGGCGCCGGCCTGTAGCGCGGCGGCCAGATCGTCTTCGTTTTCACTCACCGTCAGCATCAGGATGCGGACACCGGACGCCGCCTCCTTCAGCGTTGCAATGCCGTCCACGCCGAGCACGCCCGGCAGATGGTTGTCCAGCAGGATCAGGTCGGGCTTGCGCTGCTCCACGCAACGCAAGGCCTCGCCGATATCGCCGGCTTCTCCGGCGACCTCGAAGCGCCCGTCCTGCGACAGCAGTGCAACCAGCCCGCGGCGAAACAGGGTATGGTCGTCGACCACCAACAGCTCAATCGGTTCCATGGTGCGTGTTTTCCTCAGCTGCTGTGTGCGGTTGACAGGTCCGGGGACTTCGCCGCCTGGCCACCGCCCACCTCGGGATGCGGAGGCAGCGTCAATGTGACTGTCGTTCCCTGTCCTGCCGCCGAGACAAGCTTGACCTCGGCGCCGATGCGGCCCGCACGCTCGCGCATGATGTTCAGGCCGACGTGGGAGTCACCGGGGTGTTTGCTGGTGTCAAAGCCGGCACCATTGTCACGCACGACGAACCGCCAGCGCTCGCCCTTGGTCACATCCAGGCCGACCTGCGTGGCACCCGCATGTTTGCGTACATTGGACAGGGCCTCCTGGAGCACATGCAGCACCTGAACCTGCACATCCGAAGGCAGCGGCAGCCCCTGGCCCTGCACCTGCAACTGGGCAGGCAGGCCGGTCTGGCTCTGGAACTTCTGCAGGGTTTCCTGCAAGGCCTGCCCGATGTCGTCTGTATTGGTTCGCGTGCGGAAATGCACCAGCAGCTCGCGAACATCACTGATGCTTTCACGCAAGCCGATGTCCAGTTCATCGAGGGCTCCCTGCATCTGCAACTCCTGGCCCCGCTGCACGGCCGTCCGCAGCAACTGCACCTGAATCTTGAGGAAGGACAGGGACTGCGCGATTGAATCATGCAGGTTGCGCGCCAGCAAGGCGCGCTCCTCCGCGACCGCCGCTTCCCTGTCCAGCGCATCGGCACGCAAGCCTTCCAGGGAGCTGGCTAGGTGACTGGCCAGCGCATCCAGCAGTTCGACTTCGTCGGCGCTCAGCAGGACCGGCGCGCGAAAGAACAGGTTGAACTCGCCCAGCACGCGCTGCTGCAGCCGTATTGGCACGCTGACCACACTTTCATAACCCGCCTTGGCGCAATGGCGTACCGGCGCCTCGTCGTGGCTGAGAATGGGTATCACGCGCGTACGTGCATCCGTCCGGAGGTTGCCGCAGGCACAAGCCCCGGCCAGCAGGTTGCGCTCTTCTTCCAGGAGGTCTTTCGGAAAACAGTCGGTCGCCAGCATGAGGTAGCGCTGGTTGGCGTCGTCGGACCAGCGGACCGCTGCAGCGTCGGCTTTCATCACGGCACGTACGCGCTGGGCAAAACCGCGCGCCAGCTCGTCAATACTGCCCGCCTGGGCCAGGAAGGCACTGACCTTGTACAGCGCCTCCAGCCGCGCGCGCTGCGCCTCGATGCGGCGCGTCTTCGCCTCGACCTTGGCTTCCAGCCCTTCGTAGAGCGACTGCAGGGTCATGGCCATGTGGTTGAAGCCGGCGGCCACCTGCCCGAATTCGTCGACGGCGTCGACCTCGACACGCGTCCTGAAGTCTCCGGACTCCAGCTTGCGCAGGCCTTCGCGAAGCTGCACCAAAGGGTTGATCACATACATGTAGCCGGTGTAGAGCATGATGACCGCCCCGCCTATGGCCAATGCCATCATCAGGAGCTGAAACAGGTTCAGGACGGCGGTCAGGCGGGACAGGTGTTGTTCGATCACCAGTACCAGGTGGTCGCTCGCCTCCACAAACTCGCCGCCGGCCTGCAGCAGGGCCTGCGCCTCCGGAGCCGGCTCGGCCAGCCACAGCTGCCGCTGATCACGCCACAGGGACTCGACATTGGCAAAACGCAAACGCACCTGGTCGTCCCAGGGGACAAACAGCGGCCGGGACGGATCGCCCTCGCGCAACAGCGCCAGGCTCTCGTCGAACCGGGCCACGAGGCCCTGCAGCTCGGCGCGCTCCACGCCCGCCTGCACCGCGCTGGCCAGGCGCCAGGTCTGCATGCGCATGCGCCCAGCCTCGTTGACAGCCGCTGCGCCTCCTTCCAGCTGCCAGGTCACCCACAGCGTCAAGCTGATCGACACCAGGGCGACAAGCAGCAGGCTCGCGCCTATGCGCATGAGTTTTTTGGAAAGCGAGGCCGTCTGTTGCATTGCCGCTAGCGTAACGCCGATCCGGGCACTGCACTAGGGCCTGGCGGCGCCCGCCGGTACGCGCGGGCTGCGAGGAGCCGGCGCAGAACAGGCCGTACAGACCATGCCAGCCAGACGCTGCAAGGCCTGCCAGCCGTCCGTGGGCCAGTCAGGCTGCTTCAGGCCTTTGACGATGCCATCCACCTTGTGCGCGGCATGCAGCAGATTGGCCAGCGTGGTCTCGCCAATGTGAGGTAGCGCACGTTCAAACAGTTTTTCCTTGACACCCCAGACACGGTTTTCTCGCAGCGCCATGGGCATGGGCCGGCCCGCGCTCAGGGCGTCCTTGACCCGCTTCATGCTGCGGATGTCTTCGCTCAGGGCCCAGTGCACCAGC
>CAZIYA010000400.1:0-3249 GCA_964543355.1 uncultured Polaromonas sp.
ACAGATGGTGGGTTCCTGGGCCGGCGCGATGGGCCAGACGCAGTTCTTGCCATCGAATTTTCTGGCTTATGCAGTCGATGCCGATGGCGATGGTCGGCGCGACATCTGGGGCAGCGTGCCCGACGTGATGGCCTCGACCGCCAACTTCCTGGCCAAAGCCGGCTGGCAGGCAGGCCAGCCCTGGGGGCTGGAGGTGCGCTTGCCGCCTGGATTCGACTTCGCGCTCGCCGATGCCGAGGTGCGCCAGCCAGCGTCGGCTTGGGCAGCCCAGGGGGTGCAGTCCATGGACGGCGCGCCGCTGCCCGCCCTGGCCGACAGCGCCCTGTTGCTGCCGGCCGGCGCCCGCGGACCGGCCTTTCTGGTCGGCCCCAACTTCCGCACCATCCTGCGCTACAACAACTCGACCAGCTACGGGCTCGCCGTCGGCTTGCTGGAGCAAGGGCTGGCGGGCAGCCCCGCGGTGCAAACAGCCTGGCCGCGTGATCTGCAGCCCCTGTCGCGCAGCCAGTTGCTGGCGCTGCAGACGGCGCTCAATACTCGCGGCTTTGACAGCGGCACGCCCGACGGCACGATGGGACCAGCCACGCGCAACGGCATTCGCCGCTACCAGCAGAGCCTGGGTCTGCCGGCGGATGGGTATCCGACTTTGGAGTTGCTGCAGCGCCTGCCGTAACGCTGTGTCCACGATGGTTGGCTAAAACTGGCCTTTTTCGGTGCCGGCAGTCCATAAGTTGGGGTCGGGCTTCCATGCACCCGGACCCAGCAAGACTGCAACAAGATCCTCCAGATTGGCCCCCATCACCTCTTTCGCCGCGAGCTGACCTCCATCTTCCCAATTGGCTGTTTCACAGAAGCGCGTCAGCAGCTCGTAGTTCTTGCCCAGCAGTTGAACCATGAGCCGAGCCAACTCATAACTGAGCGGCTGACCATCGTCGGGGCGTAGGAACGACTTGCCGCTCCAGAACTCCTGGATGGTGGAACCATCCCAGAAGCGGGCGAACAGATATTCCAGCTCATTGGGGCGGTAACGCGGCCGGTGCGCCACAAACCGGTGCTCCGTATTGACGGCAAGCCCCTCATTGACCCAGGCCGGGATCGGCAGGTGACGAACCAGGCAATGTGTCAACTCATGGACGACTACAGGTTCCATCGCATCAAAGCTTCCATGAGGGAACACGAAGTGGCCGTACCCATGATCGATGAACATCCCGCTACTGCCTGCCTCGGGTTGGAACGACTCACCCCCATAGTTGACGACATACCGGTAGTAGGTTTCCTCGTCGCCAAAAACCATGACGACCGTCTTCCCATGGCCGTGGTCCGCGGCTATTCCGGAAAGTGCGGTCAGCACCCGCCTACGCGATCGCTCCAGATAGTCCAGCAGCACGCCTGTGGCACGCGGCTCCATGGTGGACAGAAGCATGAAGTTCGTGGATTCGGCGCGAGCATACCTGTCGCCCAAGACTGCCACCGTGGCATCCAGCCAGCCCGCGGCCAGTCCATTTGCGTGTGCATGCAACGCCTCATCTTCGCCATCCTCGGCCCATGGTTGCAGATTCCAATCCGGTATGGGCAAGCTGGTATCGGCGCGCCACAGAATTTGCCCCGGGGATACAGCCGGACTCAAAGGCGCGGTCTCGCGGCCTGTTGTTTCGGGCTGTCGTTTTCCAAATAGCCATCGCAGCATGTCAAATTCCTTGTTCAGAGATTGTGCGGGACACACCGCTTTTTTTTCCAAAGCACGCCCTGGTAAAACGCGAGCTGGCAATTCGAGCATAAAAAAAGGGGCGCATGGCCCCTCTTCCTGCTCACACGAAACTGCTCAATCCGCCTTGATCCCGTTGTCCTTCACCACCTTGGCCCAGGTGTCGATCTGCTTGTCAATGAACACGCGCGCCGAGTCGGAAGAACCACCAACGATTTCAATGCCCTGGGCACTCAGTTTTTTTGCGATCTCCGGATGCTTCAGCGCCTTGTTGATTTCCTCATTCATGCGCTTGATGACCTCGGGCGGGGTTTTGGCCGGCGCGAGGATGGCCCACCAGGCCGGAGCGTCGAATCCTGCAAAACCGCTTTCGGCTACCGTGGGCACATTCGGCAGTTCGGGCGCGCGTTTGCTGGTCGTCACGGCCAGCGGGCGCAGGCGGCCGCTGTCGATGTGCGGCTTGGTCACAAACACCGAGCCGATGGACAGCGGTACGTGACCAGCCACGGCGTCGCTCATCAGCGGGCCGCCGCCTTTGTAGGGCACGTGTTGCCAATCCAGGTTGCCGCTTTTGCCCAGCAGCGCCATTGCGAGGTGGCCCAGGCTGCCGGAGCCTATGCTGCCGTAGCTGACATTCTTTTTGGCCTTGGCCGCAGCCACCACGTCGGCAAAAGTCTTGTACTCGGAGCCAGAGAAAGTCGCCAGCACCATGGCCGAGGTACCGATCAGCGTGACCGGCGCCAGGTCCTTGCGGGTGTCAAACGGCAGGCCAGGAATCAGGCTGGGATTGACGCCATGGGTGTCGAACACCACAGCAAAGGTGTAGCCATCTGCAGGCGCGGAGGCGACCGCTGCGGTGCCTATGGACCCCGACGCGCCGCCCTTGTTTTCGACAATGATGTTCTGGCCCAGTTGCTGCGACAGCGGTACCGCCAGAATGCGGGCCACCTGGTCGACCGAACCACCAGGCGGGAAGACGGCAACAAACTTGATCGGCTGTTTGGCGGGCCAGGCCTGCGCCATCGCATTCATGGACGTGGCGCACAGCGCTGCGGCCGTCATGGCCAGAGCGGTTCTGGATATCCAGTGTTTCATGGTGGAAAGTCCTGCAAATGAAGTGAGCGCAAGTATCGGCATCGCGCGCGGGAAAACCATTGCGGTTAACACTTAGCATGCCAACCATCAGTCAGCCGCGCCGGCGGCGCGTCGCGGTTTCGCGCAAAATCAGTCTCATGGTCCGACCTTCCCAACTCCTTTATGCGCAGCGCGAGCCCGCGCCCACCCGCCCCGCCGCCACCGTACTCCTGTTGCGCGACAGCGCCGCAGGCATCGAGGTGCTGATGACCCGGCGCTCCACGACGGCCAGTTTTGCGCCGGGTGCCTATGTGTTTCCGGGCGGTGGCATCGACGCGGCCGATGCAGCAGCACATGGGCAGTCCACCCGCCGCGCCAACCAGACCGACCTGCACCTGACGCAGGCGATTGCCGCCATCCGCGAAAGTTTCGAAGAGCTGGGCGTGCTGCTGGCCCGCCATGCCGACGGC
>CAZIYA010000401.1:0-3247 GCA_964543355.1 uncultured Polaromonas sp.
TATCCTCCGGCGAGCAGGTGACGGCCGGCCTGCTTGCCATCGATCAGGCGCGCACCGGCCATACTCAGGTCGTCGCTGAAAATTGCGCCGCCAAAGCCCAGCTGGCCGCGCAGGATGTAGGTCAGCCACTTCTCGGAAAAACCCGCCGGGCGTGCATCAACCTTGGGGTAGATCACGTGCGCGGGCATCACGCTGGTCAGCGTGGTGTTGAGCCACTCGTAAGGGGCCGCGTCGTCCGCCAGGATAGCTTTGAGGCTGCGTCTGTCGACCGGGATGTCGGTGTGCGAATCGGCTTTCACAAAGCCGTGGCCGGGAAAGTGTTTGCCGCAGTTGGCCATGCCGCTTTGCAGCAGGCCGTGCATCAGGCTTTTGGCCAGCAGGCCGACGACGCGCGGGTCGCGCGCAAAGGCACGATCGCCGATGACGCTGCTCTCACCAAAATCAAGGTCCAGCACCGGGGTGAAGCTGAAATCAACACCGCAGGCGCGCAGCTCGGCGCCCAGCACATAGCCGCAAGCCGTAGCCGCATTGGTGGCGGCCATCGCGTCTTTCAGCCACAGCTCGCCCAGCGCACGCATCGGCGGCAAATGGGTGAAACCGTCGGTCTTGAAGCGCTGCACGCGGCCGCCTTCGTGGTCCACGCAGATCAGCAGGTCAGCACGCACCTTCTTGATGTCGCGGCACAGCGCGGTGAGCTGCGCACGGTTTTCCCAGTTGCGGGCGAACAGAATGATGCCGCCCGTCAGCGGGTGCTGCAGGCGGCGCTTGTCGGTTTTGCTCAGGGTCTGGCCGGCAATGTCGATGATCAGGGGGGCGTGTTGGCTCATGGGTGCTCTGTCTCTGTATATAAAAAGGGTTCGGCTGTCGCCGGGTTCAGCGAGAGGGGTTGTGCTCGACCACCACAAAGCTGGCGGCGTAGTCGGTCTCGTCGGTCACGGTGACGTGGGCGGTGAGACCCTTGGCCTCGAACCACTCCTTGAGCGCACCGTGCAGAACAATTTCAGGTTTGCCGCTGGCGGCCTTGGCGATTTCGCAGTGGCGCCAGGTCATGGGCAGGCGCATGCCCAGGCCGATGGCCTTGCTGAATGCTTCTTTGGCGGAAAAACGTGTGGCCAGGTAACGCAGGCCGCGTTCGGGCCAGCGGGCACTGCGGGCCTGCCAGGTGGCGAACTCGGCGTCGCTGAGGATTTTCTGCGCAAAACGCTCGCCATGCCGCTCAAAGCTGGCACGGACCCGTCGCACGTCGCAGATGTCGGTGCCTATGCCGTAGATCATTGTGTTGCCTCCAGGCTGGTTTCGGCAAGGACGCGGAAACCACCGTCGGAAATTCGTCCTGCCGTCAGCGCATCGATCTCACCGGAAAGGCAGATGCTCTGCGCATTCCATTCATCGGCAATCTGAAGCGCTGCTGCCGGGTCGTCCAGGGCTGCAATCGTGATGTGCGGGACAAAAGGCTTGTCCAGGCGCAGCCAGGGCGCCATGGGGCCGCGATGGAGCTGGCGATAAAGGCGGGTCAGACCGGCGGCCCCTTCACTGGCCACCAGGTAGACATGGGCTGACCCGTCGCCGGTGTAGTAAAGCATGGCGTGGCTCAGTGAAAATGCCAGAGGTTTCGCTGCCCGCGCGACTGCGCGCACATGCGTTAGGTAAGCCTCTTCCTCCAAAGCCGCGCCAAATACCAGCGTGAAATGAGGAGCTATCAGTGCAAATTGTGGGTCGTGCATGCTGCGAAACCGCTGCACTGAAGCTTGCGCATCGGCAGTCCACTTCGGCATGGAAACGGTGAAAATCATCGTGGATTTCAGGCCGCGTCGATACAGCGCAGGTAGTCTTTCACGGTGGCGCTGTAGCCCAGCTCCAGCGCATCGGCAATCAGCGCATGGCCAATCGACACTTCCAGCACACCGGGAACCGCACGCAGAAAATCGGTGAGGTTGCCGCGGTTCAGGTCGTGCCCGGCATTCACTCCTAATTTGATAGCTGCTGCCGCCCGCCCAGCAAGGACAAACGGCTCCAAAGCCTTGTCCTGCTCGGCAGTGCCCCAGGCGCGGGCATAGGTCTCGGTGTAGAACTCCACCCGGTCGGCGCCCACGGCCTGGGCAGCGGCCATGGCTTCGGGCAACGGGTCCATGAACAGGCTGACACGCACACCGCGGCTGTGGACTTCTTCAATCAACGGCTTCAAACGCGCCGCATCCTGGGGGAAGCTCCAGCCATGGTCGCTGGTGAACTGGTCTTCGCTGTCGGGCACAAAGGTGCACTGGTGCAGCGGCAGGCCGCGCGCCGACAGATTGCGCACAAACTCCAGCAGGTTCTGCAGCGGATTGCCCTCGACATTGAATTCGCGGTCGGGCCAGTCCTTCATCAGGGCGGCCAGCTCGTAGACGTCATCGCTGCGGATATGCCGCTCGTCGGGCCGCGGGTGCACGGTGATGCCCTGGGCGCCCGCCTCCAGGCACAGCTGCGCGGCGCGCAGCACGTCGGGAATGCCGAGGTGGCGGGTGTTGCGCAGCAAAGCCACCTTGTTGACGTTGACCGACAAGGCAGTGCGGTGGCGCGGAGCGGGGGCGTGTACGGGCGACATGGGAGGCGGATCCTTTACAGGGCCTGCAGATCAATCATCATCTGCCGGGTTTTGAGAACCTTCACATCGCAATGGTAGTGCAGCAGCGCGCGCAGCTGGGTTTTGAGTTCAGGCAGGTGGTTGATGCAGGCCTGCACGGTGTCGGTAAATGGGGCATCGTCCTTGAGCGTGTCCTGCAGGTCCAGCCACTGGCGGCCCTGCAGGCTGGCGCGGTCGTCGTCATGCGCTTCACGCAAGCCGGCTTCGGCCACCAGCACGTAGCGGGTCTGCGGCTCCAGCGGGGCCAGGGTGGCCGTCTGGGCGTCCAGCGTGGGCAGCAGACCGATGCCCTGCAGCAGGCGCAACTCGAACGCCCGCAAGGCCACCTCCAGCGTGTCGATGGTCTGGCTGGCCAGCAGCTGCACGGTGGCGGCATAAGCGTCGAACAGCGTCGGGTGCGGGTCGTCGCGCGCCAGCAGGCGCATCAGCAACTCATTGAGGTAATACCCGGACAACAAGGCGTCACCAGTGGGCATGACGTGGCCGCCCTGCCACTCGGCGCTGCGCAGCATGCGGATCTCGGCGTCACCGCCAAAGGCGATGTGCAGAGGTTGCAGCGGCAACAGGATGGGCCGGAAGTTCGAGCTGGGTTTCTTCGCACCACGCGCCACCAACGCAATGCGG
>CAZIYA010000402.1:0-3216 GCA_964543355.1 uncultured Polaromonas sp.
CGATGACGGCGAATTGACGCGGACCAACAAGGTGCGCCGCGGCTTCATTGCCGACAAATACCAGCCCCTGGTTGACGCGCTGTACAGCGGCAAAACCGAACAATTCATTGAAACCGTGGTCAAGTTTGAAGACGGGCGCAGCGGCAGCGTGAGCGCCACGCTCAAGATCAGCGACACCCAGACCTTTGCACCGGTGAAGGCCGCAGCATGAGCAAGAAAATAGGCGACGTCATCCTCGACGTGCACAACATCAGCCTGAGCTTTGGCGGCGTCAAGGCTCTCGCGGACATTTCCTTCAATGTGAAAGAGCACGAGATCCGCGCCATCATCGGCCCCAACGGCGCCGGCAAAAGCTCCATGCTCAACTGCATCAACGGGGTGTACTCGCCGCAGCAGGGCTCCATCACCTTTCGCGGCCAGACCTTCAAGCACATGAACAGCCACCAGGTGGCGGTCATGGGTGTGGCGCGTACTTTCCAGAACCTGGCGCTCTTCAAGGGCATGAGCGTGCTCGACAACATCATGGCCGGGCGCAACCTGAAGATCAAAAGCAACCTGCTGATGCAGGCTCTGCGTATCGGACCGGCGGAACGGGAAGAGTTCAGGCACCGCGAAGCGGTGGAAAAAATCATCGACTTCCTGGAAATCCAGGCTTACCGCAAGACACCGGTCGGACAACTGCCGTATGGCCTGCAAAAACGCGTGGACCTGGGCCGCGCCCTGGCAATGGAACCGCAGGTGCTGCTGCTCGACGAACCGATGGCCGGCATGAACGTGGAAGAAAAACAGGACATGTGCCGTTTTGTGCTCGACGTCAATGACGAGTTCGGCACCACCGTGGTCCTGATCGAACACGACATGGGCGTGGTGATGGACATCTCCGACCGCGTCGTGGTGCTCGACTACGGCAAGAAGATCGGCGACGGCACGCCCGACGAAGTCCGCAACAACCCGGACGTGATCAAGGCTTACCTCGGAACAAGTCACTAACTATGTACGACAAGCAACACACAGACTCCTTCTTTTCCAGCGGCCGCGACGGAACCGGCTTTGCCGGGCCGTATGCGGCGTCCCCTGGAAGGGGAGAGGCCGCTACGCGAAGCGAGTCCGCAACAGGGGTGAGGGGCATATCCTGATGGCATTTTTTTTAGAGACTCTTCTTGGCGGCCTGATGGCCGGCATGTTGTATTCACTGGTCGCGCTGGGGTTTGTGCTGATCTTCAAGGCCTCTGGCGTGTTCAATTTCGCACAGGGCGCGATGGTGCTGTTCGCCGCATTGGCCATGGCCCGCTTCTCGCAATGGATCCCCGAGTGGACCGGCATTGAAAGCCCCATCGTGGCCAACATCGCCGCCTTCGCGATTGCCGCCGTGATCATGTTCGTTGTGGCCTGGTTCATCGAGCGCCTGGTGCTGCGGCACCTGGTCAACCAGGAAGGCGCCACCTTGCTGATGGCCACCCTGGGCATTGCCTACTTCATGGAAGGCCTGGGCCAGACGATTTTCGGCAGCAACATCTACAAGATCGACATCGGCATGCCCAAAGACCCGGTCTTCGTGCTGGACTCGCTGTTTCCGGGCGGCATCCTGATCAACAAGGAAGACCTGTACGCCGCGCTGATCGCTGCCGTGCTGGTTGCCGCGCTGAGCTTGTTTTTCCAGAAGACCGCGACCGGCCGGGCCCTGCGCGCCGTGGCCGATGACCACCAGGCCGCGCAGTCCATCGGCATTCCGTTGAACCGCATCTGGGTCATCGTCTGGTGTGTGGCCGGTGTGGTGGCCCTGGTGGCCGGCATGATCTGGGGCAGCAAACTCGGCGTGCAATTTTCACTGGCCACCGTGGCCCTGCGCGCCCTGCCCGTGGTGATCCTGGGCGGCCTGACCTCGGTGCCCGGCGCCATCATTGGTGGCCTGATCATCGGTGTCGGCGAAAAACTCTCCGAGGTTTACCTCGGCCCGTTTGTTGGTGGCGGCATCGAGATCTGGTTTGCCTACGTGCTGGCCCTCGGCTTCCTGCTGTTTCGGCCGCAAGGCCTGTTCGGTGAAAAAATAATCGATCGTGTATGAAATACACGATCAACACGCTTGCGGGTTTTTCGCCGGATACGGCGAAGGATTATTTTTCAGCGAAGACTCACTTTGCGAAGCAAAGTTAAGCGCAGCGTGTCGTAGCTAAAAGATCAACGAGATACCTATGTTTTACAGAGAAAACGGCCAATTCAAAACCAGCTACCGGGCAGACCAGCAGATCTTCCCCATCCTGCAGGACCGCATTGCCATCGCCGTGCTGCTGGCGATTGCCTTCGTGGCCGTTCCCATGCTGGCCAGCGACTACCTGTTTCGCGCCATCCTGATTCCGTTCGTGATCATGTCGCTGGCCGCGCTCGGGGTGAATATCCTGGTCGGCTACTGCGGCCAGATTTCGCTGGGCTCCGGCGCCTTCATGGCGGTCGGCGCCTACGGGGCCTACAACTTCTTTGTGCGCATCCCCGGCATGCCGCTGATTCCGGCACTGATCCTGGGGGGCCTGTGCGCGACCTTCTTCGGCATCCTGTTCGGCCTGCCCAGCCTGCGTGTCAAGGGCCTGTACTTGGCGGTGGCCACACTGGCTGCGCAGTTTTTTTCCGACTGGATGTTTTTACGCATCAAGTGGTTCACCCTGGACACGCCTTCGGGATCGGTGGCAGTTTCCAACCTGCAGGTGTTCGGTTTACCCATTGAGAGTTCGGTGAGCCGCTACCTGCTTTGCCTCAGCGTGCTGGCCATCGTGGCCCTGCTGGCCAAGAACCTGGTGCGTAGCGCAATAGGCCGCGAATGGATGGCCATCCGCGACATGGACGTGGCCGCAGCTGTCATCGGCATCCGGCCCATGTACGCCAAGCTCAGCGCCTTTGCCGTCAGCTCCTTCATCATCGGCGTGGCCGGCGGTCTGTGGGCCTTTATTTACCTCGGTGCCTGGGAACCGGCGGCCTTCTCCGTCGACCAGTCTTTCCGCCTGCTGTTCATGGTCATCATCGGCGGCCTGGGCTCCATCATGGGCAGCTTCTTCGGCGCGGCCTTCATCCTGGTGCTGCCGATCGCGCTGAACCAGTTCCTGCCGGTATTTGCCGGCCTGTTCGGCATCGAGATTTCAACCGCCGGCATTTCGCATGCAGAGCTGATGATTTTCGGCGGTTTGATCGTCTGGTTCCTGATCGTCGAGCCGCACGGCCTGGCCA
>CAZIYA010000403.1:0-3214 GCA_964543355.1 uncultured Polaromonas sp.
TGGCGCGGCGTGTTGTTGATGTGGTCGTCGCCACGGATCACATGGGTGATCGCCATGTCGATGTCGTCGACCACCACGCAGAAGTTGTAGGTCGGCGTGCCGTCGGGCCGTGCAATCACCAGGTCGTCGAGCTCGTCGTTGCTGATCTCGATGCGGCCCTTGACCTTGTCATCCCAGACCACGGCACCGCCCTGCGGATTTTTGAACCGCAGCACGGGCTGCACGCCGTCGGGCACGGCCGGCAAGGTCTTGCCGTGCTCGGGCCGCCAGGTGCCGTCGTAACGCGGCTTCTGTTTTTCCGCCATCTGCTTTTCACGCAGGGCGTCGAGTTCGGCCATGCTCATGTAGCAGGAATAGACATGGCCGGCGGCCTGCAGCTCGGCCAGCACCGCCTTGTAGCGGTCCATGCGCTGCATTTGATAAAACGGCCCTTCGTCGTAATCCAGGCCCAGCCATCGCATGCTTTCGATGATCACATCTACGGCAGCCTGTGAAGAACGTTCCAGGTCGGTGTCTTCAATGCGCAGGATGAAGTCGCCACCGGTCGCCCGCGCAAAGGCCCAAGGGTAAAGGGCCGAGCGGATGTTGCCGAGATGGATGAAGCCTGTGGGCGAAGGCGCAAAACGCGTTCTTGTTTTTTGTGTCATGTCAGGGTGTCCAGGCCACGCAGCAGGTCGGCCTTCAGGTCTTCGATATGTTCCAGCCCGACCGCCACGCGAATCAGGCCCTGGCCGATGCCGGCTGCCTGGCGCTGAACTTCGGTGAGGCGCCCGTGCGAAGTGGTGCCGGGGTGGGTGATGATGGTTTTGGTGTCGCCGAGGTTGGTGGCAATGCTCATCACGCGCACGCTGTTGATCACGTGAAAGGCATTGGCGCGTGCAAGGTCGGGGTTGTCCCCGTGCACGTCGAACGACACCACGGCCCCGCCCTGCCCCGATTGCTGGCGCATCGCCAGGTCGTGCTGCGGATGCGAGGCCAGCCCCGGGTAATAAACGCGCGACACGGCAGCTTGCGTTTCCAGCCACTGCGCAAAGGCGAGCGCATTGGCGCATTGGGCCTGCATGCGGATACCCAGTGTTTCGAGCCCCTTGAGCACCACCCAGGCATTGAAGGGGGAGAGCGTCATGCCGGCTGTGCGGACGACGGGGCCGAACACGTCAACGATCAGTTTCGAAGGACCGCAAATGGCTCCGGCCATGACACGGCCCTGGCCGTCGAGGTATTTGGTGCCGGAATGGATCACCAGGTCGGCGCCCAGTTCGACGGGCCGCTGCAGCGCAGGCGTGCAGAAACAATTGTCTACCGCAAGCAGCGCGCCGACACCATGCGCAAGACCGGCAAGCGCAGCGATATCGCACACATCCGTCAGCGGATTGGTCGGCGTTTCCGCAAACAGGAGTTTGGTGGTGGGCCTGAGCGCGGCCTTCCACTCGCTCACATCGGTCTGCGACACAAAGGTGGTTTCCACCCCGAACTTGCCAAACTCACGTCCGATCAGGTTGATGGTCGAGCCGAACATCGAGCGCGAGCAAATGACATGGTCGCCGGATTTCAGCAGCCCCATGCACATCATGAGGATGGCTCCCATGCCGGTTGAAGCGCCAATCGCTGCTTCCGTTCCTTCCAGCGCCGCCAGCCTTTGCTCGAAGCTGGTCACTGTGGGGTTGGACGTGCGGCCGTAGGTATAGCCCTCTTCAGTGCCGGCAAACCGCCGGGCCGCGGTTTCCGCGTCGGGTTGCACGAAGCCGCTGGTCAGGTACAGCGCCTCGGAGTTTTCGCCATGCTGGCTGGGCTCCAGCGCAACGCGCACGGCAAGCGTGTCGCGGTGCAGGTTCTCTGGCAGTTTTCTGGCCGTCATGCTCAGGCTTCCTGCGGGTTGGGCAGGGCCAGGCGCGAGACATCGACCTCGTTTTCTTCGCTGCTGTCGATCCGCTGCTCGTTCATCTTCGCGATGCTCTCCGCGGTGATGTCGCCCGTGATGTACACACCGTCGAAGCATGAGGCATCAAAGCCATCGAGATTCTTGTTCAGGGAGCCGATCGCGCGCTTCATGCCTTCCACGTCCTGGTAGATCAGCGCGTCACAACCGATGGCCACGCGGATTTCCTCGACGGTACGATCATGGGCCACGAGTTCGTCGGCCGTCGGCATGTCGATGCCGTAAACGTTGGGATAACGCACCGGCGGCGCGGCGCTGGCCAGGTACACCTTCTTGGCGCCGGCGTCACGTGCCATCTGGACGATCTCACGGCTGGTCGTGCCGCGCACGATGGAGTCATCGACCAGCAGCACGTTGCGCCCCTTGAACTCGCTGGCGATCACGTTGAGTTTCTGGCGCACTGATTTTTTGCGCACGCCCTGGCCCGGCATGATGAAGGTCCGGCCAACATAACGGTTCTTCACAAAACCTTCGCGGTAAGGAATGCCCAGCAGATGCGCCAATTGCGTAGCGCTCGGGCGGCTGGATTCCGGAATGGGAATGATCACGTCGATCTCGTTCGGCGGCACGGTGGACACCACGCGCTTGGCCAGTGTTTCACCAAGGTTCAGGCGCGCCTGGTAAACGGAGATGCCGTCGAGTACCGAATCGGGCCTGGCCAGGTAAACAAACTCGAAAATGCAGGGGTTGAGCCGCGGATGCTCAGCGCACTGCTCGGCATGGACCGTGCCTTCCAGGTCAACAAACACCGCCTCACCCGGCGCAATGTCACGCTCGAACTGGTGCGCCGTACCTTCGAGTGCCACCGACTCGCTGGCCACCATCACGGTGCTGCCGTTTTCATTGTGGCCACGGCCGATACACAGCGGGCGAATGCCGAAGGGGTCGCGAAATGCCAGCAAGCCGTGGCCCGCAATCAGGGCCACCACGGCGTAGGAGCCCTTCACACGCTTGTGCACGCCGCGCACGGCAGCAAACACATCGGAGGGTTTGAGCGGCAGGCCACGCGTGGTTTTTTCCAGCTCATGCGCGAGCACGTTGAGCAGCACCTCGGAGTCGCTGTCTGTATTGATGTGACGGTGGTCGGTGTTGAAGAGTTCGGCTTTGAGCACCGCGGCATTGGTCAGGTTGCCGTTGTGCGACAACACCAGGCCGAAAGGCGCGTTCACGTAAAAAGGCTGTGCCTCGTCCTCGCTGTAGGCATTGCCCGCCGTCGGATAACGCACCTGGCCGAGGCCGACGGTGCCGGGCAGTGCGCGCATGTTGCGGGTGCGG
>CAZIYA010000404.1:0-3213 GCA_964543355.1 uncultured Polaromonas sp.
GATGGCAAAGGCCGTGGTGGGCAGCAGGACGCCAAACCAGCCATTGCCAATGTGGTACGGCAGGCTCATGGATGTGTAGCGGATACGCGTTGGGAACAGTTCCACCAGCATGGCCGCGATGGGGCCGTAGACCATGGTCACGAGCAGCACCAGGTAGGTCAGGATGGCAATCACCATGAACTTGTCCACCTTGGCCGGATCGGCCTTGGTCGGGTAGCCTGCCGCTTTCAACGCATCAGCAACACCTTTCTTGAATTCGGCATCCTTCTTCTTCGCTTCATCCGCAGGCAGGCCTTTGGAGGAATAGCTGGAGATGGCCGTCTCGCCAATCTTGATGGTGGCGGCTGCACCGGCGGCGCCGGGTGCATTTTCATAACTCACCGAAGCGCCGGCGAGCACCTGCTTGGCGATGTCGCAGGAGCTGGTGAACTTGGCGGTGCCGGTCGGGTTGAACTGGAACGAACATTCGCTCGCGTCGGCAGTCACGACGACCTTGTTCTTGGCCTGTGCGGCAGCAAGATCAGGGTTGGCGGCTTTGGTCAGCGCGGTGAACACCGGAAAGTAAGTCAGCGCAGCCAGCAGGCAACCGGCCAGGATGATGGGCTTGCGGCCGATCTTGTCCGACAGCGAGCCGAAAACGACGAAGAAAGGCGTGCCGATCAGCAGCGAAACAGCGACAAAAATGTTGGCTGTGGCGCCGTCCACCTTGAGCGATTGCGTCAGGAAGAACAGTGCATAGAACTGGCCCGAATACCAGACCACCGCCTGGCCGGCGGTCAGGCCGATCAGCGCCAGGATGACGATCTTCAGGTTTTTCCACTGGCCGAAGGATTCGGACAAAGGTGCCTTGGAGGTCTTGCCTTCGGCCTTCATCTTGGTGAAGGCAGGCGATTCGTTCATGCTCAGGCGAATCCAGACGGAAACGCCCAGCAGCAGGATGGACACCAGGAAGGGAACGCGCCAGCCCCAGTCGGCAAAGGCCGCCTCGCCCAGCAAGGTACGCGTACCGAGAATCACCATCAGCGACAGGAACAGGCCCAGCGTGGCCGTGGTCTGGATCCATGAGGTATAGGCACCGCGCTTGCCGTGAGGCGAGTGCTCTGCCACGTAAACGGCTGCACCACCGTACTCGCCACCGAGCGCCAGGCCCTGCAGCATGCGCAGCGCAATCAGGATCACGGGAGCCGCGACGCCGATGGTCGCGTAGTTGGGCAGCAGGCCGACGATGAAGGTCGACAGGCCCATGATCAGGATGGTGATCAGGAAGGTGTATTTGCGGCCGATCATGTCGCCGAGACGGCCGAACACCAGTGCGCCGAACGGACGCACGATGAAACCGGCAGCAAACGCGAGCAGGGCAAAAATGAAGGCCGAGCCTTCATCGAGTCCGCTGAAGAACTGTTTGGCAATGATGGCTGCCAGCGAACCGTAGAGGTAAAAGTCGTACCACTCGAAAACGGTGCCGAGTGACGAAGCGAAGATGACTTTCTTCTCTTCGGCGCTCATCGGCCTGGGGGCGGCTGCAGTTACCATGATCTTGTCTCCAAAAAATAAAGGCCCTCGACATGAGGGCATGCGCAATTATTTTTGGAGTGACTGACCCAGCTCTGACGTGAAACCAACAGGACCTTGCGCCAAACTTATCGGCTCCTGACAACCCCAGGGAAAACCCGCACGAAACTACGGCTGGTAGCCACCTCTCTGCGGAAAACACAGAGCACGCGTGTCGATTTCTTACGCAGCCGCGTTGCTATTTTTTTCGCTGTTCACCGGGTATCCGGGCCACGGCATCCCATCCGGCGCCGTCAAACCACGCGTCACCGAGCAGGTAAGCGCGCAGCATCGGCAAGGCGTCGAAACCCCAGAACACCTTGCCGTCCACCACCATCGCGGGCACGCCAAACACGCCCTGCGCAATGGCCTCATCGCCGTTGGCTTTCAACTGCGCCTTGACATCGGCACCGTTGACCTCACGCTGTGGCGCGAGCTGTGCCGTGAGCGCGTCCATGCGCTGCGTATCAGCAGCTTCCAGCCCTGTTTGCCAGACATGGCGAAAAATCGTCTCACAGACATAGCGGTTGGGTGTGCCGTTCTTGTCGCATGCCGCCGCCAGGCGCAACAGCGCCAGCGGATTAAAAGGATGACTGGCGGGTAATTGCAAGGAAACACCCTGCTCCTGCGCCAGCCACAGCACCTGGCGGTATGTCCATTCGCGCTTGGGAGCAATTTCCGCAGGCCCCAGCTGTCCGTGGTGCTTGAGCAACCCGGCAAACAACAGCGGCTTGTAAGTCACGCTGTAGCTGATGCCCTTCAATGCCTGGGGCAGTTTCTCGAAAGCCAGACAAGCGTAAGGCGAGATGAAGTCCAGATAAAAGGTGATGTGCTTCATCAACCGGCCCGTCCCTGCAGTGCTGCCATGCGCTGCTCAATCAGGTTCCAGATCCCGCGTTTGCCCGTGTCACCGGCCTGGCTCCAGGCAGCGATTTCATCGCGTGTCCGGAAACACCCCTCACACAGCAACGTCTCCGCACTCATGCGGCACACCGAAATGCAGGGCGATGGAAGATCCATGGCCTGCCCCCTTATTTCATCAGCGCGGGAAGCTACCAAATAAATAGCGCGCGCCTGCGTCACCTGTTCCTGCACCGGGTCCACGGCCACGTCGGCGACGGGTGCACCGGTCAGGGCCACCAGCTCCTGCGGGCCCAGCTTGAACACGCCATGCGGATGACCGGCGGCCGCCCAGATCTCGTCAAATCGAAACAGGCTCTGGTCAATCAGCGTGACGGGCGGTGTGGCATGCGCGATGGGCGACACCCCACCAATCGAAAACCCGGTTCGTGTTTTCACAAACTCGGCATCGGCTCGCCCCAAGCGCTTGCCGTCCGGGCAAACCAGCGCCTCCACCTTTCTTTCGTCCACCCGCTGGTCGCCGGCCGTGATGACCAGCACCGCCGCATCATCGGACTTGCGGCGAAAGATGATGCTTTTGGCAATCTGGCCCAGGGCAATGCCCAGGGCATCGGCCGCCTGCTGTGCGGTGCGTGCCGCGTCATCCAGCATCACCGGCGAATGCGGGTGGCCCTTGGCCTGCAGTTCGGCGGCGACACGCTGCACGCCTTCAGGCAACACTTTCAGTTCCGATCCACACACTTTATAAGCCCCCACGGTCGTTCGCTTCGCGTAACTCCCTGCCCCCCGAGGGGGCCGCTG
>CAZIYA010000405.1:0-3191 GCA_964543355.1 uncultured Polaromonas sp.
GTGCGCGAGACGCCCAGGCGTTCGCTGATCTCGGTTTCGGTGAAACGATCCCCCGGCACCAGCTTGAACTCGGACACGTCGCGCTTGAGCTGTTCGTACACCTCGTCGGCGCGCGAAAGGCGTGGTACTTTTTCAGCACCATACGATGGTGAATGCGCGGAGAGGGCAAGACTGTTCATGGCGTCGCCATCATAGGCTGTGCGGCAACGCGCCTCATGCCAGCAAGCTCACGTGCGCAGCTACAACACGCCAGCCGTCGGGTGTGCGCAGCCAGGTCTGGCTCTGCCGCCCGGTTTTGGCACCGCCGGCACGCTGGAACTCGACATTGGCTGTCGCCATGTCGGACCCATAGGTTGTGATCACGGTTTTCAACAGGCTGCGCTCCAGCCCCTGCGAGGGCCGCCCCGCCCGGAAGGCCTGGATGGCGGCGTAGCCGTAGAGGTTTTCCGTGGCGCCGTAACGCAGCGTGTGCGGACTGTTCCAGAACAGCTCGTCGAGCACGGCCACGTCATTGCCCGTCAGGGCTTTTTCGTAACGTTCGAACTGGGCCGTGACTTCGGCCAGGACATCAGGGAGGTTGATGGCAAGCATGGCGGGGCTTAAAGCTGGACGGGCTGGACACGGGCTACGCCGGCATCGCTGAGGATTTGTGCTGCGCGAAAAGCCAGGTCTTCGCGCCAGGGCGCGGCGATCAGTTGCACACCGACAGGCATGCCGCCGGTGCCGGTGGGCCACAGCGGCGCGGTGACCACCGGGCAGCCGGCAAAAGAAACCGGCTGGGTCAACAGGCCCAGGGAGGGCCGGCAGGGCTGCTGGGTGCCGTTGATGTCCAGCCACTCGGTACCGACGGCGGGCGCGCTGACCGGTGTGGCGGCGGCGAGCAGCACATCCCAGTCGCGAAACAGCGTATTGACCTTGTCGCGGTAGGACCGGCGAAAGCGCTGCGCACGGAGATACCAGTCCACCGGCTGCAGGGCACCGGCGATAAAGCGGTCCACCGAGAGCGGTTCGAAGTCATCGGCGCGGATGCGCAGGTCATTCAGGTGCAGGCTGCCGCCCTCGCTCGCGGTGATGATGAAAGCCGCGGCGCGTGCCAGGGCCGCGTCGGGCCAGGTCACCTCGGCATGCGCTTCCAGAGTGCTGGCGGCGAGCGCGACCACCTCGCGCGCCACGGGTGTGGCGTTGTCGTGAAAATAGCCGCCCAGCACGCCGATGCGCAGACCCGCCGTGCCGCGGCCGAGCCGCGGCACCACAGGCTGCACGCGCAGGGCCTGGCAGCCCGGGTCCAGCGCATCGGGACTCTGCAGCGCGTCGTAGGTCAGCGCCAGGCCGGCCAGACTGTCAGCCAGCGGCCCCAGGTGATCAATGCTGTGCACAAACGGATAGCTGCCCCGGCGCGACAAGCGCCCGAAAGTGGGCTTGAGGCCCCAGACACCGCACAGCGAGGCCGGCACACGGATGGAGCCGTTGGTGTCCGAGCCGAGCGCGACAGGCACCTGCCCGGCGGCCACCGCCGCGCCGGAGCCGCCCGAGGAACCACCGGCGATGCGCGTGAGGTCGTGCGGATTGCGGCAGGGGCCGTAATGCGTGTTCTCGGTGGTGAAACCGTAGGCGTATTCGTCCATGTTGAGCCCGCCCACCAGCACGGCGCCGGCGGCTTTCATCTGCCGGACCAGAATGGCGTCGGATGCCGCGGCCGGGTGGTCGCGGTTGACGATGGAGCCGGCCAGTGTCACGACACCTTCGATGTCGAACAGGTTCTTTACTGCATAAGGCACACCGGCCAAAGGCCCCAGGGGCTGCGAGGCGGCCCGCCGCGCATCGACGGCATCGGCCTCTGCGCGGGCGCGCGCCTGCGTCTTTTCGGTGAAGGCATTGACTTGCCCGTCGGTGGCCTCGATCCGCGCCAGGCTGGCGTCGAGCAACTCACGCGCGCTGACCTCACCAGAGGCGACTGCCTTGGCCATGGAAGCGGCATCAAACGCTACTGTTTTCATAGCTGTTCGCGCCCGTCATCATTGGGCGGAAAGGCTGCCGGCCTGTATATTTCGGCGAGCTCGTCATGCACCGCCAGTGGCGCAGCTTCCAGCAGCGCCGCCATGGCGGCCGTACGCTGCAGGTTGACCGCCACACGCTGGGTGCGCGCCGCGTCCAGCGGCAACTTCAGCAGCGCAGCCGTGGTTTCAACATATGCCAGCATGCGGGTGTCGTTCATGGTTGCCCTGCCGTTCAACGCCGCACTTCACGCTGGAAGATCTCCAGGCTGCGTTTCTTGGTACCGATGAAGCTGGCCTCGGACAGCGTTTCCACTGTGCGCGGCCGGGCATCGTTGTAGGGGAGGATTTCTGCCACACGGGTGGGCCGCTTGGTCAGCAGCAGCACCTGGTCGGCCAGGTAAACGGCTTCCTCAAGGTCGTGCGACACCAGCAGCATGGTGGTGCCGGTCTGCATGAACACCTCCTGCAGCTTCTCGCGGATGAACAGCGTCATCTCGAAGTCGAGGGCCGAGAAAGGTTCATCCAGAAACAGCACCTCGGGATTGTTGGCCAGCGCGCGCATGATCGAAGCCGTTTGTTGCTGCCCGCCCGAAAGTTCATACGGGTAGCGCTTGAGGTCGAACTTCACATCGAACGATGCCACCAGCTCGGCCATGCGCCTGTCCACCTCGGCCTTGGATCGGCCTTCGAGCTTGAGCGGGTAGGCGATGTTGTCGATGGTGCGCATCCACGGGAACATCGCTTCGCGGTAGTTCTGGAAAACGTAGCCGATCTTGGTGTCCTTCAGCGACTTGCCGTCGAACAGGATCTCGCCGGCATCGATGGGCACCAGCCCTGCAATCATGTTGATCAGCGTGGACTTGCCGCAACCGTTGGGCCCGAACACCGAGACGATCTTGTGTTTCGGGATGTCGAGGTTGAAGTCTTCATACAGCGGCCACCCGGCGAAATACTTGGTCAGGCCGCGTATGGTGATGTGCGTGCCGGCCGGTCCCGGCTGGAACTCCCGCACGGGCACATCGGCAAACACCGGCGCATTGATTACAGCGGACATGACGAACTCCAGTGGGATGCATGGGTTGTAAACAGACGAGCGGACGTCCCCTTCAAGCAGGGGCCGCGGAACCGGCTTCGCCGGGCCGCAGGCGCAGCGGCCCCCCCGGGGGGCAGGGCGCTACACGCAGTGAGCAACCG
>CAZIYA010000406.1:0-3189 GCA_964543355.1 uncultured Polaromonas sp.
GCCACGTCGCGCCGGAAGCGGCCGCTGGCGGCAACATTGCGTTCATCAACGAAGGCGACTCGATCACCATCGACGCCAAACAGTTGTTGCTGCAACTGAACATCAGCGATGCCGAACTGGCCAAACGCAAGGAAGGCTGGAAACCGCCCCTGCCGCGGTACATGCGCGGCGTGCAGGCCAAGTTCGCCTTCAACGCCTCCAGCGCCAGCAAGGGCGCGGTGCTCGACGACTATTGAGATCGCGGCAACACGCCGGCCATCAAAAAAGCCCCTGCAGAAACTGCGGGGGCTTTTTTATTTGCTGGATGCTTTGGCTGCGAAGGCCTTTCCCCTTCAAGCAGGGGCCGCGGATCTGGCTCCGCCAGTCCGCAGGCGCAGCGCCCCCTCGGGGGGCAGCGCAGTACACGCAGTGACAAGCGTGGGGGCTGTGATCACCTAGGCGCATTGCGCAAAACCTCCCTGTTGTCATTCCACCAGGGGTCATCCACGCCCGCCAGCAGCTTGTCGAAAGCAAAGGCTTTCTGGCTGATGACCAGCCGGGCTGCGCAGCGCCGCAGCGCATGGTAGGACTCGTCGCTGGTGTCCAGGGCCGGGCACCGCGCCTGGAGCTTCTGGTAGTAGTAGGGCGGCCAGATGCCGGTGGCATTGACCTCTTGCCCCGACAGCCAATAGACGTTGTTGCCGCGTGTCGCCATCCAGCGCTGGTAAACCGGTGGAGGCAGACCCTGCTTGAACAGGTAGTGGCGCAACTGGTCAGCATGCATGTCAAAGGGCGGGGGGGCGTCCCTGGGCCCGGTGTTGGCGACGGGCATGGGGGCGGGTTTCTGCAGGCCGATGCGTCCGCTGGGCAACAGGCGCCAAGCGCCCGACAACCAGACAGTGGCGCAGGCGCCGGCGCAGTCGGCGGTGGCCACCATGTGCGGATACAGCGTGGCCAGCGTGTCGGCCAGCCGCAGGGCTTCCGTGCTGTCGCCGCCTGTGATGGCCAGCTCTACCCGGCCCAGCGCATGCCAGGCGTCGGCGGGCCTGCTTCGCATCAGTGTGATCAGCCGGGCCGTATCACCAGGCAGCAGTTCGCCGCTGATCGCCAGGCGGCGGGCCACGCCGGCCAGCGGGCCCTCGGGAAAAGGGTTGCCATAACTGAACTCCAGCGCCTGTGCGCAAGGCGCGCACAGCAGGAGGAGCATCCACACGCGGCCCGCGGCAGCGCTGCGGCGACAAAGCGTCTGGAGCCAGCGGGGTATCAGCATTCAATCCTTGTCAAACCCGTCAGCCGCGCTGTGGGTGCTTCTGGCCAAAAAAACAAAACAACTTTACACGCCCCGTCCCCGCGGTGCTGCAGGGCAAAGCCTACTTTACAAAGCCCCGGAAACCCTTCGCCACGAAACCCTGGCCGCCGCCGGCCTGGCGTTGATCTGCGGCAAGTCGGCCCGGCGCCTCTGTGTCATCCTGTCACCATGAACACAGTCACCGAGTCTGCCCCGGGTTTTCTTTCTGCCGCCACACGTTTTCTTTTCTTCACCGGCAAGGGCGGGGTGGGCAAGACCTCCTTGTCGGCGGCGGCGGCCATTGCGCTGGCTGATGCGGGCCGGCGCGTGCTGCTGGTCAGCACCGATGCCGCTTCCAACCTCGACGAGATGCTGGGCGTGCCGCTGCGCAACCAGCCGGTGGACGTGCCCGGCGTGCCGGGTCTGGCCGTGCTCAACATCGACCCCGACGCTGCCGCCGAAGCCTACCGCCTGCGCGTGCTGGCGCAGCTCGGTGCTGATGCCGGCGAGGACGAACGTGCCACCGTGCGTGAGCAGCTGTCCGGCGCCTGCACCACCGAGATTGCCGCGTTCGACGAATTTGCCGCCTTGCTGGCCCAAGAGGGTAGCGGCTGGGACCACGTCATCTTCGACACCGCGCCCACCGGCCACACCTTGCGTCTGCTCAGCCTGCCCAAGGCCTGGAGCGGTTTCCTGGCCGGCAACGACCGCGGTGCCTCCTGCTTGGGCCCGCACTCGGGCCTGAAGATGCAGGAAACGCGCTTCAACGCCGCCCTGGCCGCGCTCAGCAATGCGGCCATCACCACCGTGGTGCTGGTGACGCGACCCGATCCGCGCCCCATGCAGGAGGCCGCGCGTACCGCCGAGGAGCTCCGCACTTTGGGGCTGTCCAACCAGCGCCTGGTGGTCAACGGCGTGTTTCACGCCACGCCGCAGGCGGGCGGCGAGGTGGACCCCATCGCCCGGGCTGTCGAGGTGCTGGGCCTGCAGGCCCTCGCGCAGATGCCTGATGGGCTGGCGCGCCTGCCACGCGACGAGGTGCCGCTGCGCGCCTTCGACACCGTGGGCCTGCCGGCGCTGCGTGCACTGCTGGGGGGCGGACCGATGCCGGCGATCGTGCCCGATGCCGCAGCGGGTGTGCCTCCCTTGCCGGCCGAGCCGCTGTCCCGCCTGGCCGACGAACTGGCCGCCATGGGCCACGGCCTGATCATGGTGATGGGCAAGGGCGGCGTCGGCAAAACCACCATTGCCGCCGCACTGGCCGTAGGCCTGGTGCAGCGTGGTCACAGCGTGCACCTGACGACCACCGACCCCGCCGCCCATGTGGCCGAAACGCTGAACGGCAGCCTGCCCAACCTGAAGGTCGGCCGCATCAACCCCCAAGCCGAGACCGAGGCCTACATCGCCAAGATCATGGCCACACGCGGCAAGACGCTGGACGAACAGGGCCAGGCGCTGTTGCTCGAAGACCTGCAGTCGCCCTGCACCGAAGAGGTAGCGGTGTTCCATGCCTTCAGCCGCGTTGTCAACGAGGCGCGCAGTGCCTTTGTGGTGCTGGACACCGCGCCCACCGGCCACTCGCTGCTGCTGATGGACGCCACCGGCGCCTACCACCGGCAGATGATGCAGCAGTACGAGGGCAGCAGCAACGCGGCGCACATCATCACACCGCTCATGCGTCTGCAGGACGCCTCCATGACCCACGTCATCCTGGTGACCCTGCCCGAGGTCACGCCGGTGAGCCAGGCCGCGGCGCTGCAGGACGATTTGCGCCGCGCCAAAATCGAGCCCTGGGCCTGGGTCATCAACAAAAGCGTGGCCGCCACCGGCACCACCGACCCGCTGCTGCAAGCCCGCCTGGCCGGTGACCACCGCCAGACCGCGCGTATCGCCGGCGGCCTGGCGCGCCGCACTTTTGTGCT
>CAZIYA010000407.1:0-3180 GCA_964543355.1 uncultured Polaromonas sp.
CAGGCGCGGCGCGGTTTCCAGGTTGTGGTTCATCACGTCGGGCGGCGCGGCCTTGAGGATTTCCAGCGCGCGGTCGTCGCGGCCACGGAAGTCGGGCACCAGGATTTCGATGGTGGTCTGCGGCGAGAGCTCGCGGATGCGCGTGATGCAGTCGACAAAATGCTGGCTGCCGCCGTCGCGCAGGTCGTCGCGGTCCACACTGGTGATCACCACGTACTTGAGCTTGAGCGCGGCAATGGTCTTGGCAAGGTTCAGGGGCTCGTCCACGTCCAGCGGATCCGGCCGGCCGTGGCCGACGTCGCAGAACGGGCAGCGGCGTGTGCACTTGTCGCCCATGATCATGAAGGTGGCCGTGCCCTTGCCGAAACATTCGCCGATATTGGGGCAGCCGGCTTCTTCGCACACGGTGTTGAGCTTGTTCTCGCGCAGGATCTGCTTGATCTCGTAGAAGCGTGTGCTCGGGCTGCCGGCTTTCACGCGAATCCACTCGGGCTTTTTCAGCATCTCGCCCTGCACCACCTTGACCGGAATGCGCGACAGCTTGGCCGCGGCCTTCTGCTTGGCCAGCGGGTTGTAATTTTCCTGACTCTGGATATCGCGAACAACAGGATTGACAGCTTCTGGGGTGCTCATGGTGTGTTTCTTTGGAGGAGTGTGGTCAGGGCGCCAGGTAGGTGACGAGCTTTTGGCCCAGCACGTCCGCAGCCTCCTGCCAGCTGGCCGATACCCCGATTGTAGAAAGGTCTGTGGTTTGCAGCCCGGCATAACCACAGGGGTTGATGCGGGAGAAGGGTTCGAGGTCCATCGCGACATTGAGCGCGACGCCGTGGTAGGTGCAATGCCGGCTGACCTTGATGCCCAGCGCGGCGATCTTGCCCAGGCCGCGGAAAGGGTCGATGGGGCTCTGCGGGCCGGTCAGTGCAGCGTGCGAAGCCGGGTCGTCCAGGCGCACATAAATGCCGGGAGAACCTGCCACGCGGTGCCCGGTCACGCCAAAGTGCGCCAGCGTTCGGATCACGGATTCCTCGATGCGGTAGACGTATTCTTTGACGTAGTAGCCGGCGCGTTTCAGGTCGATCAGCGGGTAGGCCACCACCTGGCCGGGGCCGTGGTAAGTCACCTGGCCGCCGCGATCGGTCTGCACCACCGGAATGTCGCCGGGGTTCAGCACATGGTCAGGCTTGCCGGCCAGCCCCTGTGTGTAGACCGGTGGATGCTCACAAATCCATAGCTGGTCGCGCCCGTTGTTATTGGGCTGGAGGCCATTTTGGCTTGTATTTTCGCGGCTGCGGCCGGCCGTGAAGGCCTGCATGGCCTGCCAGGTGGGCAGGTACTCGACCCGGCCGAGGTTACGCGTCTCTATGTTCATGCAAGTGTCTGCTATTGAGCTGACGCCGAAGCTGGTCGGGAGGATGACTGCGCTGCAAACGTCGCTTCCACCGTTTCGCGGTGAAACAGCTCCATGTAGGGCTGGTAACGGTACAGGCGGTTGCGCTCATAACCTGTGACTTCGCGCAGCCAGCCGCGCTCTTCAAGATCGCGCGCGAGCTTGACGGCGGTGGGGTGGGTGCACCCCACAATTTCTGCAATGCGCTTGGGCGAGACCAGCGGTTGCTGGAACAGGCTGTCCAGTAGTTTGAGGGCTTTGGGGCTCTTCATGAGCGCGCTGCGATGGGCTTCGCGCATCTTGACGATGTCGGTGGCGGTTTGTGTCGCCGCGCGCGCCGTCTGGCTGACGCCGCGCAGGAAAAATTTGAGCCACTGTTCCCAATGGCCGTGGTCCCGGATCGCGGTCAAGCGGTCGTAGTACTCGCTGCGATGGGCTTTGAGAAAAACCGACAGATAAAGCAGAGGGCGTGATAGCGCCTGCTCTTCGCAGAGGATGAGCGTGATCAACAGTCGGCCGACGCGGCCATTACCGTCGAGAAAAGGGTGGATGGTTTCAAATTGCGCATGGGCCAGACCGCAGCGGATGAGCAGCGGGACGGTGGACTTTCCGTCGTGCAGGAATTTCTCAAGCATGCCCAGCGCGTTCATCAACTCATGCGGTGGCGGCGGGACGAAGGACGCATTTGCCAGCGTGCTGCCGGCTGAGCCTATCCAGTTTTGGGAGGTTCGGAATTCGCCCGGCGTCTTTTCGCCTCCGCGCACGTTCTGCATGAGTTCGCCGTGAATTTCCTTGAGCAAGCGCAGACTCAGGGGCAGCTCATTCAACCGCCGCAATCCGTGGTTCATGGCGCGGACGTAGTTGATGACTTCCTCGACGTCTTTGGGCGTGTCGTTGCTGGTGCCCTGTGCCTCAAAAGCCAGAACGTCTTCCAGCGTGCTTTGCGTGCCTTCTATTTGTGACGACAGCACGGCTTCATGCCGCACATACATGGCGACGAACAAGTCCGGATTGGGGAGCAGGGTGGCAATGGCATCCAGGCGGGCGATGTCCCGATCGGCCGCAGACAGCAATGTGCGCAGTTCCCCATCGAATTCAATATCCGGGTTGGGCGGCAAACCTTCAGGGACAAAAGCTTTGTAACCCGTGAGTTGCTGGATGTAGCGGCCAGCTCTTGGCGTGTTTTCAATCATGGAAATTTTTATAAGAACTCCATGATCATATTCTTGTGAAAATAAATGTCAAATTATTTTCACAAGGATTGCATTGGATTTTCTTATGAAATTTTGAACAGCGAAACCGAGGTGATTTGCGGCCCTTTTTTACAGCACCACTTTGACCATGGGATGGGTCGACAGCGTCCTGTACAGCTCGTCGAGCTGCTCCCTGGAGGTGGCGGTGACGGTGATGGTCACACCCAGGTATTTGCCGCCCTTGCTTTCGCGCAGCTCAATGGTGGTGGCGTCAAACGCCGGGTCGAACTGGCGGGCGATCATGCTGATGGCGTGGACGAGCCCGTCAACCTTTTCGCCCATCACCTTGATGGGAAACAGAGAGGGGTACTCGATCAGCGATTCCTGGCGTGGTGTTTCTGGTGGAGTGGACGGGGTGCTCATGCTTGCTCCTTCTGCGCCTGTTTTGCGCGCTGGTAGGCGGCGTGCAGCTTCCTGTAAACCGGGCCGGGCTGGCCGCTGCCCACGGGCTGACCGTCGAGCGTGGTGATGGCCAGTACTTCCTTGGTGGCCGACGACAGCAGCAGCTCGTCGGCGCCGAACACCTCTTCGCGGCTGATG
>CAZIYA010000408.1:0-3152 GCA_964543355.1 uncultured Polaromonas sp.
TTCCTGCGAATTGATGTCACTCACCTCGTGGGTCCTTGTTGTCTCGCGCCATAGGGATGCCGACAACCGTCATGCGGGTCATGTCTATCTGGTGATGGCAGCAATTGGCACGGCCTCGCTCCTGTTTGCCTTCGGCGGACTGGCTGGTGCTGCCGGCAATTACGCCTTCGACGCGATCCGCGCCGCGCCACCCGGTCCGCTGGTTTCCGGGCTCGTACTCGCCGGTGCCATTTTCGGCGCCGGTTCGAAGGCCGGTATCGCGCCGTTGCACGCCTGGCTGCCACTTGCCCATCCGGCAGCCCCCAGCCATGTCTCTGCCTTGATGAGCGGTGTCATGACCAAAGTTGCAATCTACGGTCTCATCCGCATCGTCTTCGACCTGCTGGGAACAACTGTATGGTGGTGGGCCCTACCATTCCTTCTCCTTGGTGCGGCGACGGCGGTGCTTGGTCTTCTCTACGCCGTGCTTGATCATGATTTAAAACGCGTCCTTGCCTATTCGACGGTGGAGAATATCGGCATCATCTTCGTGGGCATTGGCCTGGCGTTGGCTTTCAAAGCCTCCGGGCTCGCGGCGGCGGCTGCCGTAGCGATGGCGGCAACCCTGCTTCATTGCCTCAATCACTCATGGTTCAAATCACTGCTCTTTCTCGGCGCTGGTGCCGTGCTCCACGCCACGGGACGGCGCGATTTCGACGGGCTTGGTGGATTGATTCATCGCATGCCAGTCACCGCTGCCTTTTGGCTGGTTGGTGCCATGTCGATCTCGGCACTGCCGCCGTTCAATGGGTTCGTCTCCGAGTGGTTGCTGTTTCAAGCCGTGCTTGCGGGACCGGCATTTCCCGAGCCCATTCTGCGCTTTATGTCGCCTGCGGTAGGTGCCATGTTGGCCTTGGCCGCTGCCCTTGCCGCGGCTTGTTTCGTGCGTGCTTTCGGCATTGTCTATCTTGGCCGTCCGCGAAGTGCGGCAGCCGCCGAAGCCCATGAAACTGCAAGGCCACAGCAGGTGGCGATGGCTCTGCTTGCAGGCCTGTGCCTGCTTGGCGGATTATTTGGCGGAGTGATGGTCTCGGTAATCCAGCCTCTGCTTCAAACGCTTGCCGGGGCGCCCCTGCCAGCCGCAGGCACGGGCCCCACACCTTTCTCGCTGGTTGCTTTCGATGCCGCGCGCAGCATCTACGATGCGCCGACGATTGCGCTCTTCCTGCTCATCTCCGGCACACTGACAGCACTGCTGGTGCACCGCATCTCAAGCCGCCGCACCAGGCTTGGCCCGGCCTGGGATTGTGGATTCCCAGAGCCTTCGCCGCTCACTCAGTATACGGCGTCGAGCTTCTCACAGCCTTTGCGGCGGGTCTACGGCGGGACAGTCTTTGGCGCTACCGAAACCATCGACATGCCGCAACCAGGTGACAACCGCGCAGCACACCTCACTGTGGGATTGCATGATTATCTGTGGGAGATGCTTTATGCCGCCCCGGCACGCGCCGTTGTCAGCCTGTCGGAGCGGCTGAACACGCTGCAGTTCCTGACGATCCGAAGTTACCTCATGCTGGTGTTTAGCGCGCTCATTGTGCTGCTTCTCATTGCGGCGGTGTGGTTCTGATGGACGAGACACTCACACTTCTGTTTGGTCAGACGATCCAGATGTTTCTGGTTCTTCTGGTGGCGCCTGCCATCACCGGCATCACGCGGCGCACCAAGGCCCGCTTCATGCGCAGGCAAGGTGCGCCGGTCATTCAGCCCTACCGCGACCTGATCAAGCTCGTGCGCAAGGAAGCAGTCGTTGCCGAAAACGCTTCGTGGTTCTTCCGCTCGGCGCCCTACGCCATTCTGGCCTTCACCTGGGTGGCTGCCGCACTGGTTCCCACTTTCGCTTCCGGACTCATGTTCAACTGGGCGGCTGACGCCGTGGCGCTGGTGGCACTTCTGGGTGCTGCACGGGCCCTGCTGGCACTTGCTGGCATGGATGTGGGCACGAGTTTCGGCGGCATCGGTTCATCGCGCGAGATGATGATCGCAACTTTGGCCGAACCGGCCATGCTGCTTGTGGTTCTGACGATGGCGTTGTCGGCGGGAACGACGCGCCTGCCCGAGGTCGCCGAATTTTACATTTCGGCACCAGTCACGGTGCGCGTCTCGCTTGCGCTTGCGCTGGTCGCCCTCATCATGGTGGCACTGGCCGAAAATGCCCGCATCCCGGTGGACAATCCGGCGACGCACCTTGAACTCACCATGGTGCACGAAGCCATGGTGCTGGAATATTCCGGACGTCACCTCGCCATGATCGAAATGGCTGCCCAACTAAAGCTGGTTCTCTACATCTCCCTGATTATCTGCCTGTTCC
The DNA here is from genome assembly GCA_964543355.1 of uncultured Polaromonas sp. GTDB lineage: Bacteria > Pseudomonadota > Gammaproteobacteria > Burkholderiales > Burkholderiaceae_C > Polaromonas. The sequence goes on from CAZIYA010000408.1 coordinate 2,348, forward strand.
TGCCCTTCGGCATGGCACCGGCCAACACGGGGCCGGCCGCTTGGCTTATAGGTGCTGCGGCCTATCTTGTGAAGCTCGTCTTTGGAGCAGCACTGCTCGGCGCCTGGGAAGTGAGTATCGCCAAGATGCGGGTGTTCCGTGTCGGTGAATTCCTGGGCGGCGCCTTCGTCTTTGCTTTTCTGGCCATTCTTCTCGCATTCCTGACGCGCGAGGTGTTCAATTGAATCACGCCTATGATGTCTCGCACCTTCTCGCCGGCCTTATGCTGGTTGCGAGTTTCGCCCTGCTTTATCAGGACCGCATCTTCGCCGTGCTCAACATCTTTGCCGCGCAGGCGATTCTGCTGTCGATGGCGGTAGGCTGGGAGGCCTGGACGCAGCAGCGCCCGCATCTCTTCATCACGGCGGCGCTCGCGCTATGCCTCAAGGGGATCGTCATCCCCGTGGCGCTGCACAAGATGATCGTGCGCCTTGGCGTTCACCGTGACATCGAGCAGGTCGTGGGCGTCGGCAAAACGCTGCTGCTCGGCCTGGCACTCACGTCGCTGTCGCTGATGCTGGTTCTCAAGATCACGGCGGCGGCGGATTCATTCACGCGTGAAGGCCTGGCGCTGGCGCTCGCCATCATTCTTCTCGGGATGCTGATGATGATCACGCGACGCAATGCCGTCACCCAGATCGTTGGCTTCATGTCGCTGGAAAACGGGCTGATCCTCGCGGCCACCGGCGCCCGTGGCATGCCGCTCGTCGTCGAGGTCAGTGTCGCCTTCTCGGTGCTTATCGCGCTTTTTGTATTTGCCGTGTTT
>CAZIYA010000409.1:0-3146 GCA_964543355.1 uncultured Polaromonas sp.
ACACACATCAGCGGCACCAGCGCGCCACCCTGGCCGGCTTCGAAACGTGCGCGTTGCACCGGCGTGCTGTCCTCGGGCAGCTCGACACCGGTAAACACAAACAGCAGGCGCTGCGGTTCGGGCTGGGCGCGGGCGGCCTGCAGCAGGTCGTCAAAACTCAGAATGTCCATGGGTTCATCCAGTCACAGGGAATAAAAAGGGTCCGCCGGCTCACACCCCGTTGCGGTTGCATCGGCAGAAAGGCTGCTTACAAAATCAGCAGGCACCGGCCTCAGGCGGGCGGGCTTGCGCGACTGGGCCGTTCCCATGCTGACAAAACACAGGGCATGCTCGCCGCTTGCCAGGCCGAACAGGGTGCGCAGCCCATCGGACTTCAACGCCTTGCCGCTGGTCAATGACGAACCATACCCCAATGCGGTGGCCATGAGCAGCATGTTCTGCACCGCGCAGCCGGCCGAGACCATGCGTTCGGCCAGGTCGATCCCGGCATCGCCGCACTCGCCATCGACCACCACCAGCATGAGCAGGGGTGCACGGTGCGCTTTTTCGCGGGCCTGCGCAAGCTGTTCAGGGGTGGCCTCGGCATCGCGTTCAACCAGCGCTGCGCCAAATACCGCAGCCAGCCGGGCTCGCGCCGCTTGCGGCACCAGCACAAAGCGCCAGGGCAGCAACTGCCCGTGGTCCGGTGCGGTCGCCGCGACGTTCAGGATCATGCCGAGCTGCTTCGCATCGGGACCGGGTGCCAGCAGCCGTTTCGGCAAAATGGTCTGGCGCGACTGCATGAGGGCAGCCGCCAGAATGGCCTGGTCGGTGTCAGGCGCGGATGCGGAAAGCGGAACAGCCAGCGGGCTCATCGTGGCTTGCCTCAACCGGGCCGCCCGTCGGTACGCAGCCGGCCATACCAGCTGCCCAGCCGCAAGCCCCACACACCCGTGACACCGGCCCACAACAGCGCGGCCGCCAGTAGCAGCCCGCCCGCCCATGCGGTTGACGCGGCAGCAACAATGCGCAGCAGCGTTGCCGCCTGCAACAACCAGAACAGGGACCAGACCAGCTTGTCCGCCACCAGCGCACGGCCGCTGTGGCCACAGGACACCCGCGTGACCATGGCCAGCATCAGCGACGCCAGGCAACCCATGGTCAGGGCATGCAGCGACCCGAGGGCCAGCACAGGGGCGTCCTGCAGCAGGCCCAGCCACTGCGACACCCCGCCCAGCACCAGGGCCAGACCGAACCAGAAAAACCCGATGTGCAGCATGGCCAGCAGCCGATTTTTGAGGCTCTGCACCAGGCCCCACACCACGGCCAGCCAGAGCAGCACAGCGCCGGCCGCCAGTTCAAACGCGCCACGCGCGGCCATCCACCACATGCCGGGAACACCCTGCGGCGAGCCATCTAACTCGATCCAGACGGCGACCACCTCGGCGGCTGCAACGCCCAACATCAGCCACAACACCCAGAAGGGGCGCCAGGCGTCGATGAAAGGCAAGGCGCTGGAGGTGAAAAAAGGGATCATGCGGTGTGCCACCGACACATACACCACAACAATGAAGCCCCACAAGCCGGTCAGCACGCAGGCACGCGCCACCGCAGGCGCACCCAGCAGCAAACTGAGTGCGAGACCCGCCAGGCTCAGGCAGCCCACCACGCAGGCTGCGCCTACGGTGCGCGCATGCAGCTGGTCTTCGGCCCGGCTGCGCCGGATCAGGCCCCAGAACAAGGCCGTGACCCAGGCCAGGCCCACGCCTGCCAGCAGCAGCCCGGCCAGCGCCGTCAGGCCGTGCAGGTGCGCACCGGTCAACCACACCAGCCAGCCGCCCGCCTGGCACAAAAAGGGCAGCAACAGCTGCCGGGGCGCCAGGGGCTGCACGCCCAGCCATTTGGGCCCGGCGGTGAACAGAAACCCCGAAAAAAACAGCGGCAGGAAACCCAGGCTCATCACCGCCCCATGCACCAGCGACGGCGACAGCGCGTAAGGCAGGCTCAGCACCGCACTGACACGGTCCAGTTGCACCAGCACCCACCAGCCGGCGGCCGCTGCAAGCAAGCTCACGGCCAGGAAAAAACCCAGCCGGTGTGGCGCCAGCAGCAGGTGGCCGGCGCGCCAGCGGCGGTCCACCTGCGCACGCGCGCCGGCGGAAGGTTTGCCCGGGATCACCTGCAGGGCGATGACCGGGCGTTCACTCATCCACACACCCCAAGATGGCCGCACTGGGTGCAATAGTCGCAGCCATCCTTGCGGATCACCGCATGGGCGCCACATTCGCTGCACTTCTTGCCCGCCATCACCGGCGGCGTGAGGGCCACGTCAATCTGCGGTTCCACCACCGGCGCCGCACCGGCAGCGGGCTGGTGGGCACGCCGCGCAATGATGTTCTGCACCGCATAGGCAATGGCCGCGACCTCCGAGTCGTGCCACAGCGGAACACGTGTGCCGTCGGCTTTCTCGTAAGTGCCCAGCCGCACCGGGCCACGGTCCCAGGCCACCTTGCGCATGTCGCTGAGCGCTCGCTCGAGGAAGCCGCCGCGCGCAGCCAGCGACAGCATGCGCATGCTGGAGGTGATCCACTGCTGCGACTCGCCACTCTGGCCCACAGGCATGAAAAATTCGATGGCCCGCTCGACCGTGCCTTCGCCGCTGGCCGAGGGCACCGGCAGGAAAGACACCACGATGTAAAGCGTCTTGTGCCCTTCCTGGGTCCAGTAATCGACCTTCTCGGCGACGGCGGACAAGGCACCCTTGGGACGGCTTTCGATCACCGTGCGCATGGGATCCATCGGCGCTGCCGCAGCGGGTGTGGCAGCGGGACTCGCGTGGGTCTCCAGCACCGAGCCGAGAATCGCATTGGGTCGGTAGGTGGCCAGGCCCTTGAGCCTGGCGCGCCAGGCCTGCTGGTACAGGCTCTTGAAATCCTCGTAGGCGTAGTCGGCCGGCACATTGACGGTTTTGGAGATTGCCGTGTCCACAAAGGGCTGCACCGCTTCCATCATGCCGATATGGCTGTCCGCCGACATCTCGAGCGCCGAAACAAAGTAGCCGGGCAGCTTGTCCACGTCGCCGCCGAGTTCGCGGTACAGGCGCCAGGCATGGTCTTCCACGGCGTAGTCGGTCGTGCTGCCGTCGGACTCGCGTTTCTTGCGCCGGT
>CAZIYA010000410.1:0-3123 GCA_964543355.1 uncultured Polaromonas sp.
CAGACCAAACAGGGTTTCGACGTTTGCTTTGTGGGAAGCCATGACTTGTTCAGCGGTCAACATATTTAAATCTCCAATATAGGTGGGTTAAGACTCAGGTAGTTGCGCTGCTGGACAATCTGCTGTTGGCTCTCATTGTCGATTGCTGCACTGCAACATAACTCAAGTATAGGCACTGGAGACGGGATTGCAAGTGGTTTTTGCTGCAGTGCAGCATTTTAGGGGGCAAGCTCTAGCCCACGTTGGGGAAACCAGTCCTCTATCCGGACTGGTTTCCGCGCAACGCCCTTGCCTGCGAGGTTGTTCCGGGCCGACATCGGCCTTGGCCTCAGTAGCGCAACTGACCTTCGTTGTCGATGATGGCCATCTCTACGTACGATGAACCGTTGTGTGATTGAGGCGAATACTTCGCCACAAACCGGCCGAAGCTGATTTCGCCCGCGCCCTCCATCGCCTTGATGAAGGACTCGGTGGTCAGGGAACGGCCGGCCCGGCGCAATCCCTCGACCAGCAGCTTGGCATGCACAAACCCCTCGAACTGCGAGGCGGAAGGGCGGGCCTCCGGTGCCTTCTCGCGCAGCAGTTTCAGGTACTCCGCCACCACCGGAATGGTGGCATTGCGCAGGGAGGGCATGATTTGCGTCAACACGATTCCTCGCGCTTTTTCTTTCAGCTCGCGGTTGATGACATCCAGGCTCGCAACGGAAAAACCATAGAAACCTGGCTTGGCGGTAGTTTGCTGGACCGCCTTGATATAACTGGTGAAGGTGGTGCCCGCCGTGCCCAGGATCACGGCTTGTGGCTGCGCCTTTTCGGTCGCTGCAGCTGCCGCAGCGAAGTCCGGTTTTGCCGGATCGATCTTTGTCTCAACGACGAAGCTCATTTTTTCGAGAGTTGCGGCCTGGCGCAGTTCGGCGAGCAGGGTCTTGCCGAGGCCGTCGTCCTGGTAGAACACGGCAATGCGGGAAATGCCCATCTGCTTGAGCTGCGAAATAATGCGTCGTGCTTCATTGGCGTAACTGGCCCGCACATGAAAGAGGTAGGGATTGAACTTGTCCCTGAATGCGGAAGCACCCGTCACCGGTCCGAAAGCAATGGTCCGGGTTTCTGCCAGCAAGGGCAGGATCGCGCCGGTCTGTGCGGTACCGGTGTTGTTGTAGATCATGAACACGCCGTCTTCCTCGATCAGCTTGCGGGTGTTTTCCACGGCGCGCTTGACATCGAAGCCGTCGTCCAGCGTGGTGTAGCTGATCTTGCGGCCATGTACGCCGCCGGCCGCGTTCACCGCGTCGAAGTACAGCCGCGAGCCGACGCCATAGTCCTTGGTCTGCGGCCCCAGCGGGCCGCTGAGTACGGCAGACGAGCCGAGGCGGATTTCTGTTGCCGTGACGCCTTTGTCGCCTGCAAGTGCTTGGGCGCCTGCAAGCATAGTCAATGCCATGAGTACTGAACGAAACATGTTTGTCTCCTTGATAAATGACCGTGCAGGCCGCGCTATTCCGGTTTTGTGAAATTTTCCTGAAGCTGCGTCGTCTGCCAGCTTGTGCCCGAACCTGTGTGATGGGCGAGGCCTGACGCCAGGCCTTTCGGCAGCACGTCGCGAAACATGCTTGTGATCAATTGCAGCTTTTCGCTGGCGCGGGCCTCGCCCTGGTCGCTCGCCAGGGCTTTCATGAGTTCGCTTCGCAGGTCCCACATGCGCCGCGCGTCCACCGCGTACCTGATGCGGGTTTTCAGCCCCGGGAATCTGTCGTCACCGCTTTCATCCAGGGCCGCGAGCATGGCTTCGCGTATCTGCTCGGTCCTGGCGTCCTGCGCAGGGCCTCGATGCCGGTGAGCCCGAAGGCTTTCAAGGCGGTGGGCCAGGCCGGGTATGAGCCAGGACATTTTTTCGCTCCTCAATGTGGTTGGACGGGAGGTTGTCTCTCGGAATGCGCTGTTGATGTAGTTGTTTTGTGTGACTATGGTTATTAAATGTAGTTATTTTGTGTAACCAATTCAAGTGGAAGTAGCGCTGTTTATCCTAGGAGTTACCCTTGGAGTTCCACGGAACTTCCTCCTGCTCTTTTCAACGACCTTGCTAGCCTTCTACGCCGACCACTTTGTGCTTCCTCTGCCGCCGGGACACCGCTTTCCGATGGCGAAGTACCAGCGCCTGCGTGACCGCGTGGCGCGTGAGTTGCCGCAGGTGCGCATGGGTGTAGCGCCGCGGGCCAGCGACGGTGAACTGGCTTTGGCGCATGACCCGGCCTACATCCAGGCCGTGGCCGAAGGCACGCTGGATGCGGCCGCCATGCGCGAGATCGGGTTTCCCTGGAGTCCGGAAATGGTTGAGCGCTCGCGTCGCTCGGCCGGGGCCACGGTGGCGGCGGCGCGCGCCGTGCTGGGCCTGCAGAGCCCATCCGAAGGGGTGGCCGCCAACATGGCGGGGGGCACGCATCACGCATTCAGAGGCAAGGGCAGCGGCTTTTGTGTCTTCAACGATGTGGCCGTCGCGGCCCGACAGATGCAGATGGAGTGGGCACGCAGCCGATACACGCCGCTGCGGGTGGCCATCATCGACCTGGATGTGCACCAGGGCAACGGAACGGCGAGCATCTTCAGTGCCGATTCGAGCGTATTCACCCTGTCGCTGCATGGCCTGAAGAATTTTCCATTCCGCAAGGAGGCGAGCGATCTCGATGTAGACCTGCCCGATGGCTGCACCGATGCGCCCTACCTGCAGGCGCTGGAGCGCGCGCTCGCCGAGCTGGACCGGCGCTTCGAGCCGAACCTGGTGATTTACCTGGCCGGCGCCGATCCCTTCAAGGGCGACCGGCTGGGACGGCTCAAGCTCAGTTATGACGGCCTGGAAGCCAGGGACCGGCGGGTATTTGACTGGGCCTGGCAGCGCCGTATTCCGCTGGCTTTTGCGATGGCCGGCGGCTACGGCATCGACATCGACGAGACCGTGCAGGTACAGATGAATACCTTCCGCGTTGCGCTCGAGTACTGGGCGCGCTGGAATGTGGCCCCCATGGTCGTTCGCTCCGCGTAACTCCCGAGGTCTTGCAGGCCGCCGCTCGCCAGAGGCTTCGCTTCCGTCGCCTGTCCAAGCCTGCGCTGGCAGGCCTGGAGCCGCAG
>CAZIYA010000411.1:0-3121 GCA_964543355.1 uncultured Polaromonas sp.
GGGGCTTTAATCAGTGCGCCACGCGGAATTCGGTGTCGTCGCAGAGTTCGTCCAGGACCAGGGCGTCCGGCTCTTCGCCAAAGCTCCAGTACACCATCAGCACAATGATTTTCAGATCGTCGAGCATCAGCGGATCACCGGGGGCAGCCATGGCCCGGTCAATGACAATTTCCCGCATGTGAGGTGGCAGTACACCGGAAGTCTCGAGGAAGCTGACAAAACCCAGTGCTTGTGCACCCAGATGGTCCTGTTCTGCCACGGAATAGACGCGCAGGCTGCCGGCAGACTGCGTGACAAAGCCCGGCGGTGTGTTGGGCAACGCAAGCTCGGGTGCATTGACTGCGGATGCGTCGGGCAGGCCAACCTGGGTGTTTTGTGCGGCAATATTCAGGCCATTGAGCCAGACCAGCGCCGCCTGGATTTCCTCAGCCTCAAAGCCGACTGCGGTGAGCTTGCGGCTCAGCTGGTGCAGTTCGGGGCAGGCGTCGCCTTGCCAGTAATTCTCGTAAACGTACACCAGTACTTCAAACATGTACCCAATATAACGCAGTTAAGGCCGGCCTTGCCTCCGTATTCCGATGGCCCTTTGTCCAGTGTGCGCCGTGGGTTAACCCGTCGCCATGCGCTGAAACAGCCCGCCTTGCAGCCGCGCCACCTCGCCGGCCATTTCCAGGGACAGCAGGCGGGCCTGTAAGTCTGCCGTCGCCAGCCCGGTGCGTGCCTGCAATGCGTCCAGGCTGACCGGCTCGAATCCCATCGCGGCAAAAAGAGGGTCTTCGGCCGGTTGCTCTTCCTCATCGTTGCCGGAGGATAAGGGCGCTGAAACATGCGGCAAATTCAACTCTTCCAGTACGTCCTGGGCGGACTCCACCAGCTTGGCGCCTTGTTTGATGAGCGCGTGGCAGCCCCGTGATTGCGGGGAATGGATGGAGCCCGGAATGGCGAATACTTCCTTGCCTTGCTCGGCCGCCAGGCGCGCCGTGATCAGCGAGCCCGACTTGAGCGCCGCTTCGACGACCAGCGTGCCTTGCGACAGCCCGGAGATAAGCCGATTGCGCTTGGGGAAGTTGGCGGTCAGCGGCGGCATGCCGAGCGGGAATTCGCTGATGATGAGTCCTTGCTGCGCGATCCGATGGGCCAGCGCCAGGTGTTGTTTGGGATAGACCCGGTCCAGCCCGGTGCCCACCACGGCAATGGTGCTTCCCCCGCCGAGCAGGGCGCCATCGTGGGCTGCGCCGTCCACGCCGAGTGCGAGTCCTGACACCACGCAGAGACCGGTTTCGCCGAATATTTTGGCAAATTGCCGGGCATTGCTTTCGCCTTGCGGTGTCGGGTTTCGGCTGCCCACGATGGCCAGGCAAATTGCTCCGTTATTTGTAGCTGGTGACGCCCATGGATTAAGGGCTCCGAGCATATAAAGCATGGAGGGCGGGTCTTCGATGTCGAGCAATGCCGGCGGATAGCCGGTGTCGCCCAGTGTCACCACGCGCCGGTTGTCCGCACCTTGCAGCCAGTCCAGTGTGGCTTGCAACTGGGCGGCCAGCGTGGCTGGCTCCGTTTGCAGCGCATCGACCAGACGGTCCGAACCCAACTGGCGCAGCGTGCCGGCGTTCTGTTCGAAAATGGCTTGCGCTGAGCCAAAAGCGGCCAGCAACTGGCGCGCGCCCGTGTTGCCGATGCCCGGTGTCAGGGACAGGCGCAGCCAGGCGCCGAGTTCAGTTGCATCCACGGGAGCGGCCAGTTTCAGGCCGCAGCGAAGGGGAAGAGGCGGTTCATGCGAAGGCCGGCAGGGGTTGCCGGCGGACCTCAGTTCGGGTTGGTGAAGCGATCGCCAACTTTCACACCTTCGCTCACTTCCAGGACCAGGGCATAGGACAGCTTGTCGAAGGCACGGAAAACGATCAACAAGCCGTTGCGCTCATTGGGCAACCTGATCTGGGTTCTGGCGGAATCTGTACGATCGGTTATCTGCTCCCCGCTTCGCAGAATGGCCATCACATATCCCCGCTCTATCCCGTCCCGCAGGCCGCGATTGATCACTACCACCTGGTTGCCAGCCGCGTAACGCACTGCACTGCCATAAATCGAGACAATCTGGCCGTCCATCGGAAGCACCGGTGCGCGCGGTACATAACTCAGCAGTTCGCGCGGTGGTTCCGGTACCAGCCGGTCGCCGACGCGCATTTCTTCCTTGGCAACCAGGATATCGATAGTCGCCGGGATGATTTCGCTGGATACCTTGCCGTCCTTGCCGGTGACGCTGCCGGTGGATTCACCGCGTACCAGCTCGGCCTTGCCGAGAAACTGGGCTTCGTAGCCGAGGATTTCCCCTGTGGATGGATCTTTCAGCGGCGTGGCGTTACGGAAGACGCGGTAGTCCAGGGGCTCACCCTTGGCAGTACTCAGCGGTTTGCCGCTGTCCTGGCTGGTGTAGACACCCCGGGCATAGGCGCGGTCGCCACGGCTGAGCAGGACTCGCCCTTCCTGTGCGGCCACAATGCGTGGCGCCGTCAGGAACGCGGCTTCATCCACGATCAGGGCTTCCGAGAGAAAAGGCTCGATGGCTTGTGGCGACAGCGTGGGAACCGCTGCGTCGGCCAGTGATTCGTAACGCGTGCGCGGCGACACCCGCACGGTCCCTGGCTGGCCGTCGCCTTCGCCCGGCCGCCGGGCCCGCAAGGTGGCTCGACCGCCGGATTTATCCAGATAAAGCTGCTGGCCGGGGTAAATACGGTGCGGATTGCGGATGTCGTCCAGGTTCATGCCCCACAGCTCGGGCCAGCGCCACGGAGTTTTCAGGAACATGCCCGAGATGGCCCACAAGGTGTCTCCACGCTTGACGGTGTATTCGTCGGGGGCGTTGGGCGCCAGATCGCTCAGCGGCACACCGGTTTGGGCCACCTGGTTCGCGGTGGCTTTCTGGCCGGCCGTGATCGGGAAGTTTTGCGCCTGCAAGCCCGTTGCGGATGCCAGCAGGGCGGCGGCTATTGAAATCTGGGTGAACCGACCAAAAATATGTTGCATCTTGAAGGCCCTTGGGGCTTGCGCAGCCTTGGGCCCGGAGGCCGTATGCCGCGTTTGTAACTTGATAAATCACTAGCGATTTTGTACTTAAGCCCTT
>CAZIYA010000412.1:0-3120 GCA_964543355.1 uncultured Polaromonas sp.
GGTACTCTTCGAGCTGCGCAGCCAATGTCGCAATTCGAACTAGAAATCAAGATTTACCTTGAAAAACTGGTCGTACAGGCGTGTCAGCGCAGGAAAGTCCTGGGTGAAGCGTTCGCGGTTGACGAAGTAGGCTTCGCAGGTCACCGCAAAAAACTCCGCCGGTGCCGTCGCCCCATAGGCATCAAGCCAGGGCGCCTCGCCGCCGAAACGCTCGGCCATGCTGACCTGCTCGCGAAAGCTGTCGTAGGCCGGCTGCATGACCGCGCGCCAGGCCGCGTAGGCCGCGCGCGAGGGCAGGGGCGGGCAGCCGTCGGCGGCGCCGTCCTTCATGTCGATCTTGTGCACAAACTCGTGGATCACGACGTTGTAGCCGTGCCCGGACAGGGTGCCGGCCGAGGCCACGTCCTGCCAGCTCAGGGTGACGGGGCCGCGGTCCATGGCTTCGCCGGCCAGCACCTCGCTGTAGCGATGCATGACGCCGGCCTCGTCCAGCCTTTCGCGGCGCGCCAGCATCTGGCCGGGGTGGACCACGATGCCGACAAAATCGTCGTACCAGCCCAGTCCCAGGTGCAGCACCGGCAGGCAGGCCTGCGCGGCAATGGCCACGGCCATTTCATCGGTGACCACCAGCCCATGCGCGCCGGTGAATTCCTTGTGCGCCAGAAACTCACTGACCAGGCCGCGCAATTGCAGCAGCTCGGCCGCCGGTCGCGGTGCCAGAAAAGGGCAGGCTGCCAGCGTGGCTCGCCAGAGGGTGTCGGGAATGGCGTCGGGGTGCGTGCTGCGGCGTCCGAACAGCTGGCGCAACCAGTTCAGCATGGGGTGTGGCCCTAGAGCAGGGCGATGCGCCGCAGGCCGCCGGCCGTCAGGCGCAGCACTTCGGCGCGTGGCACCGCGGCTGCGGCGTCCCAGTCGCTGAGCACCACGCGTGAATGGCCATGGCCGAGGTCGTGCACCGCCGGCTGGTGGGTGTGGCCGTGAATCAGGATTTGCGCCTTCGCTGCCTGCAACTGCTCAAGGGCGGCGCCGCTGTCCACATCGGCATAGGTGACGCCGGATTTTTTACGGGCCTCGCTTTGCTCGCGCAGGCCGCGCGCGATGGCCTGGCGTTCGGCCAGCGGCCTGGCCAGGAAGGTACGCTGCCACGCGGGGCTGCGCACCTGGCGGCGAAATTGCATGTAGTCCACGTCGCCCAGGCACATCGCGTCGCCGTGCGAGAGCAGCCAGCGCTGGCCATTGAAACCCAGCACGGTCGGGTCGGAAAGCAGGGTGGTGTTGCACAGCCCCATGAGGCGCGGGCCCACCAGGAAATCGCGGTTGCCGTGCATGAAAAAAAGCGCCAGGCGGCCGGCCGTCTGGCCCAACACGCGGACGCAGCGGTCGTCAAAGTTGCTGTCAGTGCCGGCCGGCAGCTTGTTGCCGACAGCATCGTCGCCGACCCAGACTTCAAACAGGTCGCCCAGGATGAACACCGCGTCGGCGGGGGTGCTTTCCATGTAATGCTGCCAGGCGGCAAACGTGGCGACATCGCTGGCCTGCAAGTGCAGGTCGGATATGAAATCGACCGTGGCCCAGGAAGGCGGCGCAGGAAGCTCCGCAATCCGGGGCTCGGTCGGCGGGAGTTTCACCGGCAGGCTCGGTCCGGATGGAATTCAGGCCAGCGCAACAGCTTTTTCGATCACCACGTCGGTTTGCGGCACGTCGTCATGCAGGCCCTTGCGGCCGGTCTTGACGGCGGCGATCTCGTCGATCACCTCGGTGCCGGCCACCACCTTGCCGAACACCGCATAACCCCAGCCCGAGGCGTTGGGCGCGGTGTGGTTCAGGAAAGCGTTGTCGGACACGTTGATGAAAAACTGCGAGCTGGCCGAGTGCGGTGCGTTGGTGCGCGCCATGGCCACGGTGTAGTGCTCGTTCTTCAGCCCGTTGTTGGCTTCGTTTTCGATCTCGCCGTCGGTCGGCTTTTGTTTCATGCCGACTTCGAAGCCGCCGCCCTGGACCATGAAGCCCGGGATCACACGGTGGAACACCGTGTTGTTGTAGTGGCCCTTGTTGACATAGCTGAGGAAGTTGGCGACCGACTTCGGTGCCTTGTCCTGGTCCAGTTCAAGGGTGATGACGCCGTGGCCGGCGATGTGGAGTTCGACTTTGGGATTGCTCATGATGGCTTACTTCAGAAGTGTTGCAGAGTTGATGAGAATGGGTGTTTTGGGCACGTCGCCCGGGAAGGGGCCGCCTGCGCCCGTGGGTGTTGCCTTGATCTTGTTGACAACGTCCATGCCGCTGACCACCTTGCCGAACACGGTGTAGCCAAAAAGCTGCGGCGCGTTGACCAGCTGCGCGCGCGGGGTGTTTTCATACACCTTGCCCTGGTACTCGAACCTCGGCACCGGGTCGCCAGGCGGGATCGGCGTGGGATTGAGGAAATCGTTGTCCTTGACGTTGATGAAAAACTGCGCCGAGGCCGAGTGTGGGTCGTTGGTGCGAGCCATGGCCAGCGTGCCGACCACGTTTTTGTCGCCGCCTTTGGCCAGCGCCTCGCGGCCTTCGTGCGGCACCGGTGGACGGGTTTTCTTCTCGGCGTATTTGGCGTCGTAGCCGCCGCCCTGGATCATGAAGTTCTCGATGACGCGGTGGAACACCGTGCCGTCGTAATGTTTATCTTTCACGTACTGCAGGAAATTCTCGACGGTTTTCGGCGCCTTGTCGGGATACACCTCGACCACAAAATCGCCGGCGCTGGTGGCAAATTTCACCTTGGGCGCACTGCCTGCGCCTTGTGCCCAGGCCTGGCTGGCCGCCAGGCCCAGCGCCGCCAATAGCAGGCAGGCGCGCCGGCTGCCCGACCATTTGCTGGATGTCATCCAATCACTCCTTCAAAAAATATCTTCCACAGCTTGCCCTGGCGTACCCAATACTGGCGCCGGACCGGGCCGGTGCGCCGATACCGCGGTCCGCAATCCATATCTAGGACTGCGGTCGTGTCCGCCGGTCCCATCCCAGCTCAATTTCGCGAGCCCGAGGCCACGCGTCGCATCGCCTTGGTCGCCTCTAGCTTCGAACAGCTCCTCGGCAGGTCCTTGGTCGAGCCTTGCGAGGACATTGTCGCCGGCTTATGGA
>CAZIYA010000413.1:0-3115 GCA_964543355.1 uncultured Polaromonas sp.
GAGCAGGGTCGGGTAGTTGAAGATCGAGCTGTACTTGGCCTTGCCGGTGTGCAGGGCATCGAGCATTGCGTCGCGGCTCACGCCCAGTGTTTCGGCCGCGGAGTAAAGGTAGAGGCCATGGCCGCCTTCGTCCTGCACCTTGGCCAGCAGGATCGCCTTGCGCTTGAGCGAGGGCGCGCGCGAGATCCAGTTGCCCTCGGGCTGCATGCCGATGATTTCGCTGTGCGCGTGCTGGCTGATCTGGCGCACCAGGGTGCGGCGGTAGGCCTCGGGCATCCAATCCTGCGGCTCGATTTTCTGGTCGGCGTCGATTTTTTCGTCGAAGCGGGTTTGCAGCGCGTCAGGGGCGGTTGCGACCGATGCCAATGCCGGGGCCGACGCATCGGGCACATCGAGTGATTGTGTGTACATGTCTTGTCTCCTGTCGCCCGTCCTGCAGAACGGTGATGAGCTGGAGTATAGCAATTAACCGACCGATCGGTCGGTTAATTGTTGACCCGGGCGCAGGGGGCTTTTCACGCGGCCCGGGCCAGGTCCGCCAGCAAGGCGTCAGCCGACGCATAACGGTCGTCGGGGTTCTTGGCCATCAGCCGGTTCACGATGGGCTGCAGGGCCGCGTGCGCCGCGGGCAGGTGCGGTGTGTCGGCATGCAGGTGTTTGGCCAGCAGCGACTCCAGGGAGTCCGCGACGAACGGGCGCTGGCCGGCCAGCATTTCGAACAGCATGACGCCCAGGCTGTACAGGTCGGAGCGTACCGTCACGGCCTTGCCGCTCACCTGTTCGGGGCTCATGTAGTAGGGCGTGCCGACCACGTCGCCGTGCCGGGTCTGGGTCAAGCCCAGGCTTTCTGCTTCCAGCATGGACTTGGCGATGCCGAAATCGGCCAGTGCCACCGAGCCGTCGCTGCGCAGCATGACGTTTTCGGGCTTGATGTCGCGGTGCACGATGCCGTGGCTGTGGATGGCGGCCAGCGCCAGGGCCAGCTGCCGCCCCACCGTCAGTGCGCGTTCCCGGGTCATGCCGGGGCCGAACAGGGCGCGCAGGTCGCCGCACTCGAAATATTCCATCGCGATGTAGGCATGCTCGTCGCTGAAACCCTGGTCGTGGATGCGGATCACATGCGGGTGGTTGATCTGGCTGAGCAGCGCATATTCCTGGATGAAGCGCACCAGGTGCTCCGAGGCTTCCTTGCCGCGCGAGTCCAGCACCTTGAGCACGATGGGCAGGCCGTCGGCTTCGCGTTCGGCCAGGTAAACCTCGGTCATGCCGCCCGCGCCGATTTTTTTCGTGACGCGGTAACCCTTGAGGCGCACCGGTTCGGCATCGTCCTCGAAGCGTTGGCCCTTCAGCGCGGCCAGCTTGGACTGCAGCGCGTCCTTGACGGCCCGGGCCGTGATCTCGGAGTTGGTGCGCACCGCTGCGCTGATTTCTTCGGCCCTTTCGGTCAGACTGGCCATGCCGTGGATCTTGTCATCCATGCCGGTCACCAGGCCGGTGATTTCCACCACGTCCAGGGTCAGGTGTTTGCCGGGCACGGCCAGCGTGTCCTGTATTCCCGTCCGGATGCCGGAACCCGCCCCGGCGAATACGGCTCGGCTGGCCAGCACGGTCCAGCCACGCTCGCGCGTGGCCGCCTCCAGACGCGCCGCCAGGCTGACGGTGTCGCCGACCGGCACGACGGCTTGGCTGCCTGCAGGCCCCATGGGGCATAGCGTGACTTCGCCGCAATGCAGCCCGATGCCGACGGCAAATGGCGGGAGGCCGCGTGCGGCAAAACGCTGTGCCAGCCAGGCCCGGAATTCGTGCGCGGCCAGCGCCATCGCCAGTGCCGCGGAAATCGCGCGGCGCTGCGCCGACAGCGGCGAATCGCTGAGCGTGTTGGCAAACACGGCCATCAGGCCGTCGCCGACAAACTTGAGGTGCCGCCCGCCGTTCTTGAGCGCGGGCTGGCTGCTGCGCTCGAAATACTCGGTCAGCAGCTGCGAGACTTCGCTGGCTTCGAGCTTCTCGGCCAGCGAAGTGAAATTGCGGATCGTGGACACCAGCACGGTGGCATCCAGCACCTGTCCGGGTTCGCTGACTGCCGGGCTGTCCACCGAAAAAGCGGCGGGCCGGCTGCCGCCGATGTGGCTGGCAAAGGCTGTGCGCAGGCGATCCTCCAGCGCCGCCATGCCGGAGGCGATGCGTGCATCCACCAGGTTTTTCTTGCGCAATTGCGCCTGGACCGCATCGAGCAGTTCGGTGCGCGTGAACGGCTTGGACAGGTAATCATCGGCACCGGTGGTCATGCCGCGGCGCATGCTGCCGCGGTCGTCCAGTGCGGTCAGCAGCATGAAGGGCGTGGTGGCCAGCGCAGGGTCGGCACGGACGGCCGCCAGCAGCTCGAAACCGTCCATGTCGGGCATGTTCACGTCCGAGATGATCAGGTCAGGCGTGCGGGCCCTGGCATGCGCCAGGCCGGTGCGGCCATTGGCAGCGGCTACGGCTTCAAAACCTTCCAGCGTCAGCAGGCGTGCGATGTTGCTGCGAATGGCGTCGTCGTCTTCAACAACCAGGATCACATGCATGTGCGGGCCTCTTGACGGCGGCAGCCCCCGCTCAGCCGCCGTGGTCCAGCGTGAAGCCGGCGTTGCGGTCCTGTCCCAGCCGCGCCACCATTTGCGGCAGGGCGGCCTGCAGCTCGGCCTTGAGGGTGTGCGGCGGATTGATCACAAACATGCCGCTGGCTGGCAGGCCGGGGCGCTTGACGTCGCCGGCTTCGTCGGTGGTGAGTTTGCTGGATTTCACGGTGAGCGTGGCGTTGAGCCAGCTGCGGCCCGCCTTGGTGGCAAGGGTTTTGAGCTTGCGCGGCAGGTCGTGGGCTTCGGGGCGCGGAATGATGGGATACCAGACCACGTAGGTGCCGGTGGCAAACCGCTTGACGGCGTCGGCCATGCAGGCGGCCACCCGTGCGTAGTCGGTCTTGATCTCGTAGCTCGGGTCGCACAGCACCATGGCGCGGCGAGCCGGCGGCGGCAGAAAGGTTTTCAGCACCTCGAAGCCGTCTTCGCGCGCTACAGTGACCTGCCGACCCACACCGAGCTGGGCGATTTTGCCGGTCAGCGACTTGAAATCG
>CAZIYA010000414.1:0-3110 GCA_964543355.1 uncultured Polaromonas sp.
CCGATGTGTCGGGCTTCGAGAAACGCAAAACCGCCTCGGCCGCCAAGGGCCTGCTGCGCGGCATGGGTTACTCCTGCTACATCGAGGCCTGCGGCCTGGCCCCCAGCAACATCGCCGGTGCGCTCGGTGCGCGGGCCGGCCTGTTCGAGTGCGGCGAGGTGCGGGTGCATCCGACCGGCAGCGTGACGGTGTTCACTGGCTCGCACAGCCACGGCCAGGGGCATGAAACCACCTTCGCGCAGGTGGTGGCCGCGCGGCTCGGCATTTCGGTGGATCAGGTGGACGTGGTGCATGGCGACACCGGGCGCGTGCCTTTTGGCATGGGCACCTACGGCTCGCGTTCGCTGGCCGTCGGCGGCACGGCCATCATGAAGGCGCTCGACAAGATAGAGACCAAGGCCAAGAAGATTGCCGCGCACCTGCTGGAAGCCAGCGATGCCGACGTCGAGTTTGCCAATGGCGAGTTCACCATCAAGGGCACCGACAAGAAGGTGACTTTCGGCCAGGTGGCGCTGACGGCCTATGTGCCGCACAACTACCCGCTCGACAAGCTCGAGCCCGGCCTGAACGAAACCGCGTTTTACGACCCGACCAACTTCACCTTCCCCGCAGGCACCTACATTTGCGAGGTTGAGGTCGACCCGGCGACGGGTGTGGTTCGGGTGGACCGGTTCACGGCCGTCGATGATTTCGGCAACATCATCAACCCGATGATTGTCGAAGGCCAGGTGCATGGTGGCCTGGTGCAGGGCATCGGCCAGGCCCTGCTGGAAAACTGTGTGTACGACCCGGAATCCGGCCAGTTGCTGACCGGCTCGCTGATGGACTACGCACTGCCGCGCGCTGACGATATGCCCACCTTCAAGCTGGACACTTTGTGCACGCCGTGCAGCCACAACCCGCTGGGTGCCAAGGGCTGCGGCGAGGCGGGCGCCATCGGCTCGCCGCCGGCGGTGATCAATGCCGTGCTCGACGCCCTCAAGCCGCTTGGCGTGACCGACTTCGATATGCCGGCCTCACCCAGCCGCGTCTGGGAAGCCATCCAGTCCGTGAAGCCATAAACAGATATCCAAGGAGAAACCACCATGTATGCATTCACCCTGGAACGCCCCACCTCCCTGGCTGCTGCCGCAAAGCTTGCCGCCGCTGGCGCCAAACCGCTGGCCGGCGGCCAGACCCTGCTGGCGTCGATGAAGCTGCGCCTGTCCAGCCCGGACCAGCTGGCCGACCTCAGCGGCATCAAGGAGCTGACCGGCATCAAACGCGAAGGCAACGCTTTTGTCATCGGCGCCATGACGCGCCACATCGACGTGTCCAACCACACCGAGCTGAAGGCGGCCCTGCCGGCGCTCGCTGAGCTGGCCGCCCACATTGGCGACCGGCAGGTGCGCGCCATGGGCACGCTGGGCGGCTCGGTCGCCAACAACGATCCCTCGGCGTGCTACCCGGCGGCGGTTCTGGCGCTGGGCGCGACCATTTTCACCACCTCGCGCAAGATCGCCGCCGACGATTTTTTCCTGGGCATGTTCTCCACGGCACTGGAAGAGGGCGAACTGATCACCGCCATCAGCTTTCCCATTCCGAAGCGCGCGGCCTACATGAAGTTCAAGCAGCCGGCCTCGCGCTTTGCGCTGGTGGGCGTGTTTGTGGCCCAGTCTGATGCCGGCGTGCGTGTGGCTGTCACCGGCGCGTCCAGCGGCGTGTTCCGTCACGCGGGGCTCGAAGCTGCGCTGAGCAAAAACTTCACGCCCGAAGCGGCCGCGGCAGTGAAGATTGACGCGACGGACCTCAACAGCGACATCCATGCGACGGCTGCCTACCGCGCGAACCTGATCAGCGTGCAGACCCAGCGCGGCGTGGCGAAAGCGCTCGCCTGAAAGTGCCCGGCCGTTCGGGCTGAGGCTGCCCCGGCCTCTGCCTGAACGGTTTGAAATTTTTCAAGCCTTTTAAGCCTCCAGCCCTTTGGTGGCGGGCGCAAGCAGCTCCTGAATTGATAGTGTTTGAAGCGCAGGCTAAACTGACCCGATGACACCATTTCCCACGATTGATGCCCTGATGCAGGCGCTTCAGGGCGCCGGCTACTTTGCCGACCGCCGGTTGGCCACGGCCGTGTTTCTGGCACTCAAGCTGCAGCGGCCCCTGCTGCTGGAGGGCGAACCCGGCGTCGGCAAGACCGAACTGGCAAAAGCGCTCGCGCTCGCGTTGCAGCGCGAGCTGATACGCCTGCAGTGTTACGACGGCCTGGAGCAGCGCGAGGCCCTGTACGAATGGAATTACGCCGCCCAGCTGCTGCACATGCGCGCCGTCGAAGGGCACAGCGAAGGCCAGGAAAATGTCGACGTCGAGCGCGAGGTTTACCAGCACCGCTACCTGATCCGCCGGCCGCTGCTGCAGGCACTGCAGACGCCCGAGCCCGGCGCGGTTCTGCTGATTGACGAGGTGGACCGGGCCGACGAGCCTTTTGAAGCCTTTCTGCTCGAGTACCTCGGCGAGTACCAGGTCAGCATTCCGGAAATCGGCACAGTGCGCGCCGAGGTGACGCCGGTGACCATTCTCACCAGCAACCGCACGCGCGAGCTCCACGATGCCGTCAAGCGCCGCTGCCTCTACCACTGGCTGGACTACCCCGACCGCGAGCGCGAGCTGGCGATCGTGCGCGCCCAGGTGCCCGAGGCCGGCGAGCAGCTGTCGGCCCAGGTGGCGAGCTTCGTGGACCGGCTGCGCCGTTCACCGTTTGGCAACGCCTTCCAGCGTGCGCCCGGCATCGCCGAAAGCGTGGAGTGGGCGAAAGCGCTGGTCGCGCTGGACACCCTGGTGGTGGACCCGGAGGTGGTGGCCGATACCGCGGGCATTCTGTTCAAGCAGCGGGAAGACGTGGCGGCGCTCACGCATGAGCTGGCGGTAGAGCTGCTCAAGCCCGAAGAGGCGGGCGCATGAGATGGATGGTGTTTATGCCGAGCCATTTCCGCAGAGCTTCGAACGGTGCATGAAATGACAAGCGTGGGGCTCCCTCTTCACCAGCCGGGGCCGCGGATCTGGCTTCGCCAGTCCGCAGGCGCAGCGCCCCCTCGGGGGGCAGAGAGCTACGCGCAGCGAGCGAACGTGGGGGC
>CAZIYA010000415.1:0-3103 GCA_964543355.1 uncultured Polaromonas sp.
AGATCATCGGCAGCGCGACTTTCATTTCCAGGGTGGCGAAGGCCGAGCCGATGCCGGCAATGGCCACGCCCGACAGCGTGACCAGAAAAGTGATAAGCGCCGCTTCCCGGTGCGATTCGTCGCGCACCGCCTGCGCCAGGCCGCTGCCAATCGTGCCCAGCAGCGCCAGCCCGGCAATCGCCACGACCAGCTCCTTGGGAAACGCGGTGAGCAGGCCGGTGACCGCCGCGCCGAAGATGCCGATCACCACGTAAATGGCGCCGCAGGCCACCGCCGCGGTATAGCGCTTGCGCGGGTCCTCGTGCGCTTCGGGTCCCATACAGATGGCTGCGGTGATCGCGCTGAGGTTCAGCGCAAAAGCGCCAAAAGGCGACAGCACCAGCGTGGCCAGACCGGTCAGCGTGATGACCCTGGACACTGGAATGCCGCCATCCGGCGCGTCGGGGCCATAACCTGCGGCACGAATGGCCGCAACGCCGGGAAGGTTTTGCGAGGCCATGGTCACCACAAACAGCGGCAGGGCCAGGCTGACGATGGCGGCCAGCGTGAACTGCGGCGCAACAAACACCGGCAGCGCAAAAGAGAAGTTCATGGCCGCCCAGGCCATCTCGCCACGCGCGGCGACGAACACAATGGCGCCAAACAAGGTCAGCACCACCGCATAACGCGACATGAAGCGTTTGCCCAGCAGGTAAATCGCCAGCATCAGCAGCACCAACGGCAAGGCGGTCTGTGCTGCAGAAAAAGCCAGCAGTCCAAAACGCGTCAACACGCCGGCCAGCAGAGCGGAGGCAATGGCCACGGGGATCCGGTTCATGACTTTCTCGAACCAGCCAGTTACCCCGAACAGCGTGATCAGCGCCGCACTGACCATGAAAGCCGCCACCGCCTCGCCCATCGAAAACCCGCCGGCCAGCCCCGCCGTGGCCAGCACTGCCGCCCCGGGCGTTGACCAGGCAATCACGACAGGCTTTTTCAGCCAAAGCGAAGGAAGGACGGAACACAATCCCATTCCCCAACCCAGCGCCCACATCCACGAGCTGATCTGCTCCGGGGTGGCATTAAAGGCCTGTGCCGCCTGGAACACGATGGCGACAGAGCTTGTGAAGCCGACGAGCACGGCCACGAAGCCGGCGGTGAGGGTTGAGAGATTGAGATCTTTGAAGAACTGCATCTGCAGATTCTGGCAGGGTTGTTTGAGGCCCCGAGGCAATGGGGCCCGGGATCGATGCGCTCGTCAACGCGCTCGGCGAAACCCTCAACGAACAGCCCCAAAACCTATGCGATCGGAAGCTCGGTCGTCGAAAGCACCTGCTTCAGGACAACAAAAGTCCGGATCTGCCGCACGCCCGGGAGATAGAGCAGTTCGGCCGCATGCAGACGGTTGAATGACTCGTTGTCCTGCGTGCGGATCGTCACGAAGTAATCGAACTCGCCCGTCACTACGACGCATTCCAGGCAACCGGGCACCTTCTGCACGGCCTTCTCGAAGTCGGTGAAGGACTGCGGCGTGGAGCGGTCGAGCACCACGCCGATCACCACCAGCATCCCCAGGCCCAACGGCGCGGGGTTCAGCAGGGCGACGATGCGCCGCACCAGGCCCATCGACTTGAGCCGTTCCACCCGGCGCAGGCAAGCGGCCGGACTGAGGTGCACCCTGGCCGCCAGGGCCACGTTGGAAATCGACGCGTCACGTTGCAGCAATCGCAAGAGCGTGCGGTCGACGCGATCCAGTGGAAGAGGAGCCACTGCGGCCTCCTTCGATGCATGCACTTTTATTTCGCGTTTGGTGGCCATTGAGCAACTTTCAGAAGTAATTGAATTTCATATTTCAATATTAATCAATAAATCAAAATAAAGTTGCAACCCTGTTGCGCCACCGCGTTGATAGCATTTCCCTGACCTCCTTAAGCATCCTTAATCCTTAAGCAACTCGCCGGCATGCCTTCACTTTTCGCCAGCTGGGATTTCTGGATTTCTCCAACACACCACATGATCGCCATGAACCTCGAAAAATTTCCCCGCCACCCGCTCACCTTCGGCCCCACGCCCATCCAGCCCTTGAAACGGCTCAGCGCCCACCTGGGCGGCAAGGTGGAGCTCTACGCCAAGCGCGAGGACTGCAACAGCGCCCTGGCCTTTGGCGGCAACAAGACGCGCAAGCTGGAATACCTCATCCCCGAGGCGCTGAACGGCGGCTACGACACGCTGGTGTCAATCGGCGGCATCCAGTCCAACCAGACGCGGCAGGTAGCCGCCGTGGCCGCGCACCTGGGCCTGAAGTGCGTGCTGGTGCAGGAGAACTGGGTCAACTACTCTGACGCGGTGTACGACCGCGTGGGCAACATCGAAATGTCGCGCATCATGGGCGCGGACGTGCGGCTGGATGCGGCCGGCTTCGACATCGGCATCCGGCCCAGCTGGGAGCAGGCCATGGAAGACGTGCGCCGTGCCGGGGGCAAGCCCTACCCCATTCCGGCGGGGTGTTCGGAGCATCCGCTTGGCGGCCTGGGCTTCGTCGGCTTCGCAGAAGAGGTCCGGCAGCAGGAGGCCGAACTCGGGTTCAAGTTCGACTACATCGTCGTCTGCTCCGTGACGGGCAGCACCCAGGCCGGCATGGTCGTGGGCTTTGCGGCCGACGGGCGGGCCGACCGGGTGATCGGCATCGACGCTTCGGCCAAGCCGGCCCAGACACGGGCGCAGATCCTGCGCATTGCCAGGAACACCGCCGAACTGGTCGGGCTGGGCCGCTCGATCACCGACAAGGACATCGTGCTGGACGAACGTTACGGCGGCCCGGAATACGGCCTGCCGAACGAGGGCACGCTGGAAGCCATTCGCCTGTGCGCGCGGCAAGAGGCCATGCTGACCGACCCGGTGTACGAGGGGAAGTCCGCGCACGGAATGATCGACATGGTTCGCAAGGGCGAATTCCCGGCCGGCTCGCGCGTGCTCTATGCCCACCTGGGCGGCGTGCCTGCGCTTAACGCCTACAGCTTTATGTTCCGCAACGGCTAGAGCCTGAAACGCTATTCATGGCGATGCGAACGTACCTAAAACCGCGCCAGGCTAGGCGCGCGACGCCGCCAAGGCTGGCCGCCTT
>CAZIYA010000416.1:0-3091 GCA_964543355.1 uncultured Polaromonas sp.
CGCCGACACTGTGCGGGTCATTGCCATTAGTGCGGATGAGAAGTATGTGGCATTCGGCTGTAAAGATAATTTTATCGGCTGGCTCCGGGCTGGGTACCTTAACCCGGGGCGAGAAAATAGGGTGCTGGCGTCCTGTGTAGCGTGCGACTGCGCGGCACAGGTGGCGAGACTCAAATCAGACCGCTAAACATGTAGATCTGCCCGAACAAGGCTTGCGGACGGGGGTTCAAATCCCCCCAGCTCCACCATCCACCTGAAAGCCCAGCCGTTACCGGTTGGGCTTTCTTTCGTCTAAAGCGGTGCCGGGCTGGAGAATCTTCCAGCCCAATGAGAGTCGACCCATGGCCACCATGCAATTGCAGGACATACTTTTCTCCCAGGGGTTTGGCACGCGGCGCGTTTGCGCGGGCCTGGTTCAACAGGGTTTTGTGGCCGTAGCCGGCGTCCCCTGTGCGGAGCCAGCTATGGATTTTGTAGCGGAAGGGCTGAAGTTCACGGTGCAGGGCGTGGACTGGGAATACCACGAGAAGGCCTATCTGATGCTGCACAAGCCGGCCGGCTACGAGTGTTCGCAAAAACCCAGCACCTACCCGAGCATCTACACCCTGCTGCCGGCGCCGATTCGCCAGCGCGGCGGCGGGGCGGCGGCTGGCGTGCAGGCGGTCGGCCGGCTTGACCAGGACACCACCGGGCTGCTGCTGCTCTCCGACGACGGCAAGTTCATCCATCGCATGAGTTCGCCCAAACACCATGTGCCCAAGGTGTATGACGTGACAGCCAAACACCCGGTGGATGACAAGCAGGTGAGCAAGCTGCTGGCCGGTGTGGTGCTGGACGACGACCCGAAGCCGGTGCGGGCGGCGGCCTGCGAGAAAACCGGTGAGCA
This sequence comes from uncultured Polaromonas sp., assembly GCA_964543355.1. Lineage (GTDB taxonomy): Bacteria > Pseudomonadota > Gammaproteobacteria > Burkholderiales > Burkholderiaceae_C > Polaromonas. Next base: position 887 of record CAZIYA010000416.1, read on the forward strand.
CCAGCTGAGCCTGACCCTGACTGAGGGCAAATATCACCAGGTCAAGCGCATGATTGCTGCGGTGGGCAACCGGGTGGAAGATCTCGGCGGCCTGCACCGCTCGCGCATCGGGTTGCTGGAGCTGCCGGCCGACATGAAACCCGGACAGTGGCGCTGGCTGACGGCGCAGGACCTGGTCCGTATTTCAGCCTGAAATTTTCACGAACTTCAAAGTAAAAAGTATCTCTATCCCTTATAGGTAGGGCGTCAACAGCTATTTAATCGATAGCATCAGGCATCAGGCATCAGGCATCAGGCAAGAGGCCGCAGGAAATCGACCACCGCTTCCAGGGTTCTGTCCGGCTGGTCGCGTTGCGGGGAATGGCCGCAATCAGCCAGCCTGACCTGCCGGGTGTGCGGTGCCGACAGCGCCAGCTCGTCAAGCTGGGTCATGGTGCCGTATTCATCCTTGATGCCCTGGATCGCCAGCAGCGGCGTGCTGATCTTGCGGCAGTCGGCCCGGATGTCAAAACTGCGGAAAGCCGGCGTAAGCCAGACATCGTTCCATTGCCAGAAGGCGCAATCCACGTCGGCATGGTGTCGGGCCAGGCGCTCGCGCAGACCTCCTGATTCGAAGGCCACGGCGGCTTCGGCAATTGCCTGAACCGCCATTCCCTCGACCATCAGATGCGGCGCCATCACAATGGAAGCCGTCACCGGGTGCCGGCTGGCGTGGAGCAGGGTGATGCTGGCGCCGTCGGAGTGGCCCAGCAGCACGGGCTTTTCGATGCCCCGGGCTGCCAGCAGGGCCGGCAACACTTCCCAGGCCTCCCTGTGCATGTAGTCCGGCGCCAGGCGGCCAGCGCCACGCACGTCGGGCACGGCATCCGACCGGCCGTAACCGCGGCGCGAATAGACCAGCCCGGCGCGGCCGGTGGCATTGCAGATCGCTTCGGGCCAGCTGCGGCCGCGTTGCGTCCACAGGCTGACCGAGCCCAAGCCTTCATGCAGGAAGACGATGGGCGCCAGGTCCGCGGCCCCTCCAATCGCCTGGATTTCAAGGCGGATACCACTTATTTCTACAAAATTCATCTGGTCATCGTAAGGGATGTAAGCGGCCCGGCGCCCTGGCGCGTTGATCAATGCCCAGCCGGTAAACTCGCCGGTTGACCGCAGAAAGCCCGCTTTTGTGAATTTCCCCCTTCGTTTGCTTGTCTGCGTCTTTTGCTTTTTCCTGGGCGGCGCCGTTGCATCGGCCCAGGCGCAACCTGCGCCCCTGTTTGTCCTCAATTCGCTCAGCGACAGCGTCAGCGTCATCAACCCCATTGACTGGACCGAAACCCGGCGGATTCCCACCGGCAAGCAGCCGCACCACCTCTACCTGACGCCCGATGAAAAATCAGTGATTGTGGCCAATGCGCTGTCCGACACGCTGACCTTCATCGACCCCCAAACCGCCGAGGTCCAGCGCGTCATCCGCGGCATCATCGATCCCTACCACCTGCGCTTTTCGCCGGACATGAAGTGGTTTGTCACCGCAGCCAACCGCCTGAACCACATCGACATCTACCGGTGGGACGGCATGGGCCTCACCCTGGTCAAGCGCGTACCCACCGGCAAAACGCCCAGCCATTTGTGGATGGACGGCAAAAGCACCACGGTGTATGCCTCCATGCAGGACAGCGACGAACTGGTGGCGATCGACCTGGCGACCCAGTCCCTCAAATGGCGGACCCCGACCGGCCTGACTCCGGCCGACATCTTCGGCACGACCGATGACCGGTTTCTGCTGGTCGGACTGACCGGCAGTGACTCGGTCGAGGTGTATGACGTCAGCGGCAAACAGCCTCAACGCGCCCGTGTCATCAAGACCGGCGCCGGCGCGCATGCCTTTCGCGCGCTGGGCGATGGCCGCCATGTGCTGGTCAGCAACCGGGTCGCCAACAGCATCAGCAAGATTGATCTGCAGACGTTTGCCGTGGTCGATAATTACCCCGCGCCCGGCGGGCCTGACTGCATGGATGTTTCGCGCGATGGAAAATTCATCTATGTCACCTCGCGCTGGGCGCGCAAACTCACTGTGATCGACATGGCCAGCCGCAAGGTGGTGCGCCAGGTCAAAGTTGGAAAGAGTCCCCATGGTGTCTGGATACTGGATCACGCCGCTAGATATTGAGCCCCCACGGTGGGTAGGGCCCCCACGGTCGCTCACTGCGTGTAGCTCCC
>CAZIYA010000417.1:0-3085 GCA_964543355.1 uncultured Polaromonas sp.
CAGCATCGTCGACATGTACAAGCCGCGCAAGCGCCTGGACGTCGGCACCTGGGGCGTCATGGGCATCGGCATGGGCTTTGCCGTGGCTGCCGCCGTGGAAAGCGATCAGCCGGTCATCGCCATCGAGGGTGACAGCGCCTTTGGTTTTTCCGGCATGGAAGTCGAAACCATCTGCCGCTACAACCTGCCGGTCTGCATCGTCGTCATGAACAACAACGGCGTCTACCGCGGCGATGAGGTCAATGTGACCGGCGGCAAGGATCCGTCGCCCATGGTGTTCGTCAAGGGCGCACGCTACGACAAGATGATGGAAGCCTTCGGTGGCGTCGGCATGCAAGCCACCACCCCGGCCGAATTGCGCCGCGCCATGGAAGAAGCCATCAAGTCGCGCAAACCGACCCTGATCAATGCCATCATCGACGAAGGCGCGGGCACCGAGAGCGGCCGCATCACCAGCCTGAACCCGACCAGCGCTGCGAAAAAGAAATAAGTTACCCCGAGCATTTCACAAGGAGATATGAATATGTCAAACAAACCACTCGCAGGCATCAAAATCATCGACTTCACGCACGTACAGGCCGGCCCGGCCTGTACACAGCTGCTGGCCTGGTTCGGTGCCGACGTGATCAAGGTCGAGCGCCCCGGTGCCGGCGATGTCACGCGCAGCCAACTGCGCGACATTCCTGATGTCGACGCACTGTACTTCACCATGCTCAACAGCAACAAACGCGGCCTGACCCTGGACACGAAAAAGCCCGAGGGCAAGGCCATCCTGGAAAAACTCATCAAGTCGAGCGACGTCCTGGTTGAAAACTTCGGACCAGGCGCACTGGACCGCATGGGTTTTACCTGGGAGCGCATCCAGGAACTCAATCCCAAGCTGATCCTGGCCTCGGTCAAGGGCTTCAGCGACGGTCACGAATACGAAGATTTGAAGGTCTACGAAAACGTGGCCCAATGCGCCGGCGGCTCGGCCTCGACCACCGGCTGGTGGAAGGGTGAGCACTCGGAGCCCACCATCTCGGCAGCCGCCCTGGGTGACAGCAACACCGGCATGCACCTGGCCATCGGCATCCTGACGGCCTACATCGGCCGCCAGCAGACCGGCAAGGGCCAGAAGGTGGCCGTGGCCATGCAGGACGCCGTGCTCAACCTGTGCCGCGTCAAGATGCGCGACCAGTTGCGCCTGGACAAGCTGGGCTACCTGGAAGAGTATCCACAGTATCCGCACGAGAAGTTCGGCGATGTGGTGCCACGTGGCGGCAACGCCGGCGGTGGCGGTCAACCTGGCTGGATTTTGAAGTGCAAGGGCTGGGAGACCGACCCCAACGCCTACATTTACTTCACCGTCCAGGGCCATGCCTGGGAGCCGATCTGCGATGCGCTGGGCAAGCCCGAGTGGAAAACCGACCCGGCCTACACCACGCCCAAGGCACGCCAGCCGCACATCATGGACATCTTCGCCACCATTGAAAACTGGCTGAAAGACAAGACCAAGTACGAAGCAGTCAACATTCTGCGCAAGTTCGACATCCCGTGCGCACCGGTGTTTTCCATGAAGGAACTGCTGAACGACAAGTCATTGCGCGCGAGCGGCTCGATCGTCGAAGTGCCCCACAAGGAGCGTGGCAGCTACTACACCGTCGGCAGCCCGATCAAGTTCTCCGATCTCAAGCCCGAGATCACCGGCTCTCCCCTGCTGGGTGAGCACACCGATGAGGTCCTGGCCGAACTCGGCTACAGCAAGGACCAGATTGCGGCCATGCACGCTGCGAAAGCGGTTTGATCGCGAAAGCCTGACACTTCAGGACTCGCAAAGACGGCGTTCAGGTTGAGCGCCGTCTTTGTTTAAAAGGCCCCATTTACCGGCACATTCCCGGAACGAGGAGCGGAACCATGCAATCCACCATCGATTTCAAACAGCTCGTCGAGGCCGTTGGCGATGCCATCGTGGCATCCGACGCCAGCGGTGCCATCACCTTGTGGAACCCGGCTGCGCAGCGCATGTTCGGTTTCACTGAAAAGGAAGCACTGGGCCAGTCGCTCGACATCATCATCCCGCAGCGCCAGCAGCAGCGCCACTGGAACGGCTACCAGAAAACCATGGCCACGGGGCAGACGAAGTACGGCAACGACGTGCTGCGCGTGCCGGCCGTACACAAGGACGGGCACGGCCTGTCCATCGCCTTCACCGTGGCCCTGCTTTATACGCCGGACAAAAAGGTCTCGGCCATCGTTGCGGTGATCCGCGATGAAACCACCCGTTTCGCAGAGGACCGGAACCTGCGCAAACGCCTGATGGAGCTGGAAAGCCAGCTTGCCCCTCAGGCCAGCGCTCCCTGACCGGGGGCGGCAGGGCAAGACCGGGGTACGGTGATTAATATAGGGGTTGAACCGGCCGGAGGGCCGGCCCCATGGCCGCAACCATGGATGAATAACCCATTTTTCAACTCCCAGCAGGAATTTTCATGAGCAAAGCGTTAGACGGCGTTCGCATCCTTGACTTCACCCACGTCCAGTCGGGGCCCACGTGCACCCAATTGCTGGCCTGGTTCGGCGCCGATGTCATCAAGGTGGAACGCGCCGGTGAAGGCGACGCGACGCGCGCGCAGCTGGCCGACATCCCCGGCGCGGACAGCCTGTATTTCACGATGCTGAACCACAACAAACGCTCGATCACGCTGGACATGAAAAAACCCAAGGGCAAGGAAGTCCTGGACGAGCTGATCAAGACCTGCGACGTGATGGTGGAGAACTTCGCCCCCGGCGCGCTGGACCGCATGGGCATGACCTGGGAGCACATTCACGCGATCAATCCGCGGATGATCGTCGCTTCGGTCAAGGGCTTCGGCCCCGGCCCGTATGAAGACCTGAAGGTGTACGAGAACGTGGCGCAGTGCGCTGGCGGCGCCGCTTCCACCACCGGCTTCGAGGACGGCCCGCCACTGGTCACCGGCGCGCAGATCGGCGACAGCGGCACCGGCCTGCACCTGGCGCTGGGCATCGTCGCGGCGCTGTACCAGCGCAACACCACGGGCCGTGGCCAGAAGGTGCTTGCGCCCATGCAGGACGCGGTGCTGAACCT
>CAZIYA010000418.1:0-3076 GCA_964543355.1 uncultured Polaromonas sp.
GATCGTCTGGGTCGGCCCCTACGCCTACCGCAGCCGCTGCCTGGACAAGCTGCGCCTGGGCCGCGTGTTTTTCATGGGTGACACGGCAAAAATAGTCAGCCCTTTCGGCGCGCGCGGCGGCAATACCGGCGTGGCCGATGCCGACAACCTGGCCTGGAAGCTGGCCGCCGTGCTGCGCGGCCGGGCCAGCCCCACGCTGCTGGAAAGCTACAACGCAGAACGCCTGGAAGCCGCGCAGCAGAACGTGCAGGTGACCAACCGCACCGCACGCTTCCTGCGGCCCGCCGACGGGGTGGAACGCTGTTTTCGCACCGCCGCCATTGGCCTGGCCAAACAGTACCCGTTCGCTCGCGCACTGGTCAACACGGGCCGGATGGCGGTGGCCAACACCTATACAAAATCCCGGATCTGCGAAGGCACGGGCGGGCAATCGGTGCAGAACGTGGCTTTTCGCTGGGCCAATGGCGACCAGGGTTCGGTCAACGACCTGCTGCAGTGGGCCGATGGCGACCTGTTGGTGCTGGTGTTCGGGGAGCTCACGGCCACCGGCCTGGAACGTCTGCAGCGGCTCGGCGAGCACGCGCCTGTGCGCAGTGTGCAGGTTCTGGCCCCGGACGACCGGGCGCAGGCGGCGGAGCACCTGCACGACGTCAACGCCCGCGGCAGTGGACACCTGCAGGGTGCCTGCCATGTTTTTGGCCATGCCTGGGCCTTGCTGCGGCCGGACGGCTACCTGGCAGCCACCGGCGAGGCCGTGGATGGCCAATTGGTCGCCGCCGTTGAAAAAACCCTCGGCCTGCGCTGAATCCGGAAAGACATCCCATGAAAACCGAAGCCGCCATCAAAACCAACCCCAACTTCCAGGACGCGGATGCGTTCTACGAATGCCTGCTCGATGCGCACCAGGGGCTGAGCCGCGAGCAGTCCGAGCTGCTTAACGCACGGCTGATCCTGATCCTGGCCAACCAGCTGGGCGACACGCAGTTGCTGCAGGCCTGCGTTGCTGCGGCCCGGCAAGCCGAGTCCGCCTGACCGGTTTGGGGCGCCCGGCAGGCCAGTCGAATAAAATCGGGGGAGTTCCTCCAACCCAAGGCGGCATCCGAGCGATGCCGTTTTTCATTGCCCCATGACTGATTCCGCCAAGCCCACGCCCGCAGCCCCTGCCGCCGACACCCCGAGCGCACGGGTGACCGTTCCCACGCCGGGGCTGGACAGCCTGGCCAAATCGTTCGAGCCCGCAGCCATCGAGCGCCAGTGGGCGCCGCTATGGGAAGCCAGCGGCCTGTACGAGCCGACGCTGGACGCCGCCAAACCTTCTTTTTCCATCCAGCTGCCGCCTCCCAATGTGACCGGCACCCTGCACATGGGCCACGCCTTCAACCAGACCATCATGGACTCGCTGACGCGTTACCACCGCATGCGCGGCCACAACACCCTGTGGGTACCCGGCACCGACCACGCCGGCATCGCGACGCAGATCGTCGTGGAGCGCAAGCTGCAGGGCGAGGGCAAAAGCCGGCATGATCTGGGCCGCGAAAAGTTTGCCGAGAAGGTGTGGGAGTGGAAGGAAGAATCAGGCACCACCATCACGCGCCAGATGCGCCGCATGGGCGACTCGGTGGCCTGGAAACATGAGTACTTCACGATGGACCCGAAGATGTCCAAAGTGGTCACCTCGACCTTTGTGCAGCTGTATGAACAAGGCCTGATCTACCGCGGCAAGCGCCTGGTCAACTGGGACCCCATCCTCAAATCCGCCGTGTCGGACCTGGAAGTTGAAAGCGAAGAGGAAGACGGTTTCCTCTGGCACATCTCTTACCCCTTGGTTGACGGCACCGGTTCGCTGACAGTCGCCACAACGCGTCCTGAAACCATGCTGGGCGACGTGGCGGTGATGGTGCATCCGGAAGATGAACGCTACAAGCACCTGATCGGCAAGTTCGTGAAGCTGCCGCTGTGCAACCGCGACATCCCGGTCATCGCCGACGATTATGTGGACAAGGCCTTCGGTACCGGCGTCGTCAAGGTCACGCCGGCGCATGACACCAATGACTATGCGGTCGGCCAGCGCCATCAATTGCCCATGATTGGCGTGCTGACGCTTGATGCTGCCATCAACGACAACGCACCTGAAAAGTATCGCGGCATGGACCGCTTCGTGGCGCGCAAGGCTGTGGTGGCCGACCTTGAAGCGCAGGGCTTCCTGGTCGAAGTCAAGAAACACAAACTCATGGTGCCGCGTTGCGCCCGCACCGGCCAGGTGATCGAGCCCATGCTGACCGACCAGTGGTTTGTTGCGATGACCAAGGTCAGCGACCAGGACCCGACAGGCAAGTCCATTGCACAAAAAGCCATTGACGCGGTGGAAAGCGGCGCGGTGAAGTTTGTGCCGGAACAATGGGTCAACACCTACAACCAGTGGATGGGCAACATCCAGGACTGGTGCATCTCGCGCCAGCTCTGGTGGGGCCACCAGATTCCGGCCTGGTACGACGAAGACGGCAAGGTGTACGTCGCGGAAAACGAAGCTGCAGCACAAGCACAGGCTCCGGGCAAAACCCTGCGCCGTGACGAAGACGTGCTCGATACCTGGTACTCGTCAGCGCTCGTGCCCTTCTCCTCACTGGGCTGGCCCGAGAAGACGAAAGAGCTGGATCTCTTTTTGCCGTCCAGCGTGCTCGTCACGGGCTACGACATCATCTTCTTCTGGGTCGCGCGGATGATCATGATGACCACGCATTTCACTGGCCAGGTGCCCTTCCACCATGTCTACATCCACGGCCTGGTGAAAGATGCGCAGGGCAAAAAAATGAGCAAGTCCGAAGGCAACGTGCTGGACCCGGTGGACCTGATCGATGGTATTGAACTGGCGCCGCTGCTCGACAAGCGCTCGCAAGGCCTGCGCAAACCGGAAACAGCGCCGCAAGTGCGCAAGAACACCGAAAAGGAATTTCCGGCGGGTATTCCAGCCTACGGCGCCGACGCACTGCGGTTTACCTTTGCCTCGCTGGCCAGCCTGGGCCGCAGCATCAACTTTGACAGCAAACGCTGCGAGGGCTACCGCAACTTCTGCAAC
>CAZIYA010000419.1:0-3069 GCA_964543355.1 uncultured Polaromonas sp.
CCAGGCCGAGGCCTCCGCGCCGATTTACGTGCGCCTGGCTTACACGCCAGCCTGATCTCCCCCCCCCGCATGGCGCACGCGAGCCCAACGCCGTCAGGCGCTTACAGCTACGACGCCGTCATCGTCGGCAGCGGCCTGGCCGGGCTCAGCACGGCGCTCAAGCTGCTGGAAGGCCCTGAAGCAGAACCGGCTGGCGGCGCGCCGTTTCGCATTGCCGTCCTGACCAAAGGTGCGCTGGCCGACGGCGCCAGTGGCTGGGCCCAGGGCGGCATTGCAGCCGTGCTGGAGCGCGGCGAGGACGGCGACAGTTTTGCAGCCCACATCGCAGATACGCAGGTCGCTGGCGCCTGGCTGTCCGACGCGGCGGCCACGACGCAGGTGGTCGAAGGCGCACCGGCGGCGATTGCCTGGCTGCAGGCCCAGGGCGTGGCTTTCACGCAGGAGCCCGGTGCCGCATCGGCGTTGCACCTCACGCGCGAAGGCGGTCACAGCCACAGGCGCATCGTGCATGCGACCGACGCCACAGGCGCTGTCGTGCAGGAAAGCCTGATTGCCGCAGTGCGCGCGCATCCGGCGATCGACGTGTTTGAACAGACCACGCTGGTCGACCTGATCATCCAGAACGACAGCGCCACCGGCCGGCCGCGCTGCGTCGGCCTGTATGCGCTGGACAGCCGCGACGACCACACGGCCGGCACGGGAAGCGGCATCGTCCGCACCTTTGCCGCGCGCCACACCCTGCTGGCCACCGGCGGCGCCGGCAAGGTCTACCTCTACACCAGCAACCCCGACACCGCCACCGGTGACGGCATCGCCGCCGCCTGGCGCGCCGGCTGCCGCATCGGCAACATGGAGTTCATCCAGTTCCACCCCACCTGCCTGTACCACCCCGAGGCCAAGTCCTTCCTGATCAGCGAGGCGGTGCGCGGCGAAGGCGGCATCCTGCGCCTGCCGGAATCGGCAGGCGGTGCCCGCTTCATGCCGGAACACGACGAACGTGCCGAGCTGGCGCCGCGCGATGTGGTGGCGCGCGCGATTGATTTCGAGATGAAAAAACACGGTGTGGACTGCGTCTACCTGGACATCTCGCACAAGGGCGAAGCTTTTGTGCGGGAACACTTTCCGACCATCCACGCACGCTGCCTGTCGCTCGGCATCGACATCGCGCGCCAGCCGATTCCCGTGGTGCCGGCGGCCCACTACACCTGCGGCGGCGTGCTGACCGACCTGGCCGGACGCACCGACATCGCCCACCTTTACGCCGCGGGTGAAACCGCCTGCACCGGCCTGCACGGCGCCAACCGGCTGGCCAGCAACTCGCTGGTGGAGTGTGTGGTGTTTGCACAGGAAGTAGCAAGTGCTATCAAATCGGAAGCTGTTCACGCCCAGTACACAAGGGCGGAAGGCCAAAATGATTCACAGGTTTCGCTCCCGGCCTGGGACGAGAGCCAGGTGACCGATGCCGACGAGCAGGTGGTGATTGCCCACAACTGGGACGAGCTGCGCCGGCTGATGTGGAATTACGTGGGCATAGTCCGCACCAACAAACGGCTGGAGCGCGCCGCGCACCGCATCGCACTGCTGCAGTCGGAAATTGACGAGTTTTACGCCCACTTCCGCGTCACGCGGGATCTGCTGGAGTTGCGCAACCTGGTGCAGGTGGCCGAGCTGATCGTGCGTTCGGCGCAATCACGCCACGAAAGCCGCGGCCTGCACTTCAGCCGCGACTACCCGCAGACCGACGCGGTGGCCGTGCCTACGGTACTGGTGCCGCCCGGGGCCTGAGGCCGCCAGGGTCCAGGTCCGCATCCAGCCAGCCGCGCAGGCTGTTCACAAAGGCCGTGGCCTGCACACGCGGCAGGTCTTCCTGGCGCACCACGCCTTCGCTGAGCCGGCCGGCTTGCAGTGCCTGGGCACGGCCTATACCGCCCAGCAGGCCGCAGTGCAGCGGCGGGGTCAGCCAGCGGCCATCGAGCAATAGCGCAATATTGCCGCGTGTGCATTCGGTGATTTCACCTTCAGCATTCCACAGCAGCGTGTCGAAAGTGCCTTCTTCCACCGGCGTGAAGGCGTCGTAGTGGGCGCGCCGCGTGGTCTTGAAGCGCACGAACTCGCCGTGTGCATCTTCAATGGCGCGATCGGCCAGTTGCAGACGAACGCGCTGCGGCGATGGCGGCAGTACAAACGCCTCGGCTCGCGCCTGCCCCCGGGCGTCCAGCAGCAATCGCACGCGCCAGATGCCCTTCGCGTGGGTTTGCACCAGTTGCTGCAGACACTGCCGCACCAGCTGCTGCGACCAGGGATAGCCGAAGTGGGCCGCTGCCGCCTCCATGCGCGCCAGATGCGCCGGCGCATCGCGCAGCTGGCCGTCCTCCAGTGCCAGGGTTTCCAGTAATTCAAACGGCATGCTCGCGCGCTCCACAAAGGCGCGCTTGTGGCGCCACTCCTGCCATTCTGCATCGGCCAAAGCTCCCGAGGTGATGCCGCTGCCGATGCCGCAGGTTGCCGCGCTGCCGCGCAAAGTCACGGTGCGAATGGGCACGTTGAACATGGCGCATATTCCGTTTTCACCCGGATACACCACGCCGAAAGCGCCGCAATAAACACCACGCGGCTCGGGCTCCAGCGTGCGAATCATCTGCATGGCGCTGACCTTGGGTGCCCCGGTGACTGAGCCGCAGGGGAACAGCGCCGCGAACACCTCGGCCAGTGAACAGCCGGCGCGTGTGCGCGCCTGCACGTCCGAACTCATCTGCCACACGGTGGGCAGGGCCTCGGTGTGGAACAGGCGCGGCACCTGCACGCTGAACGGCTCGGCGATGCGCGACAGGTCGTTGCGCTGCAGGTCCACGATCATCACGTTTTCCGCGCGTTCCTTGGGAGAAGACCGCAGGGCCTGCGCGAGTGCCGCGTCTTCGGCGGGTGTGGCGCCACGCGGCGCCGTGCCTTTCATGGGCCGCGTCAGGATGCGGCCGGCGCGCCAATCGAAAAAGAGTTCAGGCGACACCGAGAGCAACTGCTCATCGCCGGTGTCGAGAAAGGCCGCGTAACCTCCCGGCTGGGCGCGCT
>CAZIYA010000420.1:0-3053 GCA_964543355.1 uncultured Polaromonas sp.
ATATTTTCGGGTTGCAGTACTAGGGGCTGACGGTGGCTGCCTGCCCCTGCGGCCGGGCCGATGCGCGCGGCCGGCCGCTGGCTTACACCGCCTGCTGCGGCCGCTTCATCGAAAATTTTGCGACCATGCCGGCGCCCGACGCCGAGTCCCTCATGCGTTCGCGCTACAGCGCGTTTGTGCTGGCGCGCGCCAGCTACCTGCTCGCCACCTGGCACACCAGCCGGCGTCCCTCAGACATCTCGTTTGACCCGGGCGTCAAATGGCTGGGCCTCGAAGTGCGCCAGCATCACCTGCTGGACACCACGCATGCCGAAGTTGAATTCGTCGCCCGCCAGAAAAGCGCAGGCAGCCCCGCCCTGCGTCTGCACGAGCGCAGCCACTTCGTCCGCGAGGTAGGCCGTTGGTACTACGTAGACGGTGACCACCTCGGATGAGATATAAAAGATGCTTTCAGCCCTTGTTTGACGGGCGCTGATTGCTCCTTTATTAATAGCACTCCAGGTAGAAAATGGATTTCATGACCGAACCGCACGCTGCCCGTGCGGCTTCGTGGCGGCAGTGTCAGCCGCTGCTTTGGGCCGGTGTGTTGGGGCTGGTGTTTCTGCTCGGCCTGAATTCGCCGCGTGCTGCCGCCGCCAATACGCCGAACGCGCATGCCGGCAGCCCGGCGGCTTATGCGGCCCCGCTGCAGGTGCTCGAAGGCTTGCCCGCAAGCGCCACCGTTGAGCAGGTCGCGGCCATGGAGGCCGCACTGTTCAGGCCGCTGGTGAGCAGCAAGCGCTATATCGTGAGTGCGGCCTCACCGCTCTGGCTGCGCATGACCCTGCCGCCAGGTGGCGTGATCGATGGCGCCGGGTGGCAGCTGGAATTCCCCACCGTGATCGTGGATCGGTATGAGTTCTTCCAGCGCGATGCCGGCGGTGCGTGGCGCATGGCAGTGGCCGGTGATTTTGTGGCGCATGTGCAGTGGCCCGCCGATTCGCTGCGGCCACGTTTTCCGCTGCCGGTTCCCGGCGCGGACGCGCAGGACATTTTCGTGCGTGTGGTGCACCGCCTGCCCGTCAACCTGCGCCCGGTGCTGGTCAATGCGGCGGAAGCGTCCCGGCGCGATGTTGTGCAGATGTTGTGGGTGGGCCTGCAGCTGGGGGTGATCGCCACGCTGGTGCTCTTCTGCGCCCAGATGGCGCTGGCCTACCGTGACCGCACCTATGCCTGGTACGCCGGCTACCTCCTGCTGACCGTCACGGCCACCCTGTGCTACACCGGCGTGGCCCAGCGCTACCTGTGGCCCCATGCCACCACCTTTGCCAGCCACGCCATTGTGATGGCGGTGATGGGCGCGCTGGCCTTCAACCTCCAGTTCACCCGGTCCATCTTCGGCGGGCTGCAGGGACGCAGCTTTCACCGCATCGCGCGCGTGCTGATCGTGCTGTGTCTCGTGTACCTGACGGCCAGCCCCTTCGTCGACCAGTACGAGCGCATGGTGCCGATGTTTCATGTCATCACCCTGAGCGTTTTTGCCTTCACCATCACCTGCGCCTGGCGTGCCTGGCGGCGTGGCGTGGCCTTCGGCGGCTACTGGCTGCTGGTGTACGTGCCCTACCTGGCCTGCGTGGCCCTGGCGCTGGCCGAAAGCACGGGGCTGATCAGCGCGCCCTGGTTGCCCAATGAAACCCCGGTCGCCGGCGCCATGGTGGAGGGCGTGGTCATGATGCTGTGCATCAACGCCTGGAGCCGTCTGCGCCACGCAGACACCGTGCGCGAGCAGGCGGCCAAAGGGCACGATCCGCTCACCGGCTTCCTGAACCGCAAGACCTTTCGCGAGCGTGCCGCCCGCATCTGGCACGCTGCGCCCGGGCTGGGGCGCGACCTGGCCATCATCTACGTGACCGTGGAGCCGGCCGACCCGGACGGCCTGAACACCGTCGAAACCGAAGAGCTGCTGGCCCGCAGTGTACGGCTGGTACGCACCATCACGCGCGAATTCGACACCGTGGGCCGGCTGGGCCGCAACATGCTGGGCATCGTGATGGAGGGCGTGACACCCGGCGAGTCGCTCAAGGCCCGCCTGTCCCGGCTGGTGGCCCTGGGCCTGATGCGTGATGCCGACGACCCCGCCTCCATGGCGCTGCGCTTCACCGTGGCGGTGGGCAGCCGCCGCAGCGCCGCGGAAGATTTTGCCGCACTCGACGCGGCGCTGCAGGCCCTGATGGCGGACGACGGCAACACCTACCGCGCGATCCGTTTCCTGCATCCTCCCGAAGTCGGCGGCGACTCCATCCCCGTGCGCCGCTTCGGCAGCACACCGGGCCAGCTGGAATGAGCCGGCTGCGGCCCGGCTGCGGCCCGGCGTTGGTACCATGGCATCTGCCGTGCGCTTCCTGCAACTGCAGGTTTGAGCATGAAAAGGGCCTCTGGCCCTTATCCCACATGCGCCACCAGCTCCTGAATCAATAGCATAAATCATGACCCTGAAATTCGATGCCGTGTTGTTCGACTGTGATGGCGTGCTGGTCGACAGCGAGCCCCTCACCAATGGCGTGTTGCGCGACATGCTGGAAGAAGCCGGCTGGAAGCTCAGCTCCGCCGAGTGCATGCGCCTGTTCATCGGCAAGGCCGTCAAGGACGAAATCGCCATCATCGAGGCGAACACCGGGCGCCCGTTGACAACGCAGTGGCTGGACGAGTTTCGCGGCCGGCGCAACGAGGCGCTGGTCGAGGGCCTGCTGCCGATTCGCGGCGCGGTGGAAGCGGTGGCACTGATTCACCAGCTGTACGACGGCCGCATTGCCTGCGGCTCCGGCGCCGACCGCTTCAAGGTCGAGCTGCAGCTGGAAAAGTGCGGGCTCATGCCTTATTTCAGGGGCCGCATCTTCAGCGGCCACGAGCTGCCGCGCTCCAAGCCCGCGCCCGATGTGTACCTGGCCGCAGCCGCGGCGCTTGGCGTAGACCCGAAGCGCTGCGCGGTGGTGGAAGACACCGTCACCGGCGTCACCTCCGGCGTGGCCGCAGGCGCCACCGTGTTCGGCTACAACCCCCCCGAAGCCGAGCAT
>CAZIYA010000421.1:0-3038 GCA_964543355.1 uncultured Polaromonas sp.
CGCGCCCAGCTGTTCGATGTTGCCGGTCAGCGACTTGAAATCGGTCGGGTGCAGCTCGAACAGCTTGAGCTTGTCGCGGCCGCTGAGGAACTGCTGTTCGATAAAGGGCGAGCCCGGATAAATCTTCAGGTGCGCCGGGTCGCCGCTTTCGGCGAACTGCGGGTTCAGTCCGCGCAACAGGTCGGCGTAGTCCTGCAGCGCAGGCGCCAGGGCCTCTTCTGCCGTTTTGGCGGCTCCCGGGGCTTTTGGAGGCGCTACCTTTTTTATAGCTGTTGACGCTGTCGCAATGGGGGCTGCGGGCATATTTGATGCAGAAAACAGGCGAAACACGCCTTCCTGCGCTTCGCCGCTGGTTTCGGTGTAGTCCCCGTCCAGGCGATACAGCCCGGCACCGGCGTGCGTGTCGATCACGGTCAGCGCCGTGTCTTTCTGGGTCAAATACTTCATCAACGCGATCAGCGTGGTGTGCTTGAGCACGTCGGCATGGTTGCCGGCATGGAAGGCGTGGCGATAACTGAACATGCCGCTATGTTAACGGTCGCCGCCTTTCAGGCCTTTGCCGGCGCTTGCAATCAGCAACACAATCCCGACGGACGCGCTGTTCTGGCGGCCCGGGCGTCTTGACGCCGAACGGGCCGCCATGCCTAATTGCAGGCCGACCTTGCTTTTTGCCGCTTGTTCATGACCGTTTCCCACAGTCCAACCCCTGTTTCGCTGATCACGCATGTGGATGCCTTGCCGGCAGGGACACGCCTGGCCGAATTCGAACTGCTGGGTTTGCTGGGCGTCGGTGGTTTTGGCATGGTTTACCAGGCGTTTGACCATTCGCTGCAGCGGCAGGTGGCCATCAAGGAGTTCATGCCGGCGGCGCTTGCCTGCCGTGGTGCGGAAGGCGCGGTGACTGTTCGCGATCCGGCCGACAAGGCGGCTTTCCAGGCCGGGCTGCAGTCCTTTGTGGCCGAAGCGCGCTTGCTGGCGCAGTTCGACCATCCCTCGCTCGTCAAGGTTTTCCGTTACTGGGAGGCGCAGCAGACTGCCTACATGGTGATGCCTTTTTACCGTGGCATCACGCTGCAGGCGGCGCGCAGCCAGATGCGCAGCCCTCCGACCGAAGCCTGGCTGCGCAAGGTCCTGTGGGCGGTGCTGGGCGCACTCAAAACCCTGCACCAGGGACGCGCGGTGCACCGGGATGTCTCGCCCGACAACATCTTCCTGCAGGACGTCGGCCCGCCGGTGCTGCTGGACCTGGGCGCGGCGCGCCATGCCATGGGCGGCAAGACGCAGGACCTCACCGACGCCTTCAAGCTGAGTTATGCGCCGCTGGAGCAGCACGCCGGTGCGCCCGACATGCGTCAGGGCCCGTGGACCGACCTGTATGCGCTGGCCGCTGTGGTGCACGGCCTGCTGTGCAACAAGCCGCCGCTGCCGGCAACTTTCCGTGCCGTGCGCGATCGCTTGCCGCCGTTTTCCCGCGTGGCACGCACCGTGCAGGAGCAGTTTGGCCTGGGTTATTCGCCAGCCTTTGTCCAGGCGATAGGGCAGTCCTTGTCGATTGACGCCAAGGACAGGCCGCAAACCGTGGCCGCTCTGGTGCAGGCGATGGCGCTGGAGACGCCCAATGGGATGTCCCGCTTCGACTGGCGGGCCGAACTGGGCCCGATCTGGGCGCCGCCTGGCCTGTCTGTATCGCAGGCCGAGGTCAAGGTGGAGCCCATGCTTTCGCAGCCTCCAGCTGCGAAAACCGGTGACGATCCGACCCAGCCTTTTGTGGCACCCAGGCGGCGCGATACGGCGGTCCGGCGTCCGCCTGCATCCGTAGCCACACCTGTACCTGCATCTCCGTCTGAATCTGTGCCCGCCGCGTTGACAGCGCCGCCGGTGGCCCGGACTTATGGCCGGTCATGGCGCCTTGGCGCCGGCGTGCTGGGTGTGGCTGCCGCCGCCCTTGTGCTGGGTTTGCTGCTGGGACGGGGTAGCCGGGTACCGGAAGCGCGGCTTGCGGGCCAGGCGTCCCCTTCTACCATCAGCGCGCCCCCTGCTGTGAACACGGCGCCGCCAGCCGATCCGTCCCAGGCGGTGCTTCCGGTGCCCGTCCCGGTCTCGACGGCGACCGAACGGCCGGGCACAGAGGTGGCCTCATTGCCTTCCACGCCGGAGGGGCGGACTGCCTTGACACCCAAACGTGTTTCCCCCAAGAAAACGGCGCCACAAGCCGATGCAGCCAGCCTGGCTGCGCAGGCTCCGGTGCCGGTAGCTGTTGCCGCGGTGCCTGCGCGTGTGAATGTGCCGGGCGCCGCCTCGCCCGATCCGTTGGCCTTGTGTGCCGACAGCAACTTTCTGACCCGGCCCATGTGTCTCTTTCGCCAATGCCAGAAGCCGGAGATGGCCGGGCTGGGCGTGTGTGTTGAAAACAACGCACGTCTCCAAAACAGCCGTCGCCCGGACGGTTTGTAGCTAAAAACGGCCAGAAGCGGCCCGTCAAGCTGCCGGTCGGGAAGGCTGGCAGAGGAAATCCCCGCTCAGGCTCGCCGATTTTGTATAATCGAGGGCTTCGCAGCGATTGGCTGGCCCCGCGGCGAAGCTTGAACCCCACCTAAGAGGTTTCCATCAGAGAAACACCGACCGTGGAAAAGGGCTGCTCAAACCAACTTTTAAAAGTAAACCATGACAACTTTCAGCGCAAAACCCGCTGACGTGGTGCATGAGTGGTTTGTGATTGACGCGACCGACAAGGTCCTCGGACGAGTAGCCAGCGAAGTTGCTCTCCGTTTGCGCGGCAAACACAAGGCCATTTACACGCCTCACGTCGATACCGGTGACTTCATCGTCATCATCAATGCTGCCCAGCTCCGCGTGACGGGCACGAAGAACATGGACAAGGTGTACTACCGCCACTCGGGTTTCCCGGGCGGCATCAGTGCCACCAACTTCCGCGACATGCAAGCCAAGCATCCCGGCCGCGCGCTGGAAAAGGCCGTCAAGGGCATGCTGCCCAAGGGCCCGCTCGGTTACGCCATGATCAAGAAACTCAAGGTGTA
>CAZIYA010000422.1:0-3029 GCA_964543355.1 uncultured Polaromonas sp.
GACTATGTCAACGAGCTGTTCACCGATTTTGTCGAGTTGCATGGTGACCGGCATTTCGCCGATGACCTGAGCATCGTGGGCGGCCTGGCCCGCTTCAATGGCACGGCCTGCATGGTGCTGGGCCACCAGAAAGGGCGCGACACGAAAGAGCGCGGCCTGCGCAATTTCGGGATGAGCAAGCCCGAGGGTTATCGCAAGGCGCTGCGCCTGATGAAAACCGCCGAGAAGTTCAAGCTGCCGGTGTTCACCTTTGTCGACACACCGGGCGCCTACCCCGGCATCGACGCCGAGGAACGCGGCCAGTCCGAAGCCATTGGACGCAATATTTTTGAAATGGCACAGCTCGAGGTGCCCATCATCACCACCATCATCGGCGAAGGCGGCTCCGGCGGCGCGCTGGCCATCTCGGTGGCCGACCAGGTCGTGATGCTGCAGTACTCCATCTACTCCGTGATCAGCCCGGAAGGTTGCGCTTCCATCCTCTGGAAAACATCCGACAAGGCCGAGGAAGCCGCCGAGGCCCTGGGCATCACCGCGCACCGCCTGAAGGCACTGGGTGTGATCGACAAGATCGTCAACGAACCCGTGGGCGGCGCGCACCGCGACCACAAGCAGATGGCGGCTTTCCTCAAGCGGGCACTTAACGATGCCTTCCGGCAGGTCAGCGACCTCAAGGTCAAGGAACTGCTGGACCGCCGCTACGAGCGCCTGCAAAGTTATGGCCGCTACACCGACACCAAGGCCGACGCCAAATAGCCTAGCCCCGCCTTGCGGTGGCTGACGTGAAATGAGCACCACCGTGGACGACGCCCTGCGCGTCTTTTCTCCGCAATTGCCTCTGGCCGTGGCTTACAGCGGCGGTGCCGATTCCACAGCCTTGCTGCTGGCCTGCGCCGACAAGTGGCCGGGGCAGGTGAGGGCGCTGCATGTGCACCACGGGCTCCAGGCCGCGGCCGATGATTTTGCCAGCCATTGCGAAGCAGTCTGTGCGCAGCTGCAGGTGCCCTTGCGTGTGAGTCGCGTCATGGCCGGGCATGCCCCGGGCGAAAGCCCGGAAGATGCTGCCCGCAATGCGCGTTATGAGGCTTTTCGGGCTCTGGCCCATGAGGAATGGGCGCAACCAGCTATCAAAAGCATAGCGCTTGCGCAGCACGCCGACGACCAGGTCGAGACCCTGCTGCTGGCGCTGAGCCGCGGCGCCGGCCTGCCCGGCCTGAGCGCCATGCCCGCCAGCTGGCAACGCGGCGACCTGGACTACCACCGCCCCCTGCTGCAGGTGCCGGCACCCGAGATTCGGGCCTGGCTGGCGCGGCGCGGCGCCGCCTTCATCGAAGACCCCACCAACACCGACGAACGTTTCACGCGCAACCGCATCCGCGCGCGCCTGATGCCGGCCCTGGCAGAGACTTTTCCGCAGTTTCGCGACACCTTTGCACGCAGTGCCCGGCACGCCGCGCAGGCGCAGGCGCTGCTGCTGGAAGTGGCACGCGAGGACCTTCAGCGCCTGGGCAGTCCGCCGGAGATCAGGGCCCTGCAACTCCTGTCTTCTCCACGGCAGGCCAATGTACTGCGCCACTGGTTGCTCGATGCGCACCAGGCCACACCCAGCGCCGCGCAGCTGGAGCAATTGCTGGTGCAGGTGGCCGCCTGCACCACGCGCGGCCACCAGATTCACCTGAAGGTGGCGTCGGGTCATGTGACACGCGTCGGGGACCACTTGCACTACGCCGCGTAGCCGCATAGCGGGCGCGTGTGCGGACACCGTCTGGCACAGCGCCGTGACCCCGGCCGGCACAGGTATTCGCGGGGTCGGCCAGGTAGTTGCCCTGGGTATAATTGAAAGCTTTGCTGGCGGCCCAAGCCTTCTGTACGGGGTGAAAACGGGAAGGCCGCCACAAGCAATATTCGCAACCAACTCCTGATTGACACCCTGCAATGGCATTGATCGTTCATAAATACGGCGGCACGTCGATGGGCTCGACCGAGCGCATCCGCAACGTCGCCAAGCGCGTTGCCAAATGGGCGCGTGCCGGCCACCAGATGGTTGTGGTTCCCAGTGCCATGAGCGGCGAAACCAACCGCCTGCTGGGCCTGGCCAAGGAACTGGCCCCTGCCAAGGCGAACGATGCCTACCACCGCGAGCTTGACGCCCTGGCCGCCACCGGCGAGCAGGCCTCCAGCGCGCTGCTGGCCATTGCGCTGCAGTCCGAGGGCATGGAAGCCGTCAGCTATGCAGGCTGGCAGGTGCCCATCAAGACCAACAGCGCCTACACCAAGGCCCGCATCGAGTCGATTGACGACAAACGTGTGCGTGCCGACCTGGACGCCGGCCGCGTGGTCATCATCACCGGCTTCCAGGGCTCCGACGAGGCCGGCAACATCACCACGCTGGGCCGCGGCGGTTCGGACACCTCGGCGGTAGCTGTGGCGGCCGCCATGAAGGCACACGAATGCCTGATTTATACCGACGTGGACGGCGTGTACACCACCGACCCGCGGGTGGTGCCCGAGGCGCGCCGCCTGCACACCGTGAGTTTTGAAGAGATGCTGGAAATGGCGTCCATGGGCTCCAAGGTGCTGCAGATCCGCTCGGTCGAATTTGCGGGCAAGTACAAGGTGCCCCTGCGCGTGCTGTCCAGCTTCACGCCCTGGGACATCGACATCGACGAAGAGGCCAAGTCCGGCACCCTGATCAGTTTTGAGGAAGACGAACAAATGGAACAAGCCATCGTATCGGGCATCGCATTCAACCGCGACGAAGCCAAAATCTCCATCCTCGGCGTGCCCGACACCCCGGGCATTGCGTACCAGATCCTGGGCGCCGTGGCCGACGCCAACATCGAAGTCGATGTGATCATCCAGAACATCAGCAAGGGCGGCCTGACCGACTTCAGCTTCACCGTGCACCGCAACGACTACGCCCGCGCGGTGGACCTGCTCAAGGCCAAGGTCCTGCCCAAGCTGGGCGCCCAGGAAATCACCGGCGACGCCAAGATCTGCAAGGTCAGCATCGTCGGCATCGGCATGCG
>CAZIYA010000423.1:0-3023 GCA_964543355.1 uncultured Polaromonas sp.
GGCCGACTTCACCATGGTGCTGATCTAGGGCAGGTTGAAGCGCCGGTTGCAAATCCGGTCGCCAAGCCGCGACTTCTTACACTTGCACAATGACACTGGCCAGGCGCAGGTTGACAGCGGCGGGCGACACCGCATGAACCCCGAAACACCGGCGGGCCTGGACCCTGCCACGGCCGCGCAGCGCCTGCGCGACGAGGGGACCAACGAACTCCGCACAAGCCAGCGGCGTACCCTGCAGGGCATGGCCTGGGAGGTGGTGCGCGAGCCGATGTTCCTGTTGCTGCTGGGCGCCGGCGCGGTCTACCTCGCGATGGGAGACGCCCATGAGGCGCTGATCCTGTTGGGTTTTGTGATCATCATCATGACCCTCACCGTGTTGCAGGAGCGCCGCACCGACAACGCCCTGGAGGCCCTGCGCGACCTGTCCAGCCCGCGGGCCCTGGTGCTGCGCGGCGGCCAGACTTTGCGCATCCCGGGACGGGATGTGGTGCGTGAAGACGTGCTTTTGCTGGCCGAGGGCGACCGCGTGCCTGCCGACGGCGAACTGCTGCAGGCGCACGAGCTGGCCAGCGACGAATCCATGCTCACCGGCGAGTCCGAAGCGGTGGCCAAGCAACTGCCCGGGGAGCGCATGTTTGCCGGCACGCTGGTGGTCAGGGGCCAGGGCGTCATGCGCGTGACAGCCACCGGACGCCGGACCGAGATGGGGCGCATCGGGCAGTCGCTGCAGACCATTGAATTGCAGGCCTCGCCCCTGCGTGAAGAAGTGGCGCGGCTGACACGCCGCCTGGTCCTTATCGGCCTGACCCTGTGCCTGGCGCTGACCCTTCTCTTCTGGGCACTGCGCGGCGGCTGGCTGGACGCGATACTGGCCGGCATCACCCTGGCCATGGGCATTTTGCCGCAGGAACTGCCGGTCATCATGATCGTGTTTCTGGCGCTTGCCGCGCGCCGCCTGGCCGGCCAGCAGGTGCTGACGCGGCGGCTCAACGCCATCGAGACCCTGGGGCAAACCACCGTGCTGTGTGTCGACAAAACCGGCACCCTGACCGGGAACCGCATGGCCGTGGCGGTCCTGGCCGTCGGCGAGCAGACGCTGGACTTGCGGGGTCTGGCGCAGGCGGGCCTCCCCGAAGTTTTTCATGAGCTGCTTGAATACGCCGTCCTGGCCAGCGAGATCGATCCGCACGACCCGATGGAGCGGGCCTTCCATGCGCTGGCCGGTGAACAGCTGGAGGGGACCGAACACCTGCATCCGCAGTGGACACTGGCGCGTGAATACGAACTGTCGCCCCAGCTCCTTGCCATGAGCCACCTGTGGCGCAACAGCACGCTTGCCAACGACGTGGTCGCCGCCAAGGGCGCGCCGGAAGCCGTGGCCGCGCTGTGCCACCTGCCCGACGCCCGTCGAGACCAGCTCGCTGCGCAGGCCGATCGCATGGCCGACAGCGGCCTGCGTGTGCTGGGCGTGGCCCGAGCCCGGCACCACACCGGCAGCGACTGGCCGGACAAGCAGCACGACTTCGATTTCGAGTGGGTGGGATTGGTCGGTCTGGCTGACCCGCTGCGGGCCGAGGTGCCTACGGCCATGGCACAGTGCCGGCGCGCCGGCATCCGGGTGGTGATGATCACGGGCGACCATCCGCGCACCGCCGCGTCCATCGCGGCACAGGCCGGCATCGAAAGCACATCGGTACTCACCGGAGATGACATCGCCGCCATGGATGCGCCGGCGCTGGCACAGAGGGTGGCGATGGTCAACATTTTCGCCCGCGTCAAGCCACAGCAGAAGCTGGCGCTGGTGCAAGCCCTGAAGGCGCAGGGTGAGGTCGTGGCCATGACAGGCGACGGCGTCAACGATGCACCTGCGCTCAAGGCAGCCCACATCGGCATCGCCATGGGTCAGCGCGGTACAGACGTGGCGCGTGAAGCCGCTGCGCTGGTGCTGCTGCAGGATGATTTTTCTTCCATCGTGCAGGCCATTGCCCGGGGGCGCCGCACCTTCGCCAACCTGCGCCAGGCCATGGTCTACACACTCGCCGTCCATGTGCCCATCGTGGGGCTGGCCTTGCTGCCGGTGCTGTTCGGGTTGCCGCTGGTACTGGCGCCGCTGCACATTGCCTTTCTGGAACTCGTCATCGATCCAGCGTGCTCACTGGTGTTTGAAGCCGAAGAAGGCAGCGCTGACTTGATGGCGCAAGCGCCGCGCCGCACCACCGAGCCCCTGCTGTCGGGACGGCACGTCGCCTTGAGCCTGGCCCAGGGCGGGCTGGTCATGGCCGTGGTCGTCGGCCTGTATGCCTGGGTACTGGGCCAGGACGTTCCGGCCGGCATGGCCAGCACGGCGGCCTTTGTGGTGCTGGTGACGGCCAACGCCGCGCTGATCGTGCCCAGCCGGTCCAGCCAGACCCAATGGCGCAGCCTGTGGTCCGGTTTCACGCCGGTCAGCCTCTGGGTGCTGGGGGGCACCCTGCTCGCGCTGACCGCGATCACCACGGCGGCGCCGCTGGCGCGGGCGTTCGGGTTTGCGCCGCTGGCCGCGGCTCACTGGCTGGCCGCCCTGGTCGTCGGCCTGAGCCTGCTGGTGCCCTTCCATCTCAGTAAAACCGTGCTGCATAACCTCCGCCAGCGGATGGTCCGTCCCGGCAAGCGGGCGCCTTTGCCTTGAGCACCCGTTCAGCACACTCAGGTCATGTGGCGCAGGTCCTGCAAGGAGTCGGGTCCCTATTTACCCATACATTTGGGGGAAATGCTCAGCGCGCCTTCGCGCCCAGCTGGCGCGCCAGGTGCACCTGGTGCAGCGTGATCTTGCGCACCTCGGCCTGGCTGGTCTGGATGTGGGTGCGCAGCAGCAGGGCGGCCTGATCGCCGCGCTTGCGCTGGATGGCTTTGAGTATCTTGGCGTGTTCCTCGTAGGTGGCGTCGATACGCGGCTGCTTGGTGAAGTCAAGCCGGCGGATCACGCGGATGCGCTCTGTCACGTCGCGGTGCACGCGGCCCATCTCGGCATTGCCGGCCGCCGC
>CAZIYA010000424.1:0-3022 GCA_964543355.1 uncultured Polaromonas sp.
GGCGTGGCTGTCGGCGTGGTGCCCCAGGTGCTGGGGCGTCTGCTCGGTCCGAACAAGCCGGACAGCGAAAAAAATTCCCCTTATGAGTGCGGCTTCGAAGCGTTTGAAGATGCCCGCATGAAGTTCGATGTGCGCTATTACCTGGTCGCCATCCTGTTCATTCTTTTTGACCTTGAAATAGCCTTCCTGTTTCCGTGGGCTGTCGCGCTCAAGGAAATCGGCCCGGTGGGTTTCTGGTCCATGATGGTTTTCCTCGGCATTCTGGTCGTGGGCTTTGCCTACGAGTGGAAAAAAGGCGCCCTGGACTGGGAGTAGCTCACCAAGATTCAGCGGCAGCGCCAGCGGTCGCCACAAAGGTACGGGTATGTCACTAGAAGGTGTTTTTAATGAAGGCTTCATGACCACGAGTTACGACTCGGTGGTCAACTGGGCCAAGACCGGATCGCTCTGGCCCATGACGTTCGGTCTGGCCTGCTGCGCTGTCGAGATGATGCATTCGGCCGCTGCGCGTTACGACATCGGCCGTTTCGGTGCCGAGGTGTTTCGTGCCAGCCCGCGCCAGAGTGACCTCATGATTGTGGCCGGCACCTTGTGCAACAAGATGGGCCCGGCCCTGCGCAAGGTGTACGACCAGATGGCCGAGCCGCGCTGGGTGATTTCCATGGGCTCTTGCGCCAATGGCGGTGGGTACTACCACTACAGCTATTCGGTGGTCCGCGGGTGCGATCGCATCGTGCCGGTGGATGTATATGTGCCGGGTTGCCCACCCACGGCAGAGGCCCTGATCTACGGCATCATCCAGTTGCAGCAGAAAATCCGCCGCACCAACACCATTGCGAGGGCTTGATGGGTCCTTTGCATCCTGCTTCTGCTGAACAGCTCGCCGGCGTCATTGCCGCTACTCTGGGCGACAAAGCCAAGCGCACCACGGTGGCGCTCGGTGAGGTGACCGTTGTTGTCGATGTGTCCGACTACAAGGCTGCTGCCCTGATTCTGCGCGACACCAAAGGCTGCCAGTTCGAGCAGCTGATGGACCTTTGCGGCGTCGACTATTCCGAGTACGCCGAGGGCCGCTACGATGGCCGCCGCTTTTGCGTGGTGTCCCATCTGCTTTCTGTCAGCCTGAACCAGCGTGTCCGCCTGAAAGTCTTCTGCGCCGATGATGATTTTCCTGTGGTGGCATCCGTCAGCGATGTCTGGAACTCGGCCAACTGGTTCGAGCGCGAGGCCTTTGACCTGTTTGGCATCGTTTTCGAGGGCCACAACGATTTGCGCCGCATCCTGACCGACTACGGATTTATCGGCCATCCTTTCCGCAAGGATTTTCCGACCACCGGCCATGTCGAGATGCGCTACGACCCCGAGCAGAAGCGTGTGATTTACCAGCCGGTGACGATTGAACCCCGCGAAATCACGCCGCGCGTGATCCGTGAAGACAATTACGGAGGGGTGCAGTAGCTATTTGCCCTTGCGGGTCTGGCCCGCAGTCCATGGTGGCGTTGTCCGCCCGCATGGATGCCGGATGAAATCCGGCATGACAAGTCAAACGCAGAACCGATATGGCTGAAATCAAAAACTACACGCTCAACTTCGGGCCCCAGCATCCCGCTGCCCATGGCGTCTTGCGCCTTGTCCTGGAACTGGACGGCGAAGTGGTGCAGCGTGCCGACCCGCACATCGGCTTGCTGCATCGCGCCACTGAAAAGCTTGCCGAGAGCAAGACTTACATCCAGTCGCTGCCCTACATGGACCGCCTCGACTACGTGTCGATGATGAGCAACGAGCATGCCTACTGTCTGGCCATCGAAAAATTGCTCGGTGTCGATGTGCCCCTCCGCGCGCGGTACATCCGTGTCATGTTCTCGGAAATCACGCGCCTGCTGAATCATCTGATGTGGCTGGGCTCGCACGGCAACGACTGCGGCAGCTCGACCATCCTGATCTACACCTTTCGCGAGCGTGAAGACTTGTTTGATATCTACGAAGCGGTGTCCGGTGCGCGCATGCACGCGGCCTATTTCCGTCCGGGCGGCGTTTACCGCGATTTGCCTGACACCATGCCGCAGTACAAGGTCAGCAAGATCAGGAATGCCAAGGCCATAGAGGCGATGAATGAAAACCGCCAGGGGTCATTGCTTGATTTCATCGCGGACTTCACGCGCCGCTTCCCGGCTTATGTGGACGAGTACGAAACCTTGCTGACGGACAACCGCATCTGGAAGCAGCGCACGGTGGGTGTCGGTGTGGTCTCACCGGAACGCGCACTTGCCATGGGCATGACCGGTCCCATGTTGCGCGGCTCCGGCATTGCGTGGGATTTGCGCAAGCAGCAGCCCTATGAGGTGTACGAACGCATGGATTTCGATATTCCCGTGGGCAAGACCGGTGACTGCTACGACCGCTATCTGGTGCGGGTCGAAGAGATGCGCCAGTCCAACCGCATCATCGAGCAGTGCGTGGCCTGGCTGCGCGACAACCCGGGTCCCGTGATCACCAGCAACCACAAGGTGGCTGCTCCGGGGCGCGAGTCCATGAAGTCCAACATGGAAGAGCTGATCCATCATTTCAAGCTCTTTACCGAAGGCTTCCATGTACCCGAGGGTGAAGCCTATGCCGCCGTCGAACACCCGAAGGGCGAGTTCGGCATTTATATCGTGAGCGATGGCGCCAACAAGCCTTATCGCCTGAAGATCCGCCCGCCGGGTTTTGCGCACCTTGCTGCGCTGGACGAAATGGCGCGCGGCCACATGTTGGCCGATGCCGTGGCGATCATCGGAACCATGGACATTGTTTTTGGAGAGATTGATCGATGATCTCTGAAGTTACCAAAGCGCGCTTCGCGAAAGAAGTTGTGAAATATCCCGCGGACCAGAAGCAGTCGGCCGTCATGGCTTGCCTGGCGATCGTCCAGGAAGAGCAGGGCTACGTCAGCGCCGAGAGCGAGAGGCTGGTGGCCGAATACCTGGGCATGGCACCGATTGCCGTGCATGAGGTCACGACCTTCTACAACATGTACAACCAG
>CAZIYA010000425.1:0-3017 GCA_964543355.1 uncultured Polaromonas sp.
GGTTTTGTGAACTTCATCAACAAGGGCAAGACCGTTCTGCACCCCAACGTCTTCCACGCCATGGGCGACCGCCAGAGTGACCAGAACACCAACATTGGTGTCGAGGTGGCCATGCAGTGGAACAGCGGCTATAACGAGCAGGTGCTGTGTTTCACCAACAACATTCCGCAGCGCGACGGCGGTACCCACCTGACCGGCCTGCGCGCCGCGATGACGCGTGTCATCAACAAATACATCGACGACAGCGAGCTTGCAAAAAAAGCCAAGGTCGAAGTCACCGGCGACGACATGCGCGAAGGCCTGACCTGCGTGCTGAGCGTCAAGGTGCCCGAGCCCAAGTTCTCCAGCCAGACCAAAGACAAGCTGGTGAGCAGCGAGGTGCGCGGCCCGGTGGAAGACATCGTCAGCAAGCTGCTGGCCGACTACCTGCAGGAACGCCCGAACGACGCGAAGATCATCGTCGGCAAGATCATTGAAGCCGCGCGTGCGCGAGAAGCCGCCCGCAAGGCCCGCGACATGACGCGCCGCAAGGGCGTGCTCGACGGCATGGGCCTGCCCGGCAAGCTGGCCGACTGCCAGGAAAAAGACCCGGCCATGTGCGAAATCTACATCGTCGAGGGTGACTCCGCCGGTGGCTCTGCCAAGCAGGGCCGTGACCGCAAATTCCAGGCTATCTTGCCGCTGCGCGGCAAGATTCTCAACGTCGAAAAAGCACGTTATGAAAAGCTGCTGACCAGCAATGAAATTTTGACGCTCATCACCGCCCTGGGCACCGGCATCGGCAAGGCCGGCGGCACCACGGGTAATGACGACTTCAACGTCGCCAAGCTGCGTTACCACCGCATCATCATCATGACCGACGCCGACGTTGACGGCGCGCACATCCGCACCCTGCTGCTGACCTTCTTCTACCGCCAGATGCCCGAGCTGGTCGAGCGCGGCCACATCTACATTGCGCAGCCGCCGCTGTACAAGGTCAAGTCGGGCAAGGAAGAGCAGTACCTCAAAGACAGCGCCGCCCTCGACAGCTTCCTGCTGAAGATCGCGCTGAAAGATGCTGCCGTGCAAACCGGCGCCGACCCATCGAACGGCAAAGGCACGCTGCTGACCGGTGACACACTGGCCGAGCTCGCACGCAAGCACCAACTGGCCGAGTCAGTCATCAACCGCCTGCGCGGCTACATGGACGGCGAAGCACTCAAGGCCATTGCCGACGGCGTGGCCCTGAACCTGGACACCGTGGAAGATGCCGAGCGCTCAGCCGCCGCGCTGCAGGCCCAGCTGCCTACGGCCGAAGTGGCCGGCGAGTTCGACACTCGGACCGACAAACCCATTCTGCGCATCAGCCGCCGCCACCACGGCAACGTGAAAAGCAGTGTGCTCACGCAAGACTTCGTGCACGGCGCCGACTACCTGGCACTGGTGGAAGCCGCCGTCACCTTCAAGGGCCTGATGAGCGAAGGCGCCAAGGTCACGCGCGGCGAAGGCGAGCGCCAGAAGGAAGAAAAAGTGGACACCTTCCGCGAAGCCATGGCCTGGCTGATCACGCAGGCCGAAGCCGCCACCGCACGCCAGCGCTACAAGGGCCTGGGCGAGATGAACCCCGCCCAGCTGTGGGAAACCACCATGGACCCCGCCGTTCGCCGCCTGCTGCGCGTGCAGATCGACGACGCCATCGAAGCCGATCACGTGTTCACCATGCTGATGGGTGACGAAGTCGAGCCGCGCCGCGAGTTCATCGAGACGAATGCGCTGCGGGCTGCAAATATTGACGTTTAGGGTGCTCAGAGCATAATTTGCAGCATGAATATCGCGCCAGCCCAACGCTCACAGATCGCCGAGATCTGCAGGCGCTACCACGTTCGCAAGATGAGCATGTTTGGGTCTGCAGCAATAGGCCAGGAGCGTCCTGAGAGCGATGTTGATTTGCTGGTGGAGTTCATTCCGGGAGAAGCTCCCAGCGGCTTTGCCCTGGTGGACATGCAGGACGAGCTGTCTGCCGCATTTGACGGGCGAAAAATTGACCTGGCTTTTCCTTCCATCCTTCGCAATGCCTACCGGCGCATGGCAATTGAGCCGCAGTTGCGGCCCGTTTTTGAATGACGGTTGACCGCACGCCGGCCCATCTGGCCGATATGCTGCAGTTTGTTCAGGAGCTCCGCGGATTGCTCGCAGATCAGCCTCTTGAAAAGTTTCTGGCGAACCGGGTGCTTTGTCTGGCGACAGAAAAACTGTTTATCAATCTTGGTGAAGCGGCCAGCCGCATAGACGCGGCGCAGTGTGGGCAGATGCCCAATGTGCCGTGGCGGCAGGTGATCGGCTTGCGCAACATACTGGCACACGGCTATGAGCAGGTTGAGCATGAAACCCTGTTCAATACCGTCACACGGGATCTCCCTCAGCTTGAGAACGCATTGAGCCAGGAGTTGCTGAGGCATCGGCTGCGTTGATCTCTCCGGTGTGATATCGACGCGTAAGGGACAGGCTGTGCAACGCAACGAGAGTTCCACCCGGGTGACGCTCTGCGGTTCTATCAGTGAAAAACACCATGAAAATCCAACATGAAATGTTCGAATTTCATGGTCTTTTGGCACCATGAATACACGACTGAACGCGGTGACCCCCAGCATGCGTATTGCCATGAACGACCTGAAGCTCGACAGCTTGTATGTGGCGTACCCGGGGCTGCATCGCTACAAGCTGGCCGACGGCATCGAGGCCGTGCCGCTCTGGGCCATGCTGCCCGGTGACTTCGCATGAGCTGCATCGCCGTCATCGACTTTGAAACCACCGGCCTGTCGCCCGGCATGGGCGACCGCGCCACCGAGGTGGCCATTGTGCTGGTCGACAACGGCAACGTGGTGGATCGCTTCCAGAGCCTGATGAATGCGGGCGTGCACATTCCCGCCTTCATCACCAGCCTTACCGGCATCAGCAACGCCATGGTGGCCACCGCGCCTGACGCCGCCGCTGTCATGCGCGAGGCGAGCCGCTTTGTCGGCAACGCGCCCATGGTG
>CAZIYA010000426.1:0-3004 GCA_964543355.1 uncultured Polaromonas sp.
CTTGCAGGGGGCAACCACCAGCGGCCCGGCTAAGCCGGTTCCGCGGCGGTTACTGGTAGAAGAGAGAACTCAGAAAACAAATGACAACAACTTCAACTTTGTCCCGGGAGCGGCTGGCTCAAGCCCGTGTGCTGGTGGTCGGCGATGCCATGCTGGACCGTTACTGGTACGGCGCCGTAGACCGCATCTCCCCGGAAGCGCCTGTGCCGGTGGTGCGAGTCACGCGCCAGGAGGAACGCATGGGCGGGGCTGCCAACGTGGCCTACAACATCGTGACCCTGAACGCGCAGGCCTCATTGCTCAGCGTGGTCGGCGACGACGAAGCCAGCCACCAGCTGGAAGCACTGGTCGCCAGCTCCGGCATCACGCCCTGCTTCGGGCGCGACCCGCAGCTCAAGACCACGGTCAAGCTGCGCGTGATCGGCCGGCAGCAGCAGTTGCTGCGGCTCGATTTTGAGAACACACCGGAAAACGAGGTGCTGGCCTCACAGACCGCCGCTTTCGAAAAGCTCCTGCCGCAACACGACACGGTGCTGTTTTCGGACTACGGCAAAGGTGGCCTGGCGCACATCCCCCTGATGATTGACCAGGCCCGCGCAGCAGGTAAAGTGGTACTGGTCGACCCCAAGGGCTCGGATTACTCGCGTTACCAGCGCGCCACGGCCATCACGCCGAACCGCGCCGAGCTCGAGCATGTCATTGGCTCCTGGCGCGATGAAGCCGACCTGCAGACCAAGGCACAAAACCTGCGCGAAACGCTGAAGCTGCAGGCCCTGCTGCTGACCCGCAGCGAAGAAGGCATGACGCTGTTCGATGCGCAGGGCCAGTTGCATGTGCCGGCGCTGGCGCGCGAAGTGTTCGACGTGACCGGCGCAGGCGATACCGTGATCGCCACGCTGGCGGCCATGGCCGCGGCCGGCCTCAGCCTGCGCGAGGCCGTGCCGGTGGCCAACCGGGCCGGCGGCATCGTGGTCGGCAAGTTCGGCACGGCGACGGTCAGCTACGACGAGCTGTTCGCCGCACCCTGAAAAAGGAATGGTCATGAAAATCGTGGTTACCGGAGCCGCCGGGTTCATCGGCTCCAACATCATCCAGGGCCTCAATGCGCGCGGCATCGACGACATCATTGCCGTCGATGACATGACCGATGGCGACAAGTTCCGCAACCTGGCCGACCTGAAAATTGCCGACTACATCGACGTGGACGATTTTTACGAGCTGTTTGCAGAATCCGCATTCGGCGACGTCGAAGCTGTCTTCCACGAAGGTGCCTGCAGCGACACCATGGAGCCAGACGGCAAGTACATGATGGACAACAACTACACGCTGTCCTGTGAACTTCATGCCGCCTGCCAGGAGCAGGGCACGCGGCTGCTTTACGCCTCGTCGGCCGCCACCTACGGCGGCTCGGACACCTTCCGCGAATCGCCCGAATTCGAGAAACCACTCAATGTCTACGGCTACTCCAAGCTGCTGTTCGACCAGCGGCTGCGCCGTGAACTCGGCTCCGACTTTTCCGGCACAGCCACCCAGGTCGCCGGCTTCCGTTACTTCAATGTCTATGGCCCGCGCGAGCAGCACAAGGGGCGCATGGCCAGTGTCGCCTTTCACCAGTTCAACCAGTTCCGTGCCGAAGGCAAGGTCAAGCTGTTCGGGGAGTACGGCGGTTATGGCCGGGGCGGGCAGATGCGCGACTTCGTGTTCATCGATGATGTCGTGGCCGTGAACCTCTGGTTTTTTGACAATCCAGAGAAGTCCGGCATCTTCAACCTCGGCACCGGCCGCGCCCAGCCCTTCAACGATGTAGCGCTGGCGGTCGTCAATACCCTGCGCCAGCAGCAGGGTGACGCACCGCTGACCCTGGAAGAAGCCGCGCACGGCAGCCTGGTCGATTACATCGACTTCCCGGCCGCACTGGTCGGCAAGTACCAGAGCTACACCCAGGCGGACCTGACGGCCCTGCGCGCAGCCGGCTGCCAGCATGTTTTTGCCGATGTGCAAACCGGGGTGGCGGCCTACATGCGTGCATTGACCCAAGGCGAAGCCGCAAAAGCCTGACCGGCCCGCGGCCGGCATCCTGTCAGCGGGGAGGCGCCGATGCCGCGGCTTCTGCCGTCGAAGCGGGCGGCTCGGGAAAACGGTAATACAGGGCGTTGAGGTAACGCGCCACGTCGGTCACGTCCTCCTCCCGCCAGCCGAGTCCCGAGGTTTTCTGCCAGTGCTCGACTTCGGCCTTGAGGCTGGCCCAGTTGTTGGCAGCCTTCCTGTCGCGCCAGTGAAGCTGGGTGTTGTGACAGCCGATGCAATGTGTCGAATACAGCAGTTCGCCGCGCAGGGCACCGGTCTTTGTCTGGGTATGTACTGGCCCGGCAAGGCCCACAAAACCAGCAACAAAAACAACAAGCCACTTTTCGGTCATCATGGCTCCCCTCCTCGAGATGGCGAGACCTGGCCCGCTAAGCGCGCTGCTCGAACTCCCGGTCCCTGGCACCGATCACCCCGGCGGCAAGGTCGGCCAGTTCCCGTGTCAACAACGCCAGGATGTCCTCCATCGTCACGACGCCCGTCAGCCGGCCCGCCTCATCGACGATGACCAGCCGGCGCAGCCGGTGCCTGCGCATCAGTGCCACCGCGTCCATCGCATCCATCTCGGGGGTCGCCTGGACAAGCTCGACGGACATGATGTCTCCGGCGGTGAACACCTCGGGGTCCAGCCCCTCGGCCATCAGGGCCAGCACCAGGTCCCTGTCGGTCAGGATGCCAACCGGCCGGCTCTTTTCCGCCGCATCGACGACAACGAGCGCGCCGATATGGTGCTTGCGCATCAGCTGGGCGGCCACCAACGCCGGGGTTTCGGGTTCAACCACCGCCACCACGGCGGTTGCAAAGTCTTTCAAACGAGTGGACATGGCCGGATCCTTTTGGCTGCCTTGAGGCTTCTTTGTGGCGATACTGCAGCTTATGCCTTTCCCGGCACCTGCTGCGTTGATCCAGCGCAAATACA
>CAZIYA010000427.1:0-2988 GCA_964543355.1 uncultured Polaromonas sp.
CGAGAAACAGATTCCCGGTTTCGCGATGCAAGACGCGGTGTTGACGGGTGTCGAGACCCGCACCTCGTCACCGCTGCGCATCACGCGCGGCGACGATTTCCAGAGCCTGAACGTCAGGGGCCTGTACCCGGCCGGCGAAGGCGCGAGTTATGCGGGCGGCATTTTGTCGGCGGGCGTGGACGGCATCGAGGTTGCCGAGGCGGTGGCGCTGAGCATCGCCGGCTAAATCTGCCTCACACGTGCAGCTTCGCATCCTGTGACTATGTCATCCTGGACTCGATCCGGGACCCATGCGCCGTGAACCACCTTCATTCATGAAGGCATGGATTGCGGGTCAAGCCCGCAATGACAGAGAAAGAGAAGGCATTTCTGCGGAAAATTGAAGCGCGCAAAAAAAGCCGCTGCAACCGCAGCGGCTTTTTACTGTCCGGAGGTGCCTTAAACCTGGCCGGGCTGGGCCGATTGCAGCGCGGCAATACGCTCTTCAATCGGCGGGTGCGTCGCAAACAGCTTGCCCATGCTACCGGTGATACCCATGGCTTCGACCGCTTTGGGCAGCTGGCCTGGCACCATGCCGCCCAGGCGGGCCAGCGCATTGATCATGGGCTGCTTCCTGCCCATCAGCTGCGCGGCGCCGGCGTCGGCGCGGAACTCGCGGTGCCGCGAGAACCAGGCCACCACGATGGCGGCAGCAAAACCGAGCACGATGTCGAGCACGATGGTGGTGATCCAGTAACCGATGCCTGGGCCGGAATTGTTGTCGCTGCCACGGCGCAGGAAGCTGTCCACCGCATAACCGATCACGCGGCTCAGGAACACCACAAAAGTGTTCATCACACCCTGGATCAGGGTCATGGTCACCATGTCGCCATTGGCCACGTGGGCAATTTCATGGCCCAGCACGGCTTCGATCTCTTCACGCGTCATGCCCTGCAGCAGGCCGGTCGAGACAGCCACCAGCGATGAATTCTTGAAGGCGCCCGTGGCAAAGGCGTTGGGCGCGCCTTCGAAAATGCCGACTTCCGGCATGCCGATGCCGGCCGTGGTGGCCAGCTTGCGCACGGTTTCAACGATCCAGGCTTCGTCGGCGTTCTGCGGCTCGTTGATCACCCGCACGCCCGAGCTCCACTTGGCCACGGGCTTGCTGATCAGCAGCGAAATGATCGCGCCGCCAAAACCGATCACGGCGGCGAAACCGAGCAGCATGCCCAGGTTCAGCCCCTGCGGCGTGAGGTAGCGGTTCACACCCAGCAGGCTGGCGACAATGCCCAGCACCACCACAACGGCGAGGTTGGTCATGACAAACAAAACAATACGCTTCATGGATGCTCCGTAGAGGTCAGTAGTTAACAAAGTGCCGCCGTCTGGAGGCACTCCTGCGGAAAATGGGGAGGTTCCGGCCCAAATCAAGCCATTGGACCTGACCGCGGCACAGGATTTTTTGCTTGGTGTTTTTTACCTGGGCGGCCGGAATACGAAAGAGTCATCATAAAAGGAAAAGTTCTCGTTTTCCGGCCACCAGCCGGGCACGCCGAGCACCGGCAGCGGCGTGAAGGGTTTGGCGGCGAGCTTGTCCGCACTCAGGTCTGCGGCCATCCAGGCGTCGAGATCCGCTATTGAATTCATAGCTGGTTGCGCCCGGTAGATATGGGCTGTGACCGGTTTTCTTGGGTAAGCCAGCTTCTCCAGCAAGGCATGGCCGAACAACACCAGCCGAGCTTGCTGCCAGAGCGGCCGCAAACCGACAAACAGCTGCTGCCAGTCGCGTTCAACGAGGGCATCCCACAGGGGCTGCGGCGCCGACAGAAAGGCTGCGTTTTCGTCGAACACGGTCAGCGCATCACGTACCGGCCCGCGCAAAGGAGTGACGCCCGCGGCTGCGATTTGCGCTGCCTGCAAGCGGTTGAGCTTTTGCTTGGTGAGCGGAAAACGCAACCAGCACAGGCCGTTAAAAAAGTCGTGCAGGTTGTCGCGCGTCGGGACGGTGCCGGTCTCAAAAATGAACTGCTCGTAGGCTTCGCCCGGCGGCAGGTGGTCTTGCGGCACAAAACGCACCGGCACGGCCGCTTCGCGGTTCAGTGCCTCATGGCATGGCACGCCGCCCGAGACGGCCTCCGCCACGCGCTGGCCGGGTTCACGCCAGGGCTCCAGCCACGGCCGGTCCCAATCAACGGGCGATGCAGAACCCGGCGCGCCAGCGCTCATCCGTTTCTGGCGACTGCCGGCCGGGACTGCCTCTTGTCGCGCACCATCACGGTGGACTTGCCTTCGTCGGCAATCTCGAAGAGCTGGGTCGCCACCAGCAGCTTGGTCAGCGTGGCATAACCGTAGTTGCGATGGTCGAACGAGGCCTGGTTGGCGATCTGGGTGCCAACCGCGCCAACGCGCGCCCAGCCCTCGTCATCAGCGGCGGCCTGCACCGCATTGCGCAGCAGCATGACCAGCTTGGCGTCCTGCTTGAGCTGCGCCGGCGTGGCACGCAGGGGCGCTGCGGCCACGGCGTCGGCTTCTTCCTTGCCGCCCGCAGGCGTGTCCACCGCCACCATGGGCCGCAACTTGTCGAGGTACAAAAAGCGCGAGCAGGCGTTGACAAAAGGCTCAGGCGTTTTCTGTGCACCAAAGCCATAGACGGCGGCGCCCTTGGCGCGCAGGTGCATGACCAGCGGCGTGAAATCGGCATCGGACGAGACAATACCGAAAGCATCAGGCCTGTCGGTGTAAAGCAACTCCAGCGCGTCAATCACCATCGCCATGTCGCTGGCGTTTTTGCCCTTGCTGTAGTCGAACTGCTGCATGGGCCGGATGGCGTGTTCGTGCAGCGCTTCTTCCCAGCCCTTGAGCTCGCTTTTTTTCCAGTTGCCGTAGGCGCGGCGGATATTGGTCTCGCCGAAGGTGGACAGCTCGTTGAGGATCAGGTCAATCTTGGACGCGGGCGAATTGTCAGCGTCGATCAGCAAGGCAACACGCGGCTTTCGTTCCATCAATCAC
>CAZIYA010000428.1:0-2986 GCA_964543355.1 uncultured Polaromonas sp.
TGAAGCCTTCGAGCGTTACGGCGCCGATGCGGTGACGCTGTCGCCCTTCATGGGATTCGACTCGGTGGCGCCTTACCTGAAGCATGAGGGCAAGGGTGCGTTTCTTCTGTGCCGTACCTCCAACCCCGGCGGTGACGACTTGCAGAACCAGCGCCTGGCATCCATCGAAGGCCAGCCATTGCTCTACGAACACGTGGCCCGGCTCGCGCAGGGCCCGTGGAACCTCAACGGCCAGCTGGGCCTGGTGGTCGGCGCAACTTACCCGGCGGAGATCGAACGCGTGCGCGCTGTGGCGCCCACCCTGCCTCTGCTGATTCCCGGCGTCGGCGCTCAGGGCGGTGACGCAGTGGCCACGGTGAAAGCCGGCTGGCGGCCCGGCGCGCCCATCATCGTGAACTCTTCGCGCTCCATCATCTATGCCTCTTCGGGGGACAACTTTGCCGAGGCCGCGCGACGTGAAGCCACCCGGACGCGGGACGTGCTGCAGGCTGCGCGCGGCTGAAGCCCGGGCTGCAAGCAGGAGCTGGGCCCATGCAACTCAAATGGCTGGAAGACCTTGTTGCATTGGCGCAGACGCGCAATTTCAGCCGTGCAGCGGAGCTGCGCAATGTCACCCACCCGGCTTTTGGCCGGCGCATCAGGGCGCTGGAAGCCTGGGCCGGCACGCCCCTGATCGAGCGGGGCAGCAGCCCGGTCACCCTCACGGCCGCGGGTGCCAGCCTGCTGGACAACGCCCAGCAGACGATGCGCAATCTGGGTCATGCACGTGAGGAGTTGCTGGGTGTGGCCGGACGCCACGAGGCCGCCGTCACGCTGGCCACCGGCCGCACCCTGGCGCGCACGCTGGTGGCCGACTGGCTGGTCAAGCTGCAGCCCCTGCTGCAGGAAGCCCGCGGCGAGTTCCGCATCCTGACGCGTGCGCTGGCCGAGACGGCCCAGTTGCTTGAGCGCGGCGACGCCGACTTCATGCTGACCTACCACCACCCGCTGCTCGCGGTGCAGCTCAATGCCCGGCAATACAGCTACCTGACCCTGGGGCAGGACCGGCTGGTTCCGGTGACACGCGCCAACGCGCATGGCCAGGGCAAGCACCGGTTTGCGCCGGGCAAGCCCGCTGCCTATCTGGCTTACGCCGGC
The DNA here is from genome assembly GCA_964543355.1 of uncultured Polaromonas sp. Lineage (GTDB taxonomy): Bacteria > Pseudomonadota > Gammaproteobacteria > Burkholderiales > Burkholderiaceae_C > Polaromonas. Next base: position 1,138 of record CAZIYA010000428.1, read on the forward strand.
ACGCTGGCCCTGGGCCGGCTGGTGGAAGACCACCTTGCCAACCATCCGGAGGCGCCCGACCTGCGCCGCGTGGTGGAGTGCGACTCGGCCGACGCCCTGTTTGAATATGCGCTCAAGGGGCTGGGTGTCGCCTGGCTGCCGTGGGCCCTGGCGGCCGGCGCCGTCAAGGCCGGGCAGCTGGCCACCGTGGGGGACAAGCGGCTGGAGATCCGGTTTGAGGCACGCATCTACCGCCCCAAGCGGCGACTGGCTCCGCTGGCTGAAAACATCTGGCGCAGGCTGGAGGCCGGCTAGAAAAGCGCCTTGCTCCAAAAAAGCACAGCATGGTGCTTCAACGGCACAAGAAACAGAATTCCGGGTAATGAGAATGGGCTCACCATTAAACCCAAGGATTTGCCATGGCCACTTTGAATCTCCTGCGTTGCACTGCCGTTCTGGCCAGTCTGGCACTGCTGGCGCCCGCTCCCGCAGCAGCCCAGACCGACAGCTACCCCAACAAGCCCATCACCATCGTGGTCGGCTACCCGCCCGGCGGCAGCACCGATCTGACGGGCCGGACGCTGGCGAATGAGCTCGCCAAACGCCTCGGTGTGCCGGTGGTGATCGAGAACGTGGGCGGTGCGGGCGGCGTGATCGGCGCCCAGAAGGTGGTCAACGCCATGCCCGATGGCTACACGTTGTTTGTGGGGGCCAACAACGAAATCGCCATCAGCCGGCTGGTTTCCCCTGCAGTGAAATACCAGGTCAAGGATTTCACGCCGATCGGCCTGATCGCCTCGCAACCTATGGTGCTGGTGGCCTCGCAGAAGTCCGGCGTCAAGACCGTGGAACAGTTTCTGAGTCTGGTTAAAAAGAACCCCGGCAGGTTCAGCTACGGCAGCTCCGGCGTGGGCACCGCCCTGCATCTGGCGGGTGAGATGGTCAAGGAAAAAGACGGCCTGTTCATGACCCACATTCCCTACCGTGGTGTGGCGCCTTTGGCCAATGACCTGCTGGGCAACAACATCGACTTCGGCGTGTTTGTGTTGTCCAGCGGCCTGCCGCATATCCGCAGCGGCAAAGTGACTGCGTTGGGCATCACCGAGGCCAAGCGGTCTGGCGTGGCACCCGATATTGCCCCCCTGGCAAACAACCTCAAGCTCAAGGGGGTGGATATCGGTGTGTGGTTTGCGCTGATGGGGCCTGCCAAACTGCCTGAGCCCGTGTTGGCCCGGTTGAAAAAGGCGTTTGCTGAAGCCATGCAGTCGCCCGAGCTGCGCAAGAAGCTGGAAGACAGCGGCTCCACAGTGGCGCCGCCCGATGTCGACATGCCGCGATTTCTCAATGCAGAGACGGCCAAGTTCAAGAAAATCATCGACCACGCCAAGATCACGAATGACTGAAGCACCGGCTTTTGAACTTCCGGTCCCCGACCTTTCTGCCTGGCGCGCCGGTAACACTGGTGTGGAGGGTGTCTGGCATTTTGACTCCGGGCAAAGCGGGCGCTCCGTGATGATCAGCGCGCTGGTGCATGGCAACGAGCTATGCGGGGCGTGGGCGATCAAGGGACTGCTCGAGGCCGGTTTGCGGCCTCAGCGCGGCAGCCTGACACTGGCCTTGTGCAACCTGGCTGCGTTTGACCGGTTCGACCCCACCGATCACAACGCCTCGCGTTTTGTCGATGAAGACATGAATCGCCAATGGCATGTGAGTCGCATGGCCAGCGGCAGCACACTGGAACGCCGCCGCGCCGCAGAACTCAGGCCGTTTGTCGAGCAAGCCGACTGGCTGCTCGACCTGCATTCCATGCATGAACGTGCGGATCCCCTGCTACTGGCCGGCATGCAGCCGCGCAACCTGGCGCTGGCCC
>CAZIYA010000429.1:0-2977 GCA_964543355.1 uncultured Polaromonas sp.
ACTGGCCCAGCGTGGTCCAGGTTTTCTGGCCGTTGACAATGTATTTGTCGCCCACGCGTTCGGCGCGGCATTTCACCGATGCCAGGTCCGAGCCGGAGCCCGGTTCGCTGTAGCCCTGGCTCCACCAGACTTCGCCGCTGGCAATGCCGGGCAGATGGCGTTTTTGCTGCTCGGGTGTGCCGAAGGCCATGATCACCGGCGCCACCATCACCGGGCCAAAGGGCACGACGCGCGGCGCGCCGGCGAGCGCGCATTCTTCTTCGAACAGGTGTTTTTGCACGGCGTTCCAGCCCGGGCCGCCAAACTCCTTGGGCCAGGCATGGCCGAGCCAGCCTTTTTTGCCGAGGATCTTGGCCCAGCGCTGCATGTCGTCACGCGACAGGCGCAAGGCGTTGTGGACCTTGTGCGAAATATCGGCGGGCAGGTTGGCACCCACCCAGGCGCGTATGTCTTCGCGGAATTTCTGTTCTTCGGGAGTGAAAGCTAGATCCATGAGGTGTGTGTCTCCATCGGGTTCGGGTGCTGCGCCATTTTTAGCACGGTCGTTCGGAATTTTATGTCCCAGTTGGGACAAATAGCGAGCCATTCCAGGCTGCAGAAACAGCTAGGATGCCGCTCGTGGCATCGCGGCGGCCGATCAAGGGCTGCGCGGGCCATAAACTATGGCGCATGCCACGCAAGCCAAAAAACATTGTGATCCTGATTTCGGGCAGCGGCTCCAACATGGCAGCCATTGTGCGGGCTGCGCAGGCGCAGGACTGGTACGCCCGGTTCGGCGCAAGCATGGCAGCCGTCATCAGCAACCGCGCCGACGCACCGGGGCTGCAGCTGGCGCAGTCGCTGGGCGTGGCCACGCAGGTGCTGAGCCACAAGGCCTTTGATTCACGCGAAGCTTTTGATGCTGCACTGATGGAACTGATCGACGGCTACCAGCCCGCGCTGGTGGTGCTGGCCGGTTTCATGCGCATCCTCACACCGGGTTTTGTCCACCACTACGCCGGACGGCTGGTCAACATCCACCCCTCATTGCTGCCAGCCTTTACAGGGCTGAACACGCACCAGCGCGCCATCGACGCAGGCTGCCTGGAAGCCGGCTGCACCGTGCATCAGGTCACCGCCGAGCTGGACCACGGGCCCATCCTGGCGCAGGCCACCGTACCCGTGCTACCGGGCGACACCGCCGACACACTGGCTGCGCGCGTGCTGGTGCAGGAGCACCTTCTGTATCCACAAGCGGTGCACGACTGGTTGCAGGGCCAACCCTGAGCCAGCATTCAGATACAAATAAATACCCGAGGCATGAACACGGTTGAATCCAGTCACTGACTGGCCCCGTATTCAGAACAGCCGTTGATGTCCAGCCTGGATGTCGGCTCATTGTTCAACTTCACCAAAGGGTATTCACATGCAGACGAAACACAAACTCGCGTCCATCGGCCTGGCAGCCGTCATGTCTCTGGCCGCCGCTTCTTCCTTCGCCCAGGTCATGGTGGGCGGTGCGCCCATGCTGGCTTCCAAGGACATCATCGACAACGCCGTGAACTCCAAAGACCACACCACGCTGGTGACTGCCGTCAAGGCCGCCGGCCTGGTCGAAACGCTGAAAGGCCCCGGCCCATTCACCGTGTTTGCGCCAACCAACGCCGCTTTTGCAGCGCTGCCCGCCGGTACGGTGGACACGCTGCTCAAGCCCGAAAACAAGGGCATGTTGACCGGTATCCTGACTTACCACGTGGTGGCGGGCAAGTGGGACGCTGCCGCCATCAGCAAGATGATTGCGGACGGCAAGGGCATGGCCTCGATCAAGACCGTGGCCGGTGGCACGCTGACGGCCAAGGCCATGGGCGGCAAGGTCATGGTGATGGATGAAAAAGGCGGCGCGGCCACCGTGACGATTGCCGACGTGTACCAGTCCAACGGCGTGATCCACGTGGTCGACAAGGTGCTGTTGCCTAAGTAAGGGCACAACACCCGGGGGCCGTGCCAGGCCCTGCGATGACCAAAGCCCACGCGCGGTCCAGCCGGCTGTGGGCTTTGTTGTTTCAGCTTGCCTTGAGCTGGTGCAGCGCAGCGTTGACGATGCTTTGCGCATTGACCCCGAAAAAGCCGCGCAGTGCGGCGCGCGTATCGCTGCGGCCGAAGCCGTCAGTGCCCAGGGTCAGGTAGCTGCGGCCGGCCGGCAGGAAGGCGCGAATGCTTTCGGGCACGGCGCGAACGTAGTCGGTGGCGGCGATGATGGGGCCTTCGCTATCCTGGAGTTGTTGCGCGATGAAGGTCTGCTGCGCAGTTTCACTGGCCAGCGCGCGCTGCTGGCAGGCCGCGCCGTCGCGTGCCAGTTCGCTCCAGCTGGTGACGCTGTAGACCGTGGCCGCTATGCCTTGTTCCGCCAGCTGTTGCGCGGCCTTGATCACTTCAGTCAAAATCGCCCCGGAGCCCATCAACGTTATTTTCTTGAGCGTTTTGGGGCTTTGGCCCTTATCTGACGGTTGCGAGTAGCTTCCAAATTTATAGCAACCACGAACAATGCCGGTTTCCGACCCTGGCCGCAAATCAGGCTGTGCATAGTTCTCGTTCATCAGTGTGACGTAATAAAACACGTCCTGCTGCTCCACCATCATTTCCTGCATGCCGCGGTCAAGGATGACAGCCAGCTCGCAGGCAAAGGCCGGGTCATAGGCCTTGCAGTTGGGAATGGTCGCGGCCACCAGGTGGCTGGTGCCGTCCTGGTGCTGCAGGCCCTCGCCGCCCAGGGTGGTGCGGCCCGAGGTCGCGCCCAGCAAAAAGCCGCGGGCGCGCTGGTCGGCCGCGGCCCAGATCTGGTCGCCGACGCGCTGGAAGCCGAACATGGAGTAATAGATATAGAACGGCAGCATGGCCAGGCCGTGCACGCTGTAGCTGGTGGCGGCGGCCGTCCAGCTGGCCAGCGCGCCGGCTTCGCTGATGCCTTCCTCGAGAATCTGGCCGTCGAGCGCTTCGC
>CAZIYA010000430.1:0-2962 GCA_964543355.1 uncultured Polaromonas sp.
TGCAGCACACGCGGCCAAATGAAGTCCCCCTCCATGGCCCAGCGGGGCGAGGGAGGGGTTAGGGGTGGGAGTGGGGAGTCCGTCCTACTGTCAGCAACAAACCCGAGCCGCAGCGTGATGCCTCTAATCGTTTCCAGAATCCTCAGCTTCAACCTTGCGCGGCGGCTTGGGCCGAGGCGGCGTGCTGGTGTGGATCAGCATGGTGGCTTTTTCCATCTCGCCGGCCAGCAGGTCCGGCACGGCTTTCAGCGCACGGGCAATGCTGTCCTCGATCGCCGTACGGTGTTCCTGCGAGGGCTTTTTCAGCACCCAGTTGATGACTTCGGACTTCACACCAGGATGGCCGACCCCGATACGCAGGCGCCAGTAGTCGTCGGTGCCAAGCTGGGCATGGATGTCGCGCAGGCCGTTGTGGCCGGCGTGACTGCCGCCGAACTTGAGCTTGACCTGGCCGGGCACGATGTCGAGCTCGTCGTGGGCCACCAGGATCTCTTCAGGCGCGATCTTGAAAAAGCGCGCGAGGGCCGCCACCGACTTGCCCGACAGGTTCATGAAAGTCAGGGGCTCGAGCAGCCAGACAGCTTGCCCTTTGATCGTGGTCCGGGCGACGCGGCCATGGTAGTTTTTGTCGAGTGCCAGCGTCAGCTTGAGCTCGCGCGCCAGCGCCTCGGTCCACCAGAAACCGGCGTTGTGGCGTGTGGCCTCGTATTCGGGGCCCGGGTTGCCCAGGCCAACAAAAAGTTTGATCATGCTGTGTGATGAGAGGGGAAAAGGTCTGCAGGCGGGCCCGCCACCGGATTATCAGCGCAGCGGGAGCTTCCCCCAAGAAAAAGGCCCTTGGCCTCTAGGGAGGACAAGGGCCGCTGGCCCTTTCAGGCCGATGCCGTCAGGAATTACTTCTTGGCAGCAGGCTTGGCAGCATCAGCCTTGGCGCCGGCTTTGGCTTCCTTGGCGGCAGCGGCTTTGGCTGCCTTGGGATCCACAGGCACAGCCGCTGCGGCGGCGGCAGCTGCATCGGCTTCGGCTTCTTCCGAGACTGCAGAGACCGACACCAGCACCGGGTTGTCCTGGCCGCCCTTGGCGACAAACTTCACGCCCTTGGGCAGCGTGATGTCCTTGACGTGCAGCGAAGTGCCTTTTTTCAGGCCGCTCAGATCGACGGCGATGAATTCAGGCAGGTCTTTCGGCAGGCAGGAAATGCTCAGCTCGGTCAACACGTGGTTGACCAGGCAGTTTTCGGCCTTGACCGCAGGCGACTCTTCTTCGCCGCTGTAGTGCAGGGGCACTTTCATGGTCAGGCGGGTCTTAGCGTCAACGCGCTGGAAGTCGATATGCAGAACCAGCTGCTTGAACGGGTGCATCTGCAGATCGCGCAGCAGGACCTTTTGTGTCTTGCCGCCCAGTTCCATCTCGAGGACGGAAGCATGGAAAGCTTCTTTCTTGATGGCGTGCCACAGTGCGTTGTGATCGAGTTCGATCAGCGACGGCTCGCCGGTGCCACCGTAGACGATACCGGGCGTGCGACCGGTGATGCGGAGACGGCGGCTCGCACCCGTGCCCTGCTTGGCGCGCTCAAAAGCGACGAATTTCATAATATTCTCCAAAAGAGGTGGGCCGCGACCAGCTCACCCCGACATTGGAAAATTCCATGAATCCAATTCTGGATTTCTGAAACTTTCCGTAAAAAAGCTGCACGAATGCAGCCGGCTTTTCGCTCCGGATCAGAACAGATTGTCCTGGTCCGAGAACAAACTCATGACCGACTCACCACTGGCGATGCGCTGGATTGTTTCGGCAATCAGCGGGGCCACGGAGAGCTGGCGAATTTTCTTGCAGTCCTGGGCCGCCTGGCTCAGGGGGATGGTGTTGGTAATCACCACTTCGTCCAGGGCCTCGCCCTGGGCAATACGTTCAATGGCCGGGCCCGAAAAAATCGGGTGCGTGCAGTATGCATAAACCTTCTTGGCGCCGCGCTCCTTGAGCACTTCAGCGGCCTTGACCAGCGTGCCGGCGGTGTCGATCATGTCGTCCATGATGACGCAGTTGCGGCCGTCGATGTCGCCGATGACGTGCATCACTTCCGAGACATTGGCCTTGGGCCGGCGTTTGTCGATGATGGCCATGTCGCAGCCGAGCTGCTTGGCCAGCGCGCGTGCGCGGACCACGCCGCCGACGTCGGGCGACACCACCATCAGGTCGTTGTAATTTTTCTGGCGCAGGTCGCCAAGCAACACCGGCGAGGCATAGATGTTGTCGACCGGGATGTCGAAAAAGCCCTGGATCTGGTCGGCATGCAGGTCCATGGTCAGCACGCGCGAGACACCCACGGCCTGCAGCATGTTGGCCACCACCTTGGCGCTGATGGGCACCCGTGCCGAACGCGGGCGCCTGTCCTGGCGGGCATAACCAAAGTAGGGAATGACGGCGGAAATGCGCTCGGCGGAAGCACGCTTGAGCGCATCGACCATGATCAGCAGTTCCATGATGTTTTCGTTGGTGGGCGCGCAGGTGGACTGCACCACAAACACGTCACGCGCGCGCACATTCTGCTGGATCTCGACCGTGACTTCACCGTCCGAAAAACGCCCCACATGGGCCGCGCCCAGTGAAATACCCAGATGCTGGGCAATTTCGGAGGCCATGCTCGGATTGGCATTGCCTGTGAAAAGCATGAAGTCGGAGTGGTGCGGTTGCATGTGTGGCCCAGCGGGTGTCTAGGAAGGGAAGCGGTGCTGAATGGGTAAAGGCAATAAACGCACTGAAAACACGAACGCCCTGTGTCCGTTCCATGCCAATGCGGCTTGGGGCCGTTTTCCGCCTGGCACCTGAATGTTGCCAGGCAAGGGCCTCAACCGGAGACACTCAACAGTCAGCGAGCACCGGCCCCCGTTATCGGGGGGCCTAAAAGCACGGGCCCCACAAGGGACCCGAAAATTTTGGCAGGGGTGGAAGGATTCGAACC
>CAZIYA010000431.1:0-2955 GCA_964543355.1 uncultured Polaromonas sp.
GAGCTCGATCGGCAGCGCGCCCGAGTCTTCCATGGTGTTGTAGAAAATCGGTGCAATTTTTGCACCCAGGCAAACACCGCCGAAACGCTTGTTCGGCACAAAGGGAATGTCCTGGCCGGTGAACCACAGCACCGAGTTGGTGGCGGACTTGCGCGAGGAACCGGTACCGACCACGTCACCCACGTAAGCCACCAGGTTGCCCCTGGCCTTGAGTTCTTCAATGAACTTGACCGGGCCGCGTTTGCCGTCTTCCTCGGGCAGCACACCGGGGCGGGCATTCTTGTGCATGGCCAGCGCGTGCAGCGGAATGTCGGGGCGGCTCCAGGCGTCGGGAGCAGGCGACAGGTCGTCGGTGTTGATTTCACCGGCCACCTTGAACACGGTCAGCTTGATGGACTCAGGCACTTCGGGGCGGCTGGTGAACCACTCGGCATCGGCCCAGCTTTGCAGCACGGCTTTGGCGTGTTTGTTGCCCTGGTCGGCTTTTTCCTTGACGTCGTGGAACTGGTCGAACATCAGCAGCGTGTTTTTCAGGCCGCTGGCAGCCTGGGTGGCAACACTTTCTTCGGCATCGTCGAGCAGCTCGATCATGGGGCTGATGTTGTAGCCGCCCAGCATGGTGCCCAGCAGCTGTGTTGCTTTTTCACGCGAGATCAGCGCACACTTTTCGGCGCCGTGGGCCACGGCGGCGAGGTAGCTGGCCTTGACCTTGGCCGCGTCATCAACACCGGCCGGCACGCGGTGCGTGATCAGCTCGACCAGGAAGGCCTCTTCACCTTTGGGTGGGTTTTTCAGCAGCTCAATGACCTCACCGGTCTGCCTGGCAGACAGTGGCAACGGCGGAATGCCGATCGCGGCACGCTCGGCCACGTGGTTGCGATAGGTTGTTATGAACTCGGGCATCATGGTTTTCTTCTCCTGTACTCAAAAATTTGCACGGTCAATGCGCGTGCGGTCGCGGTCTGTTATTCGGCTTTGGCCGGGGCAGTTGCTGGCTGAGCAGAACCCGTGCCAGCCTGGGCCGGCGCAGGCTTGGCAGCTGGCAGGGCCTCCAGAATGCTCACCGGGGGGTTCTTTTTCATCTCGTCGGCAAAGGTCACCTGTGCCGGGCTCATGCATTCGTCGGCCAGGCGCTGGCCCAGTTTCTGGCTCATCAGCATGGACTTGTTACCCAGCTGCAGCCACATGGCGCCGGCCCGTCCGTCTTCCAGACGGATCGCGCCGGTGCGGCTCCCGACCGGATGCATGCGGAAACGCTGCTTGCCTGTCTGAACCAGGAAGAAGCCCGGGCGTTTCCCGCTCGGCGTGATGGTGACGGAAGCACCCAGCTCGCAGGGAATCGTGCCGACGTAAACCCGCTTGGCGAGTTCCAGGTCCTCAGGGGTCAAGGTGACAGTCGGGTCATCGTCGATGGGCGTGACTTCTTCCACTGCCTTGGCGGCGGAACGCTTGATTGGAGCGCGCTTGGCGGCCTGCGTGGGCTGGGCAGAAGGGGCTGCAGCAGCCTTGGGCGCAGCTTTGGGGGCGGCCGTCTGGGCCAGCAACAGGACGGGGGCGGCCAGCGCCAGAGCGGAGAGAACGAGGTGTTTCATGAAAGGTCCTTTGGAACGGGTCAACAGTCAATCGATGGGATCAATGAAGCGGAACAGAAAAATACGCCTGCGCCTGGTGCGGTAAAACACGGCCGGTCTGGTGCGCGCGCTCAAGCACCTGCCAGAAATAACGGTAGCTGGCGCGGTCGTGCAACTGAGCTTCAAAACTGATGGGCGCCCAGTCTGCATGGGCGGCAGCAGCTATTATTTTTGCAGCACTTTCGATCTCTCCCTCGCTGGGGGCAAACGCCTCAAGAATGGGGCGAATCTGGCTCGGGTGGATGCTCCACATCCGGGTGTAGCCAAACTCGCGGGCCGCTTTCCGTGCGGCCGCATGCATGGCTGCAGTGTCACTGAATTCGGTGACAACACAGTGCGAGGGGACTTTGCCATGGGCATGGCAGCCCGATGCAATTTCGAGCTTGGCACGCACCACCAGCGGATGGGTGAATTGCCCCTCGCTGCTCATGCCCTCGGCAGGAATGGCTCCGCCATGGCTGGAAACAAAATCCATCAGGCCAAAGCTGAGCGATTGCACCCGAGGATGGGCCGCAATGTCGAAGGCCCGGTGCACCGCTGCTGCGGATTCCAGCAGCACATGAATCGGCAGCGTGGTCTGCGAAACCGCAGCCAGTGCAGCCACCACACGCTCCACGTCATCGACCGACTCCACCTTCGGCACCATGATGTGGCTGAGCCTGTGGCCGGCCTGGCCGGCGATGACGGCGATATCTGGCTCAAACGCCGGATGGTCCACAGGGTGGACCCGCACCGCGACGCGCGCCTTGCTACTGGCCTGTGCAAGCAGGGAGGCCACCAGCGCCGCGTGATCCGCCTCGCCGCCGACGGGTGCACCGTCCTCGCAGTCGAGGGTGACGTCAAACACGCAGGTGCCGAACTCTTCGGTCATTTCCGCCTGAAGCTGCAGGCTTTTGCGCATCCGCGCCTCGACGCCGCTGTAGTGGTCGCAGACCGGCAGGAAAGCTGCCGCAGCCTGGGCACCAAGCAGAACGTCGCGAGGATGTGTCACCTGTATGTATTCCGTACGCCCTGAGCCTGTCGAAGGGTCAGAGCAGGTGCTTGACGCCGTCCTGCTCGCCTTTCAGCTCGTCCAGCGTCTTGTTGATGCGCTCCTGGCTGAACGCGTCGATTTCCAGGCCTTCGACCAGTTTGTATTCGCCGCCTTCGCAGGTGACGGGGAAGCCGAACATGACGTCCTTGGGGATGCCGTACTGGCCGTCTCGGAAGCCCGCAAACCCGGTACAGGGAAACAACCTGGTGGCTCGGGGTGGGGTGAAGATCTGGAAGATGTTTCGGGTTCGGTGCGTTTGACCTACGCTCCCGACGCCGTCCTTACCTATCG
>CAZIYA010000432.1:0-2946 GCA_964543355.1 uncultured Polaromonas sp.
TGGCCATCAGCACGGCTTTTTCGGCGGTGCCGCCTATGCCTATGCCCAGCATGCCGGGCGGGCACCAGCCCGCGCCCATGGTCGGCACGGTTTTGAGCACCCAGTCGACGATGGAGTCGCCCGGATTCAGCATGGCCATCTTGCTTTTGTTCTCGCTACCGCCACCCTTGGCTGCGACGGTGATGTCGAGTTTGTTGCCCGGCACGATCTCGGTGAAGATCACCGCCGGCGTGTTGTCCTTGGTGTTCTTGCGGTCGAACTGCGGGTCGGCCACCACCGATGCGCGCAGCGTGTTGTCGGGGTGGTTGTAGCCGCGCCGCACGCCTTCGTTGATCGCGTCGTCCAGGCCGCCGGAAAAACCTTCGAAGCGCACGTCCATGCCCACCTTCAGGAACACGTTCACGATGCCGGTGTCCTGGCAGATCGGGCGGTGCCCGGTGGCGCTCATCTTGCTGTTGGTCAGGATTTGCGCAATCGCGTCTTTCGCTGCTGGGCTTTGCTCGCGTTCATAGGCGCGCGCCAGGTGCGCGATATAGTCGGCCGGGTGGTAGTAGCTGATGTACTGCAGGGCGGCAGCAACGGATTCGATCAGGTCGGCTTGTTGGATGATGGTGGTCATGGTTGAGAGGGTGATGCAGGGGGGCCACCGGATTATCCCAGACACCGCCGGGCGGCGGAAACGAACCGCCAGGATGGTGTTCCAGGGATCGCCGGTCCGCAGGGCGCGTCCGGGCGCTGGCGGGCCGCGCCATCAGTTCGCACAGGCAATGGCTGGCGTCGCGCCGACTTCCACCGCGGTCTGCCGCGGCGACAGGAGCGTGGGAACGGGCATGCGCGGATTGTCCATGGCCCCGTCGGCAGTGATCGCAGCTGTCAGCATGCAGGCAAGTGCGGGCCGCACCCTGCAGCCGGATGTTGCTCCCCGCGGGTTTCGATCTGAGACTGCGGCGCGGCGCCCTCAGCACCCTCTGCGTCCGGTGTGCAGGCGGGAAAGCTGAGGTGGACTGCAGTGCCCACCCCGACCTGGCTTTCGAGGGCGATGTCGCCGCCGAGTTGCTGCATGAACGCATAGACCTGCGCCAAGCCCAGGCCTGTTCCTTCCTCCCCCTTGGTTGTGAAGAAGGGTTCCAGCGCGTGCTGCCGGACCTCCTGCGTCATGCCCTTGCCATTGTCGCGAACCGTCACACACACGGACTGCTTGCGGCGCACGTCGACCGGCAGGTGCAGGTCGCTGGTGGCGATGTTGCTGGTTCGCACGGTGATGAGGCCCTGGCCTTCGATCGCGTGGCGGGCGTTGACCACCAGGTTGATCAGCGCCGTGTCCAGCTGCGTCCGGTCCAGCCGGCACAGGTGTGATCCCTGCCCCGGCTTGAACACGACCTTGCACTGGCTGCCAGCGGCGTTCTCCAGCAGTGGCAGCACCGCCGGGACGGCTGCGTTCAAGTCACAGCACGCGACCTGGAGATGACGCTTGCGGCCGAACGACATCAAGCGCTGCGTGAGCGCGGCGCCGTTGTCCACCGCCCGCACAGCCCGGTCGAGCGCGGTCTGGATGCGTGCATCGCCCGTGCCGAGCCTGCGAATGAGCGCGATGTTTGTCGCCAGGATTCCCAGGATGTTCCTGAAGTCATGGGCAAGGCTGCCAGTGAGCTGCCCCAGGGCTTCCATTTTCTCCATCTGCAGAATCTGATCCTGCCGGCGCCGGCGCTCCAGCCGCATGTGCACATACCTGCGCAACCCGAAGAGGATGGCGGCGAGCAGCAGCAGCAGGCCGACGCCGCTGGCAATCGCCAGGGTTTGCCAGGCGGCGAGCTGCTTCGTCATGTTCTGCATCCGCGTGACCACCAGGGGCACACCTTCCAGCGTCGCGTAATTGACCAGGCGCGGGTAGGAGGCCACGGCCGCCGGTGTCAGGGCTGCGCCCCAACCTGCTTGCGTGAGGTAGTCTTTGAACAGGGGCAGGTGCGCATAGCTCTCGCCCACGCGCCCAAAGGTGCCGGGGTACTGGGCGAGCAGCTCGCCGTTGCGATGGAAGAGAAGAATATCGCCTTCCTCGCGCAGGCCCACCTCCTTGTACAGCTTCGAGAAGTACTCAAGCTCGATCGACGCCACCGCGACGCCGCGAAAACCGGCGCCGCTGCCGATTCTTCGCGTCACCGTCACGACCCAGCCCCTGCCGGAGCGGCTCCACACCGGCCCCGACACCGCTGTCTCGGGCGGGTCGGCCTGCAGGTACTGCCGGAAGTAGGGCTGGTCAGCAAGAGAGACGTCCGGTGTGGGGGGATAGTTGCTGTCGTGCTGGATCTCGCCGTCGGGGCCGATCACGTAGAGGGCGCGCACGTACGGCATGGATGACACCCGCCTGCCCATCTCGTCGCGGAACCCCTTGTCGTGCCGGCCGGGGCGCTCGCGCTCCAGGGTTCTGGCCAGATCGAGCAGCGCATTGTCGATGGCATGGAGGGTGCTCGCCGTGTGGGCCTGCAGCAGTGCCGTCGTCGCGGCCCCCCGCCACTTGGCCTCCTGAATGTCGGCCTGCCTCGTGTTCCAGAGCAGCAGGGCCGTGACGGCCACCAGGGCCAGCCACAAAGCGATTGCGGCTGCCAGGATGGCCCCCGCGCTTGACCAAGGGGTCAGCCCAAAACGGCCCCCGTCGCGATATGGCGGCTTTAACATGGGTGGATCGTAGGGGGTTTCCGCCGCTCCGTTGCGCAACTTGTTGGAGCCAACTTGACATGGATCAGCTTGTATGGGGAGTGTTACAGCTCGTAACGTCTTCCCGCAGCGGACCAGCAGGCAACCGCATGTTTGGTACAGTGGCCGCCGGGGTTTATCAACGTGACAAGGCAGCGAGTCCAGCCATGAAGACACGGATCGAACGCGATACTTTCGGCGCTGTGGAGGTTCCGGCGGACAAGTTGTGGGGCGCGCAGACGCAGCGCTCGCTGC
>CAZIYA010000433.1:0-2929 GCA_964543355.1 uncultured Polaromonas sp.
CAGCGCACGATCTGCAGCACCGGGCCAAAGGCTTCGTCCTTCTCTTCGGCCAGGCTGCTGACTTCAAAGGCGGCGGGCTGCACCAGATTTGCTATTGAATCAGGAGCTGCTGGCGCCCGTACGGAAAGGGCTGGAAGCACTTTTGACGTTGAATTCAAGCGCTGCAGGTGCTTCTGGATGTTGTCAAAGGCCTCGCGGTCGATCACCGGGCCCACGTCGGTGGACAGCTCGGCGGTGTTACCAAGGGCCAGCTCCTGCACGGCACCCTGGATCATTTCAATCACCTTGTCGGCAATGCCCTCGTGCACACACAGCAGGCGCAACGCCGAGCAGCGCTGGCCGGCAGAACGAAAGGCGCTTTGCACCACGGCGTCCACCACCTGCTCGGGCAGGGCACTGCTGTCGACCAGCATGGCGTTGATGCCGCCGGTCTCGGCAATCAGCGGCACGATGGGGCCATCCTTGGCAGCCAGCGCGCGATTGATGATTTTGGCGACCTGGGTGGAGCCGGTGAACACCACACCCGCCACGCCGGTTGCCGCCACCAGGGCCGCGCCCACGGTTTCGCCCGGGCCGTGGATCAGTTGCAAAGCGCCTTCGGGCACGCCCGCCGCATGCAGTAGCCGCACAGCGGCTTGCGCCACACCTGGCGTCTGCTCGGCCGGTTTGGCAATCACGGTGTTGCCGGTGGCCAGCGCTGCGGCGACCTGGCCCGTGAAAATGGCCAGCGGAAAATTCCAGGGACTGATGCAGACCCAGACGCCGCGCGCGGTCAGGCGCAGCTCGTTGGTTTCTCCGGTGGGGCCCGGCAAGGCGATGGGCGCCATGATGCGTTCCGCTTCGCCCGCGTAGTAGCGCAGGAAGTCGATGGCCTCGCGCACCTCGGACACGGCGTCGCCCCAGGTCTTGAAGGCTTCCTTGACGAGCAGAGCGCAGAACATGGGCATGTGTTTCTGCATGGCATCGGCGGCGTGGCGCAAGATGGCGGCACGTTCGGTCACATCGGTTTTGCTCCATTTTTGATAGCTTCTTGCACCCATATCTATTGGGCTAGAGGCCGATTTGGCATCAAACTCCGGAACCACAGGCACATTTGTCGTCGCCAGCGCGGCCAGCAGCGGCGCACGCATTCTCTCGACCGTGAGGTCCAGCCCCTCGCTGTTGGGACGGCCGGGGCCATATAGGGCGGGCGGCAGCGGCAGTGACGATTCGGGCTCCATGCGCAGCGGTGAAGTCAGCAGCACATCCATGCCCACCGACTCATCGGCGAGCTGGTGCACAAAGGAGGAGTTGGCGCCGTTTTCCAGCAGGCGGCGCACCAGGTAGGCGAGCAGGTCGCGGTGCGCGCCCACGGGCGCGTAGACGCGGCAGCTGATCTGCGGGTTCTTCAGGACCTCGCGGAAGACGCCTTCGCCCATGCCATGTAGCCTCTGTAGTTCAAAAGGCACGGCGTCATGGGCCGCCATCTGAATAATCGCGGCGATGGTTCCAGCGTTGTGACCCGCAAACTGCGGATAAATCGCGTCGGGCGCGGCCAGCAGGGCCTGCGCGCAGGCGAGGTAGGAGACATCGGTGTGGTGCTTGTGGGTGAACACCGGGTAGTGCGGCAGGCCCATCTCCTGCGCGCGCTTGATCTCCGAGTCCCAGTAGGCGCCCTTGACCAGGCGGCACATCAGGCGCAGACCGTACCTGCGCGCGATGGCTATGACGTGTTCGATCAATTCCAGCGAGCGTGTCTGGTAGGCCTGCAGCGCCAGGCCGAAACCCTTCCACTGCGGATGCTGCTGCGCAACCAATGCGGCCAGGGCTTCAAACACGTCGAGTGAAAGTTCAAGCCGGTCCACCTCTTCAGCGTCTATGGTCAGGTTGATATTGGCGCGCGCGGCCATCTCGCACAAGCCCCAGACGCGCGGCACAAGCTCGGCCATCACGCGCGCGTGCTGCGCGTCTTCATAACGCGGGTGCAGCGCGCTGAGCTTGATGGAGATGCCATCATTTTGCTCACAAGCCCTTTGTGTACCTGCGCGGATTGCTATTGATCTAATAGCATCTTCATAACTCGCCAGGTAGTGCAGGGCATCGGCACCGGTACGGGCACCCTCGCCCAGCATGTCGTAGCTGAAGCGCAGGCCGGGGATCTCCTTTCGGGAACGGTCGGCTTCCTTCATCGCCTCGCCAATGTTCTGCCCCAGCACAAACTGCCGGCCCAGCAATTGCACGGCACGCAGCGTGGCAGCCACCACGGTGCGCGCGCCCAGCTTGCTCATGATGCTGCTTTGGCCGTCTTCAGGCAAAAACTTCTTGGACATGGCGATGGCCGAGGCCGACAGGCGCGCCATCACACCGTCGCTGGCACCGTCAAAATCGGCACGGCCCAGCTGGTCGGCGGTCAGGGCAATCGCTGTCTCGGCATCCGGCACACGCAACAGGGCTTCGGCCAGGCGCATCAGGGCCAGGCCCTCGGCGCTGGAAATCGGGTACTCCTTGAGCAGGCTTTCCATGGCCCAGAAAGGCGGGGGGTTGTCGCGCACCGCCTGCACCCAGGGCCGGGCCAGGGGCGCGGCGGCAGCCCAGTCCAGCGCGGAAGCCAGCTTTTGCAAATGGCTGGACACCATGCCGGCCTCGGGCCGGTAGGGAAAAGGCAGGCGTTGCTGCTGGGTCATGAAAACTCCGTAACTTGGTGAATAACGCCATGTTGTCCGGATTGACATAGGATTTCACGCCAAATTTAGACACAAATGCAGAATAATTCACTACATGACCGAAACCCCGACAGACATCGACCGCATCGACCTGAAAATCCTGAGCGTGCTGCAGCAGGACGGGCGTATCTCCAACCTCAAGCTCGCCGAGAGCGTGGCGCTGTCGCCCACGGCCGTGCTGGCACGGGTGCAGCGGCTCACGCGCGACGGCTACATCCTGGGCTACG
>CAZIYA010000434.1:0-2914 GCA_964543355.1 uncultured Polaromonas sp.
CCCTGCCCCCTAGGGGCCGCTGCGCCTGCGGCCCGGCGAAGCCGGTTCCGCGGCCCCCGCTGGTATTGAAGGCATCCCCCTACAATTTCGGCATCATGAAAGTTCTGAACATTGCGGCCTACAAGTTTGTGTCGCTGGAAGGGCTGCCGGATCGGCAGACCGCAGTGCGGGAAGCCCTGCAAAGCCGCGGCATCAAGGGCACGGTGCTGCTCGCCGGGGAAGGCATCAACCTGTTCCTGGCGGCCGCGAGCCGCGACATTCATGATTTTTTGGCATGGCTGCGGCTCGACCCGCTTTTTCATGACCTGGAGACCAAGGAAAGCTGGTCGCACGCCCAGCCCTTTCGCAAACTGCTGGTGAAGATCAAGCCGGAAATCATCCGCATGGACCATCCGGCGATCCAGCCCGCGGCCGGCCGCGCTCCCGCCGTGAATGCCGTGACGCTCAGGCGCTGGCTGGATGCCGGCCATGACGATGAGGGGCGTCCGGTCGTGACGCTGGACACGCGCAACGACTTCGAGGTGGATGTGGGCACCTTCCGAGACGCCATTGACTGGCGCATCACCAGGTTCACCGAATTCCCGCAAGCCCTGCTGCAACACCGCGAGGAGCTTCAAGGAAAAACCGTGGTGAACTTCTGCACCGGCGGCATACGCTGCGAGAAGGCCGCCATCTTCATGCGCGAGGCCGGTGTCGAACATGTCTTCCAGCTTGATGGAGGCATCCTCAAATATTTCGAGGAAAGCGGCCACGCCCACTTTGACGGAGAATGTTTTGTCTTCGACGAACGGCGCGCACTCGACCCGGCATTGAAACCCCGTGTGAATGTCGGGGCATTGTCCGACAGCCCGGCACCGGAAGACATGGAAAGCTGAACGGGTTTTTCGGGCCATACCGCCCTTCCACCTTTTTTTGCATCGAGCTGCCATGCCCACACCCACCGCCGCCTGCCACGCCGCCGCCGGGACTTCCAGTCTGGCCCAGCGCTTCCAGCAAGTCCGCGGCCAGACCGAACGTCTGGCACAGCCGCTGAGTGCCGAGGACTGCCAGCTGCAGTCCATGCCGGACGCCAGCCCCGCCAAATGGCACTTGGCCCATGTCACCTGGTTTTTCGAGACTTTCATCCTCGAACGTTTCGAGAAAAACTTCCAGCCCTTCGATGCCGGCTTCCGCGTGCTGTTCAACAGCTACTACAACGGCGTGGGCGCCAAGCATCCGCGCGCCCAGCGCGGGATGATCAGCCGTCCAGCGCTGGAGCAGGTGCTGGCCTACCGCGCCCAGGTCGACGAACGCATGCAAAACGTCATGGCGCAAATGCCGGCCGGCCCTGTCCGCGATGACCTGCAGCAACTGGTCACGCTGGGCCTGCAGCATGAACAGCAACACCAGGAGCTGCTGCTGACGGACATCAAACATGCGTTCTCCTTCAACCCGGCCCGGCCGGGTTATGCGCGGCAATGGCCGCTGGCAGGCATCAGCCCACAGCCCCTGCAGTGGCTGAGTTTCGCAGGCGGCCTGATCGAACATGGATTTGACTCCGCCCTGGACGGACCATTTGCCTTCGACAATGAGACGCCGCGCCACAAGGCGTATGTGGCTCCGTTCGAAATCGGCAGCCGCTTGGTCACCAATGGCGAAATGATGGCTTTCATGGCGGACGGCGGCTACCAGCGCCCCGAACTGTGGCTGTCCATGGGCTGGGACTGGGTGCAGGCCCGCGGAGCGGCCATGCCGCTGTACTGGCAGGCGCCCGCAACACCCGGGGAGCCGCATGGCAACTTCACCCTGCAAGGCTGGGTGCAGGTGGATCCCCACACGCCGGTGTGCCACCTGAGTTATTTCGAGGCCGATGCCTTTGCACGCTGGGCCGGGGTGCGCCTGCCGACGGAATTTGAATGGGAGCTGGCCGCACGCAGCGTGCCAGGCCCGGCAGGGCTGCGGATTGAAGGCAACTTTGTCGAAAGCGGCGCCTACCACCCGATTGCATTGCAGCATCGCAGCACCGGCCATCCGGCCCAGATGTTTGGTGACGTGTGGGAGTGGACTCAGTCCAACTACAACCCCTACCCCGGCTACAAGCCCTGGGAGGGACTGGTCGGCGAGTACAACGGCAAGTTCATGTGCAACCAGCTGGTACTGCGCGGCGGCTCCTGTGCCACGCCGCAAAGCCATGTACGTGCCAGCTACCGCAACTTTTTCCCGCCGGATGCCCAATGGCAGTTCAGCGGGCTGCGCCTGGCGCGCGATACCGAGTGACGCTGACTCGCTGACGCAGCCCTAGTCCGGAATCAGCCTGCGCTCCGGCAAGGGAATCAATTCGGCATCTCCCGGCACCTGGCCCATGGCCTGCAGTTCCCAGTCCTGCGCAGCCTGCGTTATCCGCTCCCTGCGGCTGGACACAAAGTTCCACCACATGAAGCGGCGCCCGTCCAGCGCATCGCCGCCTATGACCGTCAGCCGGACCGCACGGGTGGCACTAACAGCCGCTGTGGCCTTCGGCGCCAGCAGCGTCAACGTGTGTGCCTCCACCTGCTCGCCATCGACCACCACCGGGCCGTCCACGGCATACAGCGCCAGTTCCTGGGCCAGCGGTGGCAATTCGAAGACAGCACCGGCGGCCAGTTTCACGTCGAGGTAAACCGTTGTCGAGAAGGTCCTGACCGGTGAACTCTTTCCAAACGCATCACCGATCAGCACACGGATTTCCGCGCCCCTCTGTATCAGAGAGGGAATATCTGCTGCGGGCGTGTGCACAAAATCAGGGGCCGTCTCTTCATGCTCATGCGGCAAGGCGGCCCAGAGCTGGATGCCGTGGTTGACGTATTCCCTGTCCTTCCATTCCTCGGGCGCGCGCTCCGAATGCACAATGCCGCGCCCCGCCGTCATCCAGTTGATGGCGCCGGGTTCTATGCGC
>CAZIYA010000435.1:0-2905 GCA_964543355.1 uncultured Polaromonas sp.
GGCGTCCTTGCCCTTTTCGCGCACGTTGTAGTCCTCGCGCCGGCTGTAAAGCTCGGGCACGGCGTCGTTGAGCGTTTGTGTTTCTTCCGGTGTGAACAGGCCGGGGAAAAACAGGTAGCCATCGCGGTCGAATTGGGCAAGTTGTTCGGATGTCAGGTGCATATTTGTCTCCGTGGGATTCAGGCGGGCAGGGCGGTGGGTGGGGGTGTGGGCTGAAGGGCCGTGCTCAGGAGGCTGGAGAGGTTGCGGCTGGCATCTTCAACATGCCCGCGAATCAGGCCTTCTGCCGTGGCTTCGTCGCCGCGGGCCATGGCATCGGCAATGGCTTCATGTTCGTCCCAGATCGACTCGCGCATGGTCGATGCCTGTAACACAGCGCCCATGGCGCGGCGGATATGGTGCCAGTGCAATTGCGCGCTCTGGGCGATCAGCGGGTTGCCCGAGGCAGCGTAGATCGCGCCATGAAAGCGGGCGTCCGCTGCGATCATGGCCTTGATGTCGTTGCTGCGTGCAGCAGCGCGGCCCTGGCTGATCAAGGCCGGGTCAATCCGGAACCGGGCCCGGGCTGCCAGCCCGGCTGCCAGCGCATCGAGTGCGCTGCGCACCTGGTAAACCTGCATGAGCCAGCCCACGTCCAGCGGGGCGACCAGTACGCCACGGCCGGGTGCGTCCAGCACAAAACCATCCTTTTTCAGCAAGCGCAAGGCCTGCAGCACCGGCTGGCGGGACACCGCCAATTGTTCAGCAATGTCCTCCTGCATGATGCGTGCGCCGGGCGCCAGCGAACCTTCGCTGATCGCGTCGAGCAGGCTGCGGTAGACCTGGTCAACCAGGTCCGGGGTGGATTCGATTTTGATGAGCTGGGGGGGCATGATTTGAACTTTGTATACAGAATACGATGATTTGGGTTCAAAATTCAGCGGGTTTACCCGGATCTTCATCGCAAGCCGGAGGCTGTGCCAAGATGGCGGCATCTATCTCCCACTTTCAGGAATCTCATGACTCGCCTCGACCCCGCCTGGCTGGACCGCATGTACAACAACCGCGCACTGGTGCCAGAGCACGCGCTGCATTTCAGCCGCTGGGCGCAAAGCTCAGCGCAGGCGCGTAGCAGCCAGCCGAACACGCTGGACATCGCCTATGGCGAGAGTTCCGGCGAAAAGCTCGACGTGTTTCAGGCAGCAAAACCCCGGGCTGGCGGTGCGCCGGTTCTGGTGTTCATCCATGGCGGGTACTGGCGTTCGCTGGACAAGGCCGAACATTCGTTTGTGGCGCCCGCATTTACCGCGGCCGGCGCGTGTGTGGTCATTCCGAACTACGACCTGTGCCCGGCAGTGACCATTCCCGGCATCACCTTGCAGATGGTCAAGGCCCTGGCCTGGACTTACCGCAACGCGGAGCGTTTTGGTGGAGATCCGAAGCGCATCACCGTCGTCGGCCACTCGGCCGGTGGGCATCTGGCGGCCATGTTGCTGGCCTGCCTGTGGGCTGCTTACGCGAACGATTTGCCGAAGGACCTCGTCAAAAACGCGTTGTCGATTTCAGGCCTGTATGAGCTGGAGTCCATCATGCACACTCCCTTCCTGAAAGACTCGCTGCGGCTGACGCCGGCCCAGGTGGCGCAGGCCAGCCCGGCCTGGTTACCGGCGCCGCAAAACGGTGTGCTCTACACCGTGGCGGGCGCCGATGAAAGCGACGAATTCTTGCGGCACAACGCGCTGATCGAGCAGGCCTGGGGCAGGCAGGTGGTGCCGGTGCGCGAAGCGCTGCTTGGCAGGAACCACTTCAGTGTGCTGGAGGCTCTGGTTGATACAGACCACCGGTTGCACCGGCTGGCGCTGGAGCTGCTCTCGGCGACCGCCAGGTCCTAAATTTCAACGTCGTATTCCAGTTCCACCTCGGAAGCCGGCAGGCCACCGCGGATGGCCCAGTTCTCGCGTGGGGCTTCCCGCAACAGCACTTTCAGGTGGTCTGCAGGAATGCCGCACAGGCCGAGGTTGTGCACGATGGCCTGGTACAGCGCGCGCTTGGTTTCGCGGGAACGGCCGATGAAGCAGTCCAGCGTGACCAGCGTATAACGATCGCCCTTGTCAGGCGGCCCGGCAAAGCGGTGCGGCTCATGGACAAAGAGCCGGATGGATGTTGTCCAGTGCGGAACTTTCAACGCGGACGTCATCGCGGCCTGTATGGCTGCAATCAGGGCGGTTTCTTCTTCGGGCGAATATTTTCGGCGTATTTCAATGGCGGCGGTGGGCACAGTTTTCCGTTTTCATGAAGAAGGGGATGACTTTACTCCCACCGGCCGCTGCCGCAGCTTAGAACTTGCCCGTAAATAATTGGGGGTCGCGTTGGGACGCAATCGGGATGAGTTGTCCGCCAAATCATGCCGCATGGGCTGGATGCCCATGCAAGGGATTTGGTGGGCAAATCGCCCGATTTCGTCCCAACCCGAAGGGCAAACGGATTTTCGGGCGGTCTGCGGCGTTGCAAAATCAGGCAAGGCCACCAGCCTTGCCTTGGATTTTGCGCCTTGCATCCCATCCCGAAAATCCATTTGCGCGACCCCCAATTATTTACGGGCAAGTTCTTATTACATCAGCAGATGTTCGCCGGCGTTGTCGCCGCCCAGGATGACGTAGTTGACCTTGCGGATGTCCATCAGCCGGGTGCCGCCTGAATAACTGATGGCGCTCTGCACGTCTTCCTCCATCTCGCGCAGCGTGTCCTTCAAGCTGCCCTTGACCGGCTCGAGGATGCGTTTGCCTTCGACGTGTTTGTACTCGCCCTTGTTGAAGTCCGAGGCGCTGCCGTAATACTCCTTGAAGAGCTTGCCGTCGACCTCCACGGTCTGGCCCGGGCTTTCCTCCAGGCCGGCCAGCATGGAGCCGATCATGACCATGGTGGC
>CAZIYA010000436.1:0-2905 GCA_964543355.1 uncultured Polaromonas sp.
GAGTTCGAGAAAATTTTCCCGGGCTGCCGCATCATCGACATCCACGAGTACCTGCTCGAAAAAGGCATTACCTTGCGCACCGACCAGCCCGGGGCCGGCTACCTGTACCACGACCCCTGCCACAGCCCCATGAAGCTGCAGGAGCCGATGAAAACCGTCAAGGCGCTTCTCGGCGACCAGGTGCTGAAGTCGGACCGCTGCTGCGGCGAGTCCGGCACCTTGGGCGTGACGCGCCCCGACATTTCCACCCAGATCCGCTTTCGCAAGGAAGAAGAGCTGCGCAAGGACGAAGCGAAATTGCGCGCCAGTGGCGCGGTCGCCGGTACCGGCAATGTCAAGATCCTGACCAGCTGCCCGAGCTGCCTGCAGGGGCTGACCCGCTACGGCGACGACCTGCAGAACGGGCTGCTCGAAGCCGATTACATCGTGGTGGAAATGGCCAACCAGATCCTGGGCAAGGAATGGTTGCCCGGCTACGTCGAAGCGGCCAACAACGGCGGCATCGAGCGTGTGCTGGTTTAGGCATGCATTCAGAAAGAACACCATGGCAGGCCTGACCCCCGACACCCCCACCCCCACCGCGCTGACCGTGCACAGCCAGTCGCGGGTCCTCGAGATTGCGTTTTCGGACGGCGCCGAGTTCAAGATTCCGTTCGAACTGATGCGTGTTTATTCACCCTCGGCCGAAGTCCAGGGGCATGGCCCCGGCCAGGAGGTGCTGCAGACCGGCAAGCGCGAGGTCAACCTGGTTGAACTCGAGCCCATCGGCAACTACGCCGTCAAGCCGGTTTTTTCGGACGGTCATGAAAGCGGTATCTTTTCCTGGGACTACCTTTATTTCCTTGGCTCCGAGCAGGCGCGCCTGTGGGCCGACTACCTGCAGCGCCTGGAAACTGCGGGTGCGCAGCGCGACGCGCCCATGGCCGCAACTGGCGGGCATGGGTGCAGCAGCCACTGATGCCTGCTGCCATCAAGCGCCTGTCTGCTATCAACTTCATAGCTGCCCGCGCGCGGTTGACCTGTGCGGGTGTTGTTTTTCAACATATATACAGGGCAATGCCCCAAGCAAGGACAGGGTTGTCGCTTGAATTGCCGGCTTTCACCCCTAGCATAAGACCATGAGCAGTACCCATTTCGGATTTGAGTCGGTTGACGAGAAGGACAAGGCGCGCCGCGTGCGCAGCGTGTTTGATTCCGTCGCGTCCAAGTACGACGTGATGAACGACCTCATGTCCATGGGATTGCACCGGGCCTGGAAGGCCTACACCGTGATGGTGGCCGACGTGAGGGAAGGCCAGCAGGTGCTGGATATTGCCGGCGGCACAGGCGATCTGGCGCTGGCATTTGCACCCAAGGTGGGCACCACCGGGTGTGTTGTCCATACCGACATCAACGAAGCCATGCTGCGCGAAGGCCGCAACCGCATGCTTGACGCCGGCAAGATCTTGCCGACCACGGTGTGTGATGCCGAGCATCTGCCGTTTGCCGACGCCAGCTTTGATCTCGTCACCGTGGCCTTTGGCCTGCGCAACATGACACACAAGGACGAGGCGCTCAAGGAGATGAACCGCGTACTCAAGCCCGGTGGCAAGCTGCTGGTGCTGGAATTCTCCAAAATCGCCAAGCCCCTGGAGAAGGTCTACGACTGGTATTCCTTCAATGTGCTGCCCAAGCTGGGCAAGCTGGTGGCCAATGACGACGCGAGTTACCGCTACCTGGCGGAGTCCATTCGCATGCACCCCGGGCAGGAAGAGCTAAAGGCCCTGATGCACAAAGGTGGTTTTGGTCATGTGGACTATCACAACCTCACCGGCGGTGTCGTGGCATTACATGTTGGAATCAAGTGTTGAAGCAATTAATCAGAGGAGACGGTATGAAACTTTGGTCTGCGATTCTGGCGGCTGTACTGGCCGCAACCATGCTCCTGGCTTATGCCCCTGCGGAGGCCAAACGCATGGGCGGTGGTGGTTCGATCGGGCGCCAGTCGTCCAATGTGACGCAGCGCCAGGCGACCCCGCCGGCCGCGCCGGCCAACACAGGGGCCGCTGCGGCAGCGCCCAGGAAGCCCTGGGGCGCGATGCTGGGCGGTCTGGCCGCGGGCCTGGGCCTGGCCTGGCTGGCCTCTTCGCTTGGTTTGGGCGGAGCGTTCGGGCAGATCATCATGTTCGCCTTGCTGGCCATGCTGGTGATGGTGGTCGTCGGCTTCATCATGCGCAAGCTCAAGGGCAACCAGGGTCAGGGCGCCACGCCTTACGCCATGCAGGGGGCAGGCAGTGCGACCGTGCCACGCGACTACAGTCCTCAAAATGTCGGCAACGATTCTTCGGCAAGGCCGTGGGAGCGCAACAGCATGGCCTTTGATGCGACCAAGGCAGGCACGGCGGCTGGCGGTTCCATGATTGGTTCCGCCCTGGGTGGTTCGCAGTCCTGGGGTGTGCCGGCCGGCTTTGATGTCGAGGGTTTCCTGAAGGCCTGTAAAGCCAATTTCGTGACCCTGCAGGACGCCTGGGATCGCTCGGACGTCAACAGCCTGCGCGCCATGATGACCGACGAGATGCTCGAGCAGATCAAGGCGCAGCTGGCCGACCGCGAATCGCATACCGGCGGTGCGGCCAACAAGACCGATGTGGTGATGCTCGACGCACAGTTGCTGGGCATCGAAGAGCTCAGCGATGTCTACATGGCCAGCGTGGAGTTTTCCGGCATGATTCGCGAAGACGCATCGGCTGGCCCCAGCCCCTTCCGCGAAGTGTGGAACATGACCAAGCCGCGCAATGGCGGCGGCTGGCTCGTCGCCGGCGTCCAGGCGCTCCAGTAACACTGGGCGTAAGAAGACGAAGACGGTCTTCCCAAGCAGGGGCCGCGGAACCGGCTTTGCCGGGCCGCAGGCGCAGCGGCCCCCTCG
>CAZIYA010000437.1:0-2882 GCA_964543355.1 uncultured Polaromonas sp.
TCATCACCTGCGGCTCGGTCGACGACGGTAAAAGCACGCTGATCGGCCGCCTGCTGGTGGACAGCAAGGCCGTGTTGCAAGACCACCTGGCCGGCGTGCAGCGCCAGGGCGAGACCGACCTGGCCTTGCTGACCGACGGCCTGCGCGCCGAACGCGAGCAAGGCATCACCATCGATGTGGCCTACCGCTACTTCGCCACCGAAAGCCGCAAGTTCATCATCGGCGATGCACCCGGCCATGAGCAGTACACACGCAACATGGTCACCGCTGCGTCGAGTGCCGATGCCGCCGTGGTGTTGGTTGATGCCATCAAGCTGGACTGGAAAAACCCGTCCATGGAACTGCTGCAGCAAACCCGCCGCCATTCGCTGCTGGTCAACCTGCTGCGCGTGCCGTCCATCGTGTTCGCAGTGAACAAGCTCGACGCAGTGGAGGACTCCACGCTGGCGTTCAAAAACATCAGCGCGGCGCTGACGGCCTTCGCCCAGGCCGCGAAAATTCCGGTCAAGGCCATTGTGCCCATCTCTGCGTTGATCGGCCACAACGTGGTGGACGCCAAGCCCGGCTGGTGCGGCTACGAAGGCCTGTCGCTGCTGCAATTGCTGGAGCACCTGCCCGCCACGCCGGCAGAAAGCACCGAAGCCTTTGCTTTCCCGGTGCAGTGGGTGGAAAAGTTTTCTTCTTCGTCGGACACCTCCCAGGGGCGCCGCGTCTTCTGGGGCCGGGTTGCCACCGGCGGCGTGCAGCCGGGCCAGGCCGTTACCGTGTTGCCCAGCGGGCAAACCGCCGTGGTGGCCCAGGTGCTGGACCACACGCGCCAGCCCCGCTCCATCCTGGCCGGGCACAGTGCCGGCATTGTGCTGGACCGCGAAGTGGACGTTTCGCGCGGTGACTGGCTGCTGGCGACAGATACGTTTGAACCCTCGCGCGAGCTGTCGGTCACCATCGCCTGGATGGACGACGAGCCCCTGATTGCCGGACGTGCCTACTGGGCGCTGCACGGCCACCGCTGGGTCAAGGCCAAGGTCAGGCGCATCGTCCACAAGCTCGATGTCAACACCCTGGCCGAGGAAGACGCCAGCGAGCTGCCGCCCAACGCGATAGGCCATGTCGAGCTGAGCCTGCAGGCCCCGCTGGCCACCCTGCCCTATGCCCGTTCGCGGGTGCTGGGCTCGCTGGTGCTGGTGGACACAGCCTCGAACAAGACCTCCGGTGCCGCGCTGATCCTTTGATCAGGATCAGACCCGCCCCAACGCCAACTTAACCCTGCTCATGGAATCCTCTTAAAATTGAGGGTTTCCACCGATCCTGCAAGAACAACATGACTCACATCGTTTCTGAATCCTGCATCCGCTGCAAATACACCGACTGTGTGGATGTCTGCCCCGTGGACTGCTTCCGCGAAGGCCCCAACATGCTGGTGATTGATCCGGACGAGTGCATCGATTGCGCGGTCTGCATCCCCGAATGCCCGGTCAACGCGATTTACGCAGAGGAAGACGTACCCGCCGATCAAGTCAATTTCATCAAGATCAATGCCGAGCTAAGCAACGCCCCGGGCTGGAAAAGCATCACCAAGCGCAAGGAAGCCTTGCCTGATGCCGAAGAGTGGAAAGACGTCACCAGCAAACTGGACCAGCTTATCCGTTAGGCCTCAGCCGCCATCGTGGCGTCCGCCCCGCTCAAAATTGCAGAAATCCGAAAATTATGGAACCTCAACTGAACCAGGAAGTGATCAACACAGCCGCTGCACACGATGGCCCGATCGAGACCGATGCGGTCATCGTCGGTGCGGGCCCGGTCGGGCTGTTCCAGGTGTTTGAACTCGGCCTGCTGGAAATCAAGGCGCATGTGATCGATTCACTGGCCTACCCGGGCGGCCAGTGCATCGAACTCTATCCTGACAAACCGATTTATGACATTCCCGCCGTGCCGGTATGCACCGGCAAGGAACTGACCGACTCCCTGCTCAAGCAGATCGAGCCCTTTGGCGCGACTTTCCATTTCGGCCAGGAAGTCAGCATTGTTGAAAAGCAGGAGGATGGCCGCTTTTTCGTCCAGACCTCCAAAGGCACACAGTTCCTGACCAAAACCATCTTCATTGCCGCGGGTGTGGGGGCTTTCCAGCCACGCCTGCTGAAGGTCGATGGCCTGGACAAGTTCGACAACACGCAGCTGTTTTACCGCGTGAAAACACCGGCAGACTTTGCCGGGAAAAACCTGGTTGTGGTGGGCGGCGGCGACTCCGCCCTCGACTGGGCGCTCAATTTCGCCAAGGAAGGCCCGAACAAGGCCGAAAGCGTGATCCTGATCCACCGCCGCGACGGTTTCAAGGCCGCGCCGGCCAGCGTGGCAAAGAT
The DNA here is from genome assembly GCA_964543355.1 of uncultured Polaromonas sp. Lineage (GTDB taxonomy): Bacteria > Pseudomonadota > Gammaproteobacteria > Burkholderiales > Burkholderiaceae_C > Polaromonas. The sequence goes on from CAZIYA010000437.1 coordinate 2,361, forward strand.
GAAGGAACTCTGCGACAACTACGAAATGCAGTTCATCGTCGGCCAGATCACCGGCTACGAGGAAAAAGACGGCAAGCTCACGGGCGCCAAAGTCACCGGCTCGGACGGTGTGACCCGCGTGGTACCACTTGACGTGCTGCTGGTCTTCTTCGGCCTGTCGCCCAAGCTCGGGCCGATTGCCGACTGGGGCCTGGACATCGAACGCAAACAGCTCAAGGTGGACACCGAGAAGTTCTCGACCAATGTGCCCGGCATTTTTGCGGTCGGCGACATCAACACCTACCCCGGCAAGAAAAAGCTGATCCTCAGCGGTTTTCATGAATGCGCGCTGGCCGCTTTCGGCGCCGCGCCTTTCATTTTCCCGGACAAGAAGATCCACCTGCAGTACACGACCACCAGCCCGAAACTGCACAAGGTGCTAGGCGTGGAAACGCCGGTTTTCGACTAGGGCCTGTTAACGCTATTTTTGCAAGATGCGTTGCGAGTCAAAAAGGTCATGCGCGAGGCGCAAAATGCAGCCGG
>CAZIYA010000438.1:0-2878 GCA_964543355.1 uncultured Polaromonas sp.
GATCTGGTCAGCAGCGGCAACACGCTCAAGGCCAACCACCTGGTCGAGGTCGAGCGCATCATGGACATCAGCTCGCACCTGGTGGTCAACCAGGTCGCGCTCAAGCTCAAGCAGGCGCCGCTGCGCAGCATCATTGATGCTTTTGCCTCGGCCATTGGCAAACCTTCCATCTGAACGTGCTATGATTTTTATAGCTACTCCCGCCCGTATTTCAACGGCTAGCAGCACTTTTGAGGCCCAATTTCAGGCTCGCCTGCATTGGTCGGCCGACACCGACGCGGCGATCGAGCAGCGCGTGGCCGACATCCTGGCTGACGTGCAAAAACGCGGCGATGCTGCCGTGCTGGAATACACCGCGCGTTTTGATGGCCTGTCGGCCGGAGCTATGGCCGGGCTGGAACTGACGCAGGCAGATTTCAAGGCCGCGTTTGATGCCATTCCCGCTGCCCAGCGCGAGGCCCTCCAGGCCGCCGCTGCCCGGGTGCGCACGTACCACGAGGCACAGAAGAAGGCATCGGGCGAGAGCTGGAGCTACCGCGACGAAGACGGCACGCTGCTGGGCCAGAAGGTCACGCCGCTGGACCGGGTAGGCATTTACGTTCCCGGCGGCAAGGCGGCTTACCCCTCCAGCCTGCTGATGAACGCCATCCCCGCCCACGTGGCCGGGGTGCAGGAAATCATCATGGTGGTGCCCACGCCCGTGCGTGGCAGCGTGGCCACGGGCGGCTCCGGCAACCAGGCCGCTTCCAGCAAAGGCAAGCGCAATGAACTCGTGCTGGCCGCGGCTTGGGTGGCGGGCGTCACCCGTGCCTTCACGATTGGTGGCGCGCAGGCGGTGGCCGCGCTGGCCTACGGCACGCAAACCGTGCCCAAGGTCGACAAGATCACCGGCCCCGGCAACGCCTACGTGGCCAGCGCCAAGAAACGCGTTTTTGGCACGGTGGGCATCGACATGATTGCCGGCCCCAGCGAAATCCTGGTCCTGGCCGACGGCACGACCCCGGCCGACTGGGTGGCGATGGACCTGTTCAGCCAGGCCGAGCATGACGAACTCGCGCAAAGCATCCTGCTGTGCCCGGACGCGGCTTATATCGATGCCGTTCAGGAAGCCATCAACCGCCTTTTGCCCGGCATGCCGCGCGCCGAGATCATCGCCAAGTCCCTCACCGGCCGCGGCGCACTGATCCACACCCGCAGCATGGAAGAGGCCTGCGCCATCAGCAACCGCATTGCGCCTGAACACCTGGAAGTCTCCAGCCGTGACCCGCACCGCTGGGAGCCGCTGCTCAAACATGCCGGTGCGATTTTCCTCGGGGCGTACACCAGCGAATCGCTGGGTGACTACTGCGCCGGTCCGAACCACGTGTTGCCGACCAGCGGCACCGCGCGTTTCTCCAGCCCGCTGGGCGTGTACGACTTCCAGAAGCGCTCCAGCATCATCGAGGTCAGCGAAGCCGGTGCGCAGACGCTGGGCAAGATTGCTGCCGAGCTGGCTTATGGCGAAGGCCTTCAGGCGCACGCCCGTGCTGCCGAAATGAGAATGAAAAAATGAACGCAGCCAGCGACAAGTCTGATACCTCCCCACCAGCCGGGGCCGCGGAACCGGCTCTGCCGGTCCGCAGGCGCAGCGCCACCTCGGCGGGGGGCAGCGCAGTACGCGAAGCGACAAGCGTGGGGGCGCATATCTTTCGCCAGGACGTCCAGTCCATGCACGCCTACGCCATCCAGGATTCGGCCGGCATGATCAAGCTCGATGCGATGGAAAACCCGCATCGCCTGCCGCCGGCCCTGCAGGCGCATCTGGGCCAGCGCCTGGGCGCCCTGGCGCTGAACCGCTACCCGGACGGCCGTGTCAACGACTTGCGCAAGGCGCTGGCCGACTACGCGCAGATGCCCGAAGGCTTTGACATCATGCTGGGTAACGGCTCGGACGAGCTGATTTCGCTGCTTGCGATGGCTTGCGATGTGCCGGGTGCCTCCATCCTCGCGCCGCTGCCCGGTTTTGTGATGTACGGCATGAGCGCCCAGCTGCAGGGCCTGAAATTTGTCGGGGTGCCCCTGACGCCTGACTTCGAGCTGGACGAGGCCGCCATGCTCGCCGCGATCGCCGAGCACCAGCCGTCCATCATCTACATCGCCTACCCGAACAACCCGACCGCCAACCTGTGGGACGACGCAGTGATCGACAAAATCATTGCCGCCGCGCCCGGCCTGGTGGTGATCGACGAGGCCTACCAGCCCTTTGCCAGCAAGAGTTACATTGACCGCATCGCGCGGCACGGCCACGTGCTGTTGATGCGCACGATGAGCAAATTCGGCCTGGCCGGCGTCCGCCTGGGCTACATGGTGGGCCCAAAAGCCCTGATCGCCGAGATCGACAAGGTGCGCCCGCCCTACAACATCAGCGTGTTGAACTACGAATGCGCGCTGTTTGCGCTCGAACATGCCGAAGTGTTTGCGGCCCAAGCCCAGGAAATACGGGAGCAGCGCGCTATACTTTTGGAAGCGTTGCGAGGACTGCCGGGCCTGAAAACCTGGAAAAGCGATGCCAACATGGTTCTTGTGCGGGTGCCGGATGCCCAGAAAACCTTCGAAGGCATGCGGGCGCGCAAGGTGCTGGTCAAAAACGTTTCTAAAATGCATGCATTGCTGGCCAACTGCCTGCGCCTGACCGTCGGCACCGCCGACGAGAACGCACAGATGCTGGCCGCCCTCAAAGAATCACTATGACCACCCCCACCACGCTGGCCCCACGCACCGCCGAAGTTTCGCGCAACACCGCCGAAACCCAGATCACCGTCAAGCTCAACCTCGACGGAACGGGCAAGGCCAGCCTGTCCACCGGCATCGGCTTTTTTGACCACATGCTGGACCAGAT
>CAZIYA010000439.1:0-2874 GCA_964543355.1 uncultured Polaromonas sp.
AGCAAAGAAAAGTAAGTCGCCCGCCGGGGCGAGACCCGGCTTGCAACGATGGCTACTAGGGTGCTTCATGCCGCTTTTCCACGCAACACGACCCTGTATTGCGTCAACAAGGTAGCCACCAGCACCGAAATCAACGAAGCCGCAACAATCACATCCGCAATGTAGGTAGGCACCCCGACAGCCCGGCTCATGCTGTCGGCCCCCACCAGCACTCCCGCCACAAACACACCCGCCGCCAGCACGCCCAGCGGGTTCAGCGCGGCCAGCATGGCGATGACGATGCCGGTGTAGCCGTAGCCGGGCGACATGTCCAGCGTGACGTAGCTGGTGCGGCCAGCCACCTCGATGGCGCCGGCGAACCCGGCCAGGCCACCGGAGAGCAGGGCCACCAGCACGACGGTGCGTGTGACCGGCACGCCGGCAAAGGCTGCGGCGCCGGCATTGGCGCCGGTGGCGCGAATGTCAAAACCCGGCACGGTGTATTTGAGCAAAGCCCACAAGGCAACCGAGAGGCCAATAGCCCAGAGCAGGCCGGTGTGGATGCGGGTTTGCGGTAGCAGCTTGGACAGCTCCAGCTCGCCCAGCAGTGCCACGCTTTGCGGCCAGCCCATGGCGGTCGGGTCTTTCATGGGGCCGTCGAGCATGAGCGAGACGAACAGCAGCATGATGAAATTGAGCAGCAGGGTGGTGACCACCTCATCCACACCCAGCCGCGCCTTCAGCAGCGCCGGGCCTAGCAGCAGCAGGGCACCGGCCAGCGCGGCAGCCAGCAGCATGAGCACAAACAGCAAGCCCGGCGCAAGCGCAAAAGCTTCACCGCCGTGCAGGCCGCCCACCGCCACGGCCGCGAGCGCGCCGGCATACAGCTGGCCTTCGGCGCCGATGTTGAACAGCCGCGCCTTGAAAGCCACGGTGGCGGCCAGCCCAGTGAGGATGAGCGGGATGGCGCGGGTCAATGTTTCGCTCAGCGCAAACACCGAACCGAAGCCGCCCTTGAACAGCAGGCCATAGGACTGGCCCAGCGGCGCACCGGCCCAGAGCACCAGCAGCGAGCTGACGAGCAGGGTGAAGACGACGGCGCCGATGGGCGCGAGGACCAGGGCCCAGCGCGATGTCTGGGTGCGTTTTTCCAGCCTCATGCTGAACGGGCCCCCACGCTCGCCACTTCGTGTGCATCGCTGCCCCCCGAGGGGGCTATTTTTCCTAGGGGCGGCCCGTCGGAAAAATGTTCCCCCGCATGAACCCCGGCCATGGCCAGCCCAATGGCTTCACGCGTCCATGCTGCAGCGGGGAGCGCTTCGGTCAGTTGCCCGGCGTGCATGACGGCGACGCGGTCACCCAGCGCCAGCACTTCGTCCAGGTCGTCGGAGATCACCAGCACGGCGGCACCGGCATCGCGCGCGGCGATGAGCTGCTGCTGCACATAAGCCACGGCACCGATGTCCAGGCCCCAGGTCGGCTGGTGGGCAATGATGAGTTTGGGCGTTTGTGCTGTTGCTGCTCCGGCCTCTGGCGCGACCAGTGCGCGCCCGAGGATGAGTTTCTGCATGTTGCCGCCTGACAGCGAGCGGGCAGGCGACTGCGGCCCGCCGCCGCGTACGTCAAACGTGCGGACAATGTGTGCCGCATGGGCTTGCGCAGCGCGGCGCTTGATCCACAGCGCTTTGGAAAATGCCGGGCTGCGCAGGCGCTCCGAGACCGCGTTTTCCCACACGCTGAGGTCCCCGACCACGCCGACGGCGTGCCTGTCTTCCGGGATGCGTGCCACGCCCTGCGTCACCAGCCGGGCGGGTGAGGCTTGCATGGGCTGGCCCAGGAAGGACACGGTGCCCCGGCTGGCGGCACGCGTGCCGCAGAGCAGGTCGGCCAGGGCAAGCTGGCCGTTGCCCGAGACGCCGGCAATGGCCATTATTTCTCCGGCTTTCAGCGTGAGTGACACGCCATGAAGCCGGTCACGTCCGCCGCCGGCCGTGCTGACCTCTTTCAATGTGCAGACGGCTTCGCCTACCGATGGCGCCGGTCGGCGCTGAGGCGCATTCACCGCATGGCCGACCATCCACTGCGCCAGTTGCGCCTGCGTGGTGCCGGCTGCAGGCGCCTCGGCCACCAGCTTGCCGCCGCGCAGCACGGCCACGCGTTTCGACACACGCAGCACCTCGCCGAGCTTGTGGCTGATGAAGATGATGGACAGACCCTCGGCCACCATCTGGCCCAGGGTGTCGAACAGCGCTTCGCTTTCCTGCGGCGTCAGCACGGCCGTGGGTTCATCGAGAATCAGGATGCGTGCGCCGCGGTACAGCGCTTTCAGGATTTCCGCGCGCTGGCGCTCACCGACGGACAGGCTGCCCACCTTTGCATCCGGCGCCACCGGCAGGCCGAAACGCCTGGCGACTTCCAGCAGCTTGTCGCGTGCGGCACCGCGGCGCGAGAAGGGCTGCCACAGCGCTTCACTGCCCAGCATCACGTTGTCGAGCACGCTCAGGTTGTCGGCCAGCGTGAAGTGCTGGTGCACCATGCCGATACCGGCGGCCAGCGCCGCTTTGGGGTTGCCGGGTGGCAGGGACTGACCGAAAACGTCGATCCGGCCTTCGTCGGCGGTGTAGTGGCCGAAGAGGATGGACACCAGGGTGGACTTGCCCGCGCCGTTTTCACCCAGCAGGGCGAGGATTTCGCCAGCGTGCAGCTCAAGGGAGATGTTGTCGTTCGCGACCAGCGTGCCGAAGCGTTTGGTGATGCCGGCCAGGCGCAGGACAGGGGCGCTCATCCGAAAGCGGGAGCTAGCCTAACGATTCAGCGTCCGGACCAGCAGGGGCCGCGGGTCCGGCTCTGCCGGCCCGCAGGCGCCGTCCCCTGGAAGGGGAGAAGGCGCTACAC
>CAZIYA010000440.1:0-2860 GCA_964543355.1 uncultured Polaromonas sp.
GACTACCAGGCCATGAAGGCCAACGATGGCGCCTATGTGCGCAAGCATTTCTTCGGCAAGGACCCGCGCACGCTGGAGATGGTTGCCAAAATGAGCGACGACGACATCTGGCGCCTGCAGCGCGGCGGCCACGACCCGCAGAAGGTCTACGCGGCCTACCATGCCGCCGTCAAACACAAGGGTCAGCCGACGGTCCTGCTGATCAAGACTGTCAAGGGTTTCGGCATGGGCAAGAGCGGCGAAGGAAAAAACACCGCACACCAGACCAAGAAGCTGACGGACGAGGACATCCTGGCCTTCCGCGACCGCTTCAACATTCCTGTCTCCGACGCACAGATCGCCGAAGTGCCTTTCTACAAACCGGCCGACGATACGCCGGAAATGAAATACCTGCACGAACGCCGCAAGGCCCTGGGTGGCTATTTGCCGCACCGCCGTGTCAAGGCCGACGAGCAGTTCACCGTGCCCGCACTGGAGACTTTCAAATCAGTGCTCGAGCCGACGGCCGAGGGCCGCGAAATCTCGACGACGCAGGCCTATGTGCGTTTCCTGACGACCTTGCTGCGCGACAAGGAAATCGGGCCCCGCGTGGTTCCCATCCTGGTCGATGAGGCCCGCACTTTCGGCATGGAAGGCCTGTTCCGCCAGATCGGCATCTACAACCATGAAGGCCAGCTCTACACCCCGCAAGACCGCGAGCAGGTGAGCTACTACAAGGAAGACAAGGCCGGGCAGATCCTGCAGGAAGGCATCAACGAAGCCGGCGGCATGGCCAGCTGGATTGCGGCAGCGACGTCGTACTCGACGAACAACCGCATCATGATTCCGTTCTACATCTATTACTCGATGTTCGGGCTGCAGCGTGTCGGTGACCTGTGCTGGGCGGCCGGTGACATGCAGGCCCGCGGCTTCCTGCTGGGCGGCACTTCGGGGCGCACCACGCTCAATGGCGAAGGCCTGCAGCACGAAGACGGCCACAGCCACATCATGGCCGGCACCATTCCGAACTGCATTTCCTACGATCCGACCTTCGCGCACGAAGTTGCCGTCATCCTGCACCATGGCCTCAAGCGCATGGTCGAAAAGCAGGACAACGTGTACTTCTACATCACGCTGCTCAATGAAAACTACGCGATGCCGGGCCTGGTGGCCGGCACCGAAGAGCAGATCATCAAGGGCATGTACCTGTGCAAGGAAGGCAAGAAGCTGACGCCACGCGTTCAGTTGCTCGGCTCGGGCACCATCCTGCGCGAATCGATTGCCGCCCAGGAATTGCTCGAAAAAGACTGGGGCGTGTCGGCCAACGTCTGGAGCTGCCCAAGCTTCAACGAGCTGACGCGTGAAGGCCAGGACTGCGAGCGCTACAACCTGCTGCACCCGCTCGAGAAGGCGCCCCGCGTGTCTTTTGTCGCCCAGCAGCTTGAAAAGCACGAGGGCCCTGTGGTTGCCTCGACCGATTACATGAAAGCTTATGCCGAGCAGATCCGCCCCTTCATGCCCAAGGGCCGCAACTACAAGGTGCTGGGTACCGACGGCTTTGGCCGCAGCGACTTCCGCTACAAGCTGCGCGAGCACTTCGAGGTGAACCGCCATTACATCGTTGTCGCCGCGCTGAAGGCGCTGAGCGAGGAGGGCACCGTGCCGGTGGCCAAGGTCGCAGAGGCCATCAAGAAATACGGCATCAATGCCGACAAGATCAACCCGCTCTACGCCTGAGCAGCGCGCGCAGAACGCACGGAGACAAGAACATGGCATTGGTAGACATCACCATCCCCGACATTGGCGACTTCGACGAGGTGTCGGTCATCGAGCTGCTGGTCAAGCCCGGCGACACGATCAAGGCCGACCAGAGTTTGCTGACGGTCGAAAGCGACAAGGCCTCGATGGAAATTCCATCGAGCCACGCCGGCGTCGTGAAGGAACTGAAGGTCAAGGTGGGCGACAAGGTCAAGCAGGGGTCCGTCGTGCTGGTGCTGGAAACCGGCGCTGCCGCGGCAGCACCTGTCGCCGCCCCGGTTTCAGAGAAAAAACAGGCTACAGCCCTCGTGGAACCTGCGCAAGCTGCTACAAAATCAGTAGCAAATCAGGCTCCAGATGCTGCCGCCGCCGGTCCTGTCGAAGTCCGGGTCCCCGACATCGGTGACTTCAAGGACGTGGCCGTCATCGAAGTGCTGGTCAAGGTCGGCGACACCGTGAAAGCCGAGCAGTCGCTGGTGACCGTAGAGTCAGACAAGGCGTCGATGGAGATTCCTTCGTCGGCTTCCGGTGTGCTCAAGGAGCTCAAGGTCAAGCTGGGCGACAAGATCAATGTGGGCGACCTGCTGGCCATTCTTGAAGGCTCGGCTGCGTCCGCAGGCGCCCCGGCTGCGTCACCGGCGCCAGCTCAAGCGGCCGCTGCAGCGCCAGCCGCTGCACCGTCACCGGCGCCAGCCCAGGCGGCCGCTGCGGCACCGGCCACCAACCTGGCGAGCGCGCCGGTGGAACGTGTTGCTCCCACTGCGGCCTTGCCGGCCCATGAACCGGCGGCGCCTTCTGGCCAGCTGCCGCATGCCTCGCCGTCGGTGCGCAAGTTTGCGCGCGAGCTTGGGGTGCCGCTCGGCGAAGTCAAGGGCAGTGGCCCGAAAGGCCGCATCACGCTCGACGACGTGCAGGGCTTTACCAAGTCCGTCATGGCCGGCGATGTGCGCACCCAGGCACAGGCCGCCAGGGCACCTTCTGCTTCCGGTGGCGGCGCGGGCCTGGACTTGTTGCCATGGCCCAAGGTCGACTTCACGAAGTTCGGCCCGGTCGAGCGCAAGGACATGTCGCGTATCAAGAAGATCAGCGGCGCCAACCTGCACCGCAACTGGGTCATGATCCC
>CAZIYA010000441.1:0-2853 GCA_964543355.1 uncultured Polaromonas sp.
GCCGGCTACAGATAACACCTGTTTGTTGACGGTGAAGTGCTGATCGCCAAAGGCGGCGACGGCGGCTTTGGCAACCTGCGATTCAAAAGCTCAACCAACCGCGCGCCGCGGAGCAAGACGCCCGGCTGGCCCGGCGAGCGCAAAAGCCTCAAGCTGGAACTGAAGGTGCTGGCCGATGTCGGCCTGCTGGGCATGCCGAATGCCGGCAAGTCGACCTTCATCTCCGCCATCTCCAATGCGCGGCCACGTATCGCCGACTACCCATTCACTACGCTGCACCCCAACCTGGGTGTCGTACGTGTCGGACCGGAGCAGAGTTTCGTCGTCGCGGATTTGCCCGGCTTGATTGAAGGCGCTTCCGAAGGCGCTGGCCTGGGCCACCTGTTCCTGCGGCATCTGCAGCGCACCCGCCTGCTACTGCACATCGTGGACATGGCGCCTTTTGATGACAGCGTGGATCCCGTGGCACAAGCCAAGGCCATCGTGGGCGAACTCAAGAAATACGATGAGGCGCTTTACAACAAGGCGCGCTGGCTCGTGCTCAACAAGCTCGACATGGTGGACGCGGACAAACGTGCCGCGCTGGTCAAGGATTTCGTCAAGCGCTTCAAATTCAAGGGCCCGGTGTTCGAGATTTCGGCCCTGACACGCGAAGGCTGCGAGCAACTGGTCAAGACAATTTACCAGCATGTGAAGTCGGTGCAGAAAAGCGAGCAGGAGCCGGAAGAAATCGATCCGCGTTTTGCGGACCTGCCGGCCGAGCCACCGGCCGCCGGCTGATAGCGCTGCCGGTTCGCCTTTTTTGCTATATTAATAATAGCTGCCTGCGCCCATCTAGCATGGGCTGGAGCACTAAAACCACCTGAACATGCAAGAAAATCCAGGTTCCAAGGTTCTTCTCAACGCCAGGCGCATCGTGGTCAAGGTGGGCTCCAGCCTGGTCACGAATGAGGGGCGGGGGCTGGATGCGCAGGCCATTGGACAATGGTGCCAGCAGCTCGCCGTGCTGGTCAAAGGCGGACGCGAAGTCATCATGGTCAGCAGTGGTGCCATTGCCGAGGGCATGAAGCGGCTGGGCTGGGTAACACGGCCAAAAGCCATTCATGAGCTGCAAGCCGCAGCTGCCGTCGGCCAGATGGGTCTGGTGCAGGTGTACGAAAGTCAGCTGCGCGAAAACGGTGTCGGCAGTGCCCAGGTGTTGCTGACACACGCCGACCTGGCCGATCGTGAACGATATCTCAATGCACGCTCCACCTTGCTGAGCCTGCTCCAGTTTGGCGTGGTGCCGGTGATCAATGAAAACGACACCGTGGTGAACGACGAGATCAAGTTCGGTGATAACGACACACTGGGTGCACTGGTCGCCAACCTGGTGGACGCGGACGCGCTGGTCATCCTGACGGACCAGAAAGGCCTGTATACCGCCGATCCGCGCAAGGACCCTGCCGCGCGCTTTGTCCACGAAGCCAAGGCCGGCGACCCCGCGCTGGAAGCCATGGCGGGCGGCGCGGGCTCGAGCATCGGCAAAGGCGGCATGATCACGAAAATCCTGGCTGCCAAACGCGCCGCAGGCTCTGGTGCCTCTACCGTGATTGCCTGGGGCCGCGAGCCAAACGCCTTGGTCCGCCTGTCGCAGGGCGAGGCCATCGGCACCTTGCTGGTCGCCCAGACAGCCAAAACCCAGGCCCGCAAACAATGGATCGCCGACCACCTGCAGTTGCGCGGCGCGGTCACGGTGGATGCCGGGGCAGCCGCCAAGGTACGCGACGAAGGAAAAAGCCTGCTGCCCATCGGCATGACCGGCGTGCAGGGCGAATTTTCCCGCGGTGACGTGATTGCCATACGCGATGCCGAAGGCACGGAAGTCGCCCGCGGACTGGCCAACTATTCAAGCGCCGAAGCCAGGCTGATTTGCCGCAAACCTTCCGCCGAATTCGAGAAGCTGCTGGGCTATACCGGTGAGGCGGAAATGATCCACCGGACCAACCTGGTGCTTACGGGCTGAGACCCTGGGTTTTGAGCAGCCGGACAATTTCCCCGACGGAGGAAGCTGGCGCTGAATTGTTGCAGGCACCAGCCCGGGCCAATTGCAGGGCATGCCTTGACGGCATGTTCCCGAACATGGAGCGCCACTCCGCTTTTTCCATCGGGGCCCACTTGTCTTCAGGCATGTATCGCGCATAGGTCTTGAACTCGCCGCTCGAGCAGCGTATGCCTTCGTACAACACATTGCGCGCGCCGGTGCTGCTGCTGGCCACCAGCACATAACGAACGATGCCGTCCGTCCCGATGCTCAAAGTCGCGGGATCGACCCCGTACACCAGCGCGGAACCGGAGGACACGTCAAAACGCAGCAACTTCGCTGCATTGAAAGCGGGAGGCGGGGGTACCTCGCCCTCTTTCCAGTCGTAGGCTTCGACCATGTTTTGCGCCGCGGCTGTCAGGGACAGCCCCAGCAGACAGGCCATGCCCAGAGATCTAAACGTCATGCTTGTCATTCCTGGAGGCAGCCGCCAGGCTGGTTTGGGGATCGGGTTCAAATGTTGCCCCGGGCGGCAACTCGAAAGACGCACCGGCACCCCGCAGCCCGGGGGCGCCCTGGTCGCCCGGCCCGGCTTCTGCCGGATCACGGTGGCGCATGCCGCCGCGCAGATAACGGTTGCGATGGTCCGGCCGCGGCTCGGAACGAATGTCAAAGCGCGGCACAAAACGTGACAGTTCGGTCAGCGCCATTTCGTAGACGCCGCGCTTGAACTCCACGACCACATCGAGCGGCACCCAGTAGTCGTTCCAGCGCCAGGCATCGAACTCCGGATGGTCGGTTGCGCGCAGGTTCAGGTCCCAGTCGTGGCC
>CAZIYA010000442.1:0-2839 GCA_964543355.1 uncultured Polaromonas sp.
GCATCCCATCCCGATCCGGCTGCCGCGCATCCGCCAAGACTTATTCAGCGCTTCCATAGGACCTGAAGCCGGGATGCCAGGCTGCCGTGAAAGACTCGATATCGGGAAGACCATGGTTTCTTTCCTGAAGATAAAAAGGTGAAAAGAGCGCCGTATCCGCATCGCCTGACAGACCGCTTGTGGCTGTCGTTGTCATCGGCTGCCTGGTCCATCCGCAGCGCTTGTGTACGGCGTACACAATAGCATAACAAAGATTTGGAACAGTGTCCACATAGGATGCCGCTTGTCAGCTCACCAGCTTCTGGCGCGGTGGATTGCTACTCTTTTGGTAGCAGCTTGCGCTCGCCTGCAAAGGGCTGGAGGCACTTTTATGCATGAATCCTCAGGCCACACCCACCACAAGCATGCTGGGCTGTCGGCTTGCGCTGACAGCCAACGGAGGCCGGGGCTGATGACGGCGCCGGCTCCGGCGCCTAAGGTGGTGGCATCCATTCAAACCTTTTGATCCAACCTCTTCCGGAGCGCGCATGTGCAACCCTGCTTCCGATCTGCAAACCCTGTGGGACCTGATCAAGGACATGCACGAACACAAAGAGCTTCGCGTCTCCTGACGCCACCACCGATTGCACCTCATGCCTTTTATTTCGTTCAACAAGGCCACCGATCCGGCAGCACCCGATGACCTGCGCATCAATACTGCCGCCGTGCTGTATGTCGAGGCTTCACGGCCCGACCTGATCGGGCAAACCACCATCCACCTGCTGGGCCAGGGCAGCGCGGTGCACGCGGTGACCGAATCGATAGGCACGGTGGTCAGCAGCCTGGGCGGCCTGGTGGGCTGCAAGCGCCACTACCTGGCGCCGCCGCCTGACGATGGCGCCAGCACGGTCTATATTTCAACGGCCAATGTCAGCCATGTGCGGCCCAACCTGCCCGCTTCACCGGAGTTTTGGTACGTGACGTTTGTCGATGGCTCGGAAGTGCGCATCGTCGACCCCTTGCCGGACGGGCTATAGATCGCCAAAAAAAAGCCCCGCAACTTTTACTGCGGGGCTTTTTTGCGGGAGTGCCTGACTTAGGCGGGCACGCTGTCTTTCACCGTATCCGCCATGTCCGTGTAGTCCTTGACCTGGTCAAAGTTCAGGTACTGGTACACCGCGGCGCTGGCAGCGGTCAGCACACCCATGTCGGCCATGTACTCGGCCTTGGTGGGAATACGACCCAGCTTGGAGCAGATCGCCGCGAGTTCGGCGGAACCCAGGTAGACGTTGGAGTTTTTGCCCAGGCGGTTCGGGAAGTTGCGCGTCGAGGTCGAGAACACCGTCGCGCCCTCCTTGACCTGTGCCTGGTTGCCCATGCACAGGCTGCAGCCCGGCATTTCCATGCGCGCACCGGCCGAGCCCAGCACACCGTAGTGGCCTTCTTCGGTCAGTTGCTTGGCATCCATCTTGGTGGGCGGAGCCATCCAGAGTTTGACCGGAATGTCGCGCTTGTTTTCGAGCAGCTTGGAGGCTGCGCGGAAATGACCGATGTTGGTCATGCAGCTGCCGATGAACACTTCATCGATCTTGCTGCCAGCCACTTCGCTGAGCGTCTTCACGTCGTCCGGATCGTTCGGGCAGGCGACGATGGGTTCGTGGATGTCGGCCAGGTCGATCTCGATCACGGCGGCGTATTCCGCATCCGCATCGGCCTTGAGCAGTTGCGGGTCGGCCAGCCAGGCTTCCATCGCGGCAATGCGGCGCTTGATGGTGCGCACGTCCGAATAACCCGAGGCAATCATCCACTTGAGCATGGTGATGTTGCTGGTGATGTACTCGATGATCGGTTCCTTGTTCAGGTGCACCGTACAGCCGCCGGCTGAACGCTCGGCCGAGGCATCGCTGAGTTCGAAGGCCTGTTCGACTTTCAGGTCAGGCAGCCCTTCGATTTCAAGAATGCGGCCCGAGAAAACGTTCTTCTTGCCCTGCTTGGCAACCGTCAGCAAATCGGCCTTGATCGCGTACAGCGGGATCGCGTTGACCAGGTCACGCAGCGTGATGCCTGGCTGCATCTTGCCCTTGAAACGCACCAGTACGCTCTCGGGCATGTCCAGCGGCATCACGCCGGTCGCAGCACCGAAAGCCACCAGGCCGGAGCCTGCCGGGAAGCTGATGCCGATGGGGAAACGTGTGTGGCTGTCGCCGCCGGTGCCGACGGTGTCGGGCAGCAACATGCGGTTGAGCCAGCTGTGGATGATGCCGTCGCCCGGGCGCAGCGGGATGCCGCCGCGGTCGCTCATGAACTCGGGCAGCTCGTGGTGCATCTTCACATCGACCGGCTTGGGATAAGCGGCCGTGTGGCAGAAGGACTGCATCACGAGATCGGCGGAAAAGCCCAGGCAGGCCAGGTCTTTGAGTTCGTCGCGCGTCATCGGGCCGGTGGTGTCCTGGGAGCCCACGGACGTCATCTTCGGCTCGCAGTAAGTACCGGGGCGCACGCCCTGACCTTCGGGCAAGCCGACGGCGCGGCCCACCATTTTTTGCGCCAGTGTGAAGCCGCGGTCGTTGGCAACAGGTGCCTGCGGCAGGCGGAACAAAGTCGAGACCGGCAGGCCCAGCGCCCAGCGTGCCTTGGCCGTCAGTCCGCGGCCGACGATCAGCGGAATGCGGCCGCCGGCGCGCACTTCGTCAAACAGCACGTCGCTCTTGAGCTTGAACTCGGCAATCACCTTGCCGTCTTTCAGGGCCTTGCCTTCATAGGGACGCAGCTCGATCACGTCGCCCATGGCCATCTGGCTCACGTCGAGCTCGATCGGCAGCGCGCCCGAGTCTTCCATGGTGTTGTAGAAAATCGGTGC
>CAZIYA010000443.1:0-2820 GCA_964543355.1 uncultured Polaromonas sp.
GCCACGATCAGGCCGCCCATGATGGCAACCGCCATGGGCCCCCAGAACACGCTGCGCGACAGCGGGATCATGGCCAGCACGGCGGCGGCGGCGGTCAGGACGATGGGGCGCAGGCGCCGCACCGCCGACTCGACAATCGCGTCCCAGGCGGGCACGCCGGCCGCTCGGTCCTGCTCGATCTGGTCGATCAGGATCACCGAATTGCGCTGGATCATGCCCATCAAGGCGATCACGCCCAGCAGGGCCACAAAGCCGAAGGGACGGCCCAGCAGCAGCAGTGCGCCAGCCACGCCGGCAATACCCAGCGGCCCCGTCAGGAACACCAGCATGGCGCGGCTGAAGCTGTGCAGTTGCAGCATCAGCAGGGTGAAGGTCAAAAACAGCATGACCGGAATGCCGGCGGCAATCGACGCCGAGCCCTTGCTGCTTTCTTCCACCGCGCCGGCGACTTCAATGCGGTAGCCGCTCATGCCGTTCTGATGCCATTTCGCCTCAATCTTCTTCAGTCCCGGCAGCAATTCAGCTGTTACCGTCGCTCCCTGCAGGCCTTCAACGATGTCGCTTTGCACCGTGATCGCATAGTCGCGGTTTTCGCGCCACATCACGCCCGGCTCCCAGGTGAACACTGGCTTGGCGATCTGGGTCAGCGGAATCGACTTGCCCGATGAGGTCGGCAGGTAGGCATTGGCAATGTCGGTGATGGCGTTGCGCTCGTCCTGCGGCTGGCGCAGCACGATGTCGATGAGTTTGTCGCCTTCGCGGAACTGGCCCACATTGGTGCCGGCCAGGATGGTCCGGGACGCCTGGGCAATCGACTGGCTGGTCACGCCCAGCGCCCGCGCCTTGGACTGGTCCACTTCCAGGCGCAGCACCTTGACGGACTCGTTCCAGTTGTCGTTGACGCCGCGCGTGTTGGGGCTTTCGCGCATCGCGGCCTTGACCTCGTCGGCGCGCTCGCGCAGCACCAGTGGGTCGATACCAACCACGCGGAACTGCACGGGGTACGGCACGGGCGGGCCATTGGGCAGCAGCTTGATGCGTCCGCGCACCTCGGGAAATTCCTGGGCCAGCAGCGCGGGCAGCTTGATACGCAGCGACTCGCGCACTTTCAGGTCTTTCGGCAACACGATGAACTGGGACACGTTGGTCTGCGGGAAGACCTGGTCCAGCGGCAGGTAAAAACGCGGCACACCCGAGCCCACCCAGGTGCTGACCGAGCTGACGCCCTCTTCCTTGAGCAGGCGTTCCTCCACACGTTTGGCCGTGAGTTCATTGGCAGCAAACGAGGTGCCCTCCGGGAACCAGATGTCCACCATGATCTCGGGCCGGCTCGAATCGGGGAAGAACTGCTGCTGCACCTTGCCCATGCCGACAATACCCAGCGCAAAGACCAGTATCGTGGCGCCTATCGTGAGCCAGCGGTACTGCACGCACCAGTTCACCGTCTTGCGGAAGGTGTTGTAGAACGGGCTGTCGAACATTTCATGCGGGCTGTCCTGCCCGGCGGCGACTTCCTGAACATGCGGCGGCACCTTGAGCAGCAGCGTGCCCAGGTAGGGCACGAAGTAGACCGAGACAAACCAGCTCAGTACCAGCGCAATCACCGTGACCGCAAAAATCGCGAAGGTGTATTCACCCACAGTGGACTTGGCCATGCCGATGGGCAGGAAACCCACGGCCGTGATCAGCGTGCCGGTCAGCATGGGCATGGCGGTGATTTCATAGGCAAAGGTCGCGGCGCGCACCTTGTCGTAACCCTCTTCCATCTTGCGCACCATCATCTCGACCGCAATGATGGCGTCGTCCACGAGCAGGCCCAGAGCGATGATCAGTGATCCGAGCGAAATCTTGTGCAGGCCGATGCCGAAGTAACTCATGGCCAGAAAGGTGACCGCCAGCACCAGCGGAATCGTGATGCCCACCACCAGCCCTGGCCGCATGTCGATGTAATAACGTTTCCACAGCGGGTGCTGGCCCGGGCGCCGGTGAAAACCCAGTGCGATAAAACTCACGGCAAGCACGATCACCACCGCTTCGATCAGTACTTTCACGAATTCATTGACCGACCTTGCCACCGCCGTCGGCTGGTCCTGGATCTGCACCAGCTCGATGCCGGCCGGGAGGGCCGCGGCTATGCGCGCCGTGGTGACCTTCAGCGCTTCGCCCAACGCAATGATGTCCCCGCCCTTGGCCATGGACACACCGAGCGCAATCACTTCCCGGCCCTGATGGCGCACCTTGACGGCCGGCGGGTCCACATAACCGCGCTTGATCTCGGCAATATCGCCCAGGCGCAGCTGGTTGCCTGAATTGCCGCGTATGGGCATGGCGCGCAACTGCTCGACCGCTTCAAACTGGCCGGCCACACGCACCTGCACCACGTCGAGCGGCGTCTGCACGGCACCGGCCGACTCCACCGCGTTCTGCTGACCCAGCTGGTTGAGCACCTGGTTGAAATCAAGGCCCAGCTGGGCCAGACGCTTCTGCGAAATCTCGATGAACAGTTTTTCGTCCTGCACGCCGAACTGTTCGACCTTGGCCACATCCGGCACCCGCAGCAGCTGCTGGCGTGCATCGTCGGCAAAGGTCTTGAGTTCGGCGTAGCTGAAGCCGTCGGCCTGCAATGCGTAAATCACGCCATACACATCGCCGAAATCGTCATTGAAAAACGGGCCCTGCACGCCGCCCGGCAGGGTGTAGCGCATGTCACCGACCTTCTTGCGCACGGCATACCAGACGCCGGCCACATCTGCGGCCTTCGATGAGTCCTTGATCTGGAAAATGATCTGCGACTCGCCCGGCTTGGAATAGCTGCGGATC
>CAZIYA010000444.1:0-2804 GCA_964543355.1 uncultured Polaromonas sp.
CACGCCAACCGCGACGCCCACCAGGATGAACAGGAGGACAGGGAGGTACTGGTCGAGGTTCATCTTGGAGGCTCTGATCCGCGCTTTTTTCGACCTACCGATGGATGCCCGGCAGGCTCTTTTGTTTGGTGCCGTCGGCGAGACTCGAACTCGCACAGCTTTCGCCACTACCCCCTCAAGATAGCGTGTCTACCAATTTCACCACGTCCGCGGTTTTTAACTGTCCGGATGGCATGAGGAACCTTGCGGTTTTGGCTTTCCGGGCAGTCTCAGAGTTTACCCCGAATTTGCGCCGCTCCCTGAGCGGGACGGCGCCTTTATCGCGCTATTTCGTGGGGATTTGACCTGCGCCGGATGCGGCCGGTGCAGGCGGCACAGCCGTGGCACCCGTCACCGGAGCCGGGGCGGTCGTGCCTGGAATCTGACCAGCACCGGGAACAACCGGCGCAGGCGCCGTGATGGCCGCGCCTTCAAGCACGCTGGTGCCCGTTTGCGGACGCGCGTTGCCGAAGTAGGCCAGCAGCAAGGTGCACGCAAAAAACACAGCGGCCAATACTGCCGTGGTACGCGACAGGAAGTTGGCACTGCCGCTGGCGCCGAACAGGCTGCCGGACCCGCCGCTGCCGAAAGCAGCGCCCATGTCGGCACCCTTGCCATGTTGCACGAGGATCAGGCCAATCATGGCCAACGCGGAAATCATCTGGATCGCCAGGGCAACAGTCAACAATACATTTTCCATATCAACTCCTAATTTAATAGCGTGCTCCGCCCGTCAGACGGAGGCTGCAGCAATAATCGTTAAAAAATCGGGGGCCTTCAGCGATGCGCCGCCAATCAGGCCGCCATCGATGTCGGGCTGGCCCAGCAAAGAAGCGGCGTTGGCCGCATTCATGCTGCCGCCGTACAGAATCTTCACGCGGTCTGCATGTTCGGTCGCGGCCTTGAGCTGGGCCCTGAGCACGGCATGCACCGCCTGCGCCTGTTCGGGCGTGGCCGTCTGCCCGGTGCCGATGGCCCAGACCGGCTCGTAGGCAAGCACGATCTCGCTGATGCAGTGCCCGTTGGTATGGATCACGGCAGCGAGCTGGCGTTTCACGACGCTTTCGGTCTGCCCTGCTTCGCGTTCGGCCAGTTTTTCGCCGACACAGACGATGGGCGTGATGCCCGCACCGAGCGCCTGCTGCGCTTTCTCTGCCACCAGCGCGTCGCTCTCCAAGTGGTACTGGCGGCGCTCCGAGTGGCCGACGATGGCATAGCGGCAGCCGAAATCCCTGAGCATGGCCGCGCTGACTTCGCCGGTATAGGCTCCGGCAGCTTTTGCCGAAACGTCCTGCGCTCCCAGATCAATGAAAGACAGTGCAGGAAGCGCTTTGACCAGAGCCTGAAACTGCCCCAGGTAAGGCGCTGGAATGCAGACCGCCACCGCACACGCCGGCGGCACCGGCATGCCTGCCGCCAGCGCCTGCAACAAGGCCTCATTGGCAGCCAGGCTGCCGTTCATCTTCCAGTTACCTGCAATGAGTTTTTTCATGCTGCCGAGGCCTGCCAGGTCAAAACGATTTTTCCGATGTGCTGGTTCGACTCCATCAGCGCATGCGCCTTGGCCGCGTCTGCCGCGGCAAAGGTGCTGTGAATCACCGGCTTGATCGCACCGCTGGCCAGCAGCGGCCAGACTTTCTCTTTCAGGGCCGCGGCAATCGCGGTCTTGAATTCGATGGGTCGCGGCCGCAGTGTGGAGCCGGTGATGGTGAGCCGCTTGCGCAGCACCAGGCCCGCATTGAATTCGGCCTTGGTGCCACCTTGCACCGCGATGAACACCAGGCGGCCGTCCTCGGCCAGACAGCCGATTTCGCGGGCCACATAACTGCCAGCCACCATGTCCAGAATCACGTTCACGCCTTTTTCAGCGGTCAATTTCTTGACTTCCTCGGCAAAGTCCGCAGTCTTGTAATTGATCGCATGGTCAGCCCCGATCTTCAGGCAGGCGGCGCATTTTTCGTCGCTGCCGGCCGTCACGATGACGGTCGCACCCATGGCCTTGGCAATCTGGATCGCCGTCACGCCGATGCCGCTGGAGCCGCCCTGGATCAGCAGCGTCTCGCCCTTTTGCAGGCGGGCACGGTCAAACACATTGCTCCAGACCGTGAAAAAGGTTTCCGGCAGGGAAGCAGCCTCGATGTCGCTGAAGCCTTCAGGGACCGGCAGGCACTGGCCAACCGGCGCCACGCACAACTCGGCGTAACCGCCGCCGGCAACGAGCGCGCAGACACGGTCGCCCACCTTCAGCCCGGCCTGCGCCATGGCTTGAGCATCACCGCTCACAATGGTCCCCGCCACTTCCAGCCCGGGAATATCCGATGCCCCTGGAGGAACCGGGTAGTTGCCGGTGCGCTGCAGGACGTCCGGACGATTCACGCCGGAGGCCGCCACACGAATCAGCAACTCACCTGCGCCGGCCACCGGCTCGGGCCGCTCGCCCAGACGCAGGACGTCCGGCGCGCCATAGGAGGTGATTTCAACTGCTTTCATGGAATTTTTTGATGTTTTTCGGCTGCAGCCCCCGACTGGCGGGCGCTGACAGCTACAAAAACAATAGCAAATTAACCCTGATCCTGGCCTTGGGCAGGACGGTCCAGCAGCGCCTTCATGGACAGCTTGACGCGGCCCTTTTCGTCGGTTTCCAGAACCTTGACCTTGACGATCTGGCCTTCGCTCAGGTAGTCGGTCACACGCTCGACACGTTCGTGGGCGATCTGGCTGATGTGCAGCAGGCCGTCCTTGCCGGGCAGCAGGTTGACCAGCGC
>CAZIYA010000445.1:0-2779 GCA_964543355.1 uncultured Polaromonas sp.
CAGGTGGCCGCGCGCATCGAATGCCTGGACATGGGCGCCGACGACTACGTGACCAAACCTTTCGACCCCGACGAGCTCGCGGCGCGCATGCGCGCCCTGCGCCGTCGTTCCGTCGGCCGGGCGCAACCGCTGCTCAAGGCCGGCCCACTGGAGATCGACCCGGCCACGCGCAGCGTGCGGCTGGATGGCCAGCCGGTGGAGCTGTCGGCACGCGAATTCGGCGTGCTGCTGGCGTTGATCGAAGTCCGGCCGCGTGTGCTGTCACGGCCGCAGATCGAAGCGCGGCTGTACAGCTGGGACAACGCGCTGGACAGCAACGCCGTCGAGGTGCATGTGCACCACCTGCGCAAAAAACTCGGCGAAGGCGTCATACGCACCCTGCGCGGCGTGGGTTATTTTGTACCGGAGGCATGAAGCTGCAACGCTCCCTCACGCTGAGCCTGATGGCCTGGGCCCTGGGCGCGCTCCTGATCGTCTGGGGCTGCTTTGTGGCGCTGGGCTACAGGACGGGCATTCATGAAGCCGACGAACTGACGGACGGGCATCTGGCCAGCGTCGCGCTGCTGCAGCTGGCCCAGAACCCCAGCCAGATCGACACGCGGGGCGATGTCGCCAGCCTGCCGGGCCTGTCCAGCCTCAAGAGCCACGACTACCAGCGCTCGATGAGCGTGGTGGTGTGGAATAGCGCCGGCCAGGTGCTGATGCGTACCGGCGAGGCGCCCGAGCTGCCGTTCAGCGCGGAAGAAGGTTTTGAAACCCTGCAGCTGGGAACGCCGCCGGTGGGGTGGCGGGCCTTTTCCCGCTGGGACGGGTCGGCGCGGCAAAAAAAGGTGACCGTGCTTTTAAGCATCAGCGAACGCGATGACCTGGCCCAGGACATCGCCGCGCAGGTGGCCGAGCCCGGGTTCTGGCTGCTGCCGGTGGTGGCGCTGGCCCTCGGCCTGGCGATTCACCGCGGGTTGCGACCGCTGTACGAGCTCTCGCGAGACGTCGATGCGCTGGACATCCACCAGCTCTCGCCCTTGCCCAGCAACCACGTGCAGCAGGAGTTTCGCGCGGTGGTGAATTCCATCAACACGCTGACCGGGCGCTACCAGGCGGCAGTGTCCCGGGAAAGGGAACTGGCCAGCGAGCTGGCGCACGAATTGCGCACGCCGCTGGCCTCCCTGACCTTGCAGGCACGCGCCCTGCGCAAGGCCACCGGGGGCGAGGAGCACGAGCAACTGCTGGCCCAGCTCGAGCGCGACGCTCTGCGGGCCGGCCAGGTGTTGTCCAACCTGCTGGCGCTGGCGCGTGCCAGTCGCACGGAGCTGGTGGAAGCGATGCAGACGCTGGACCTGGATGCCGTCGCCCGCACCGAAGTCGCGAAGTTCGGCCAGGCCGCGCTCGACAGCGGGCATGAACTGTCGCTGGCCAGCCCCGGGCCTTTTGTCATGCAGGGCCACCCTGTCCTGCTCGGCCTGGTGCTGCGCAACCTGATTGAAAACGCCTTGAGCCACACACCCCCCGGAACCAGCGTGGAGGTGCAGCTCGACCCCGAGGCGCGCTGCATGCAGGTGTGTGACTCCGCTTCGCAGGGTCCACCCGCGCCGGACGCCACCCCGCCCCGGGCGAAGAGCCATCACTCGCTGGGCCTGGGCTCCGGACATCGCGTGGTGGAAAAAATCGCGGCGATTCACGGTGCGGTTTTTGAATCGGCGCCGGCACCACCCGGCTTTGCCCGTTGCTACCGCGTGGTGTTTCCCGGTGCGCAAGCCCCGACCGAAGAGCCGCAGGCAGCGAAGTCACTATGAATTCAATAGCTGCCTGCGCCCGCTCCATAAGGGCTGGAGGCCGAAATTATCACAAGAATATTCACTCCGGGCGTTTTTCGCCGGAACCGTCACCGGCCGCGTAGGAGGTCCGCAGGTGCGCGGGTGTGGGCGCCCGCCGGCGCAAGCGGAGATTGAGCATCTCGACGCACACCGAGAAGGCCATGGCGAAATAGATGTAGCCCTTGGGCACGTGGTGGTCGAACCCTTCGGCGATCAGCACCACGCCAATCACCACCAGGAAGGACAGGGCCAGCATCTTGACGGTGGGATGTTCGGACACAAAACGGCCAATGGCGCCGGCAAACAGCATCATCAGGCCGACCGAGGCCACCACCGCGGCGATCATCACCGTCAGTTCATCCACCATGCCGACGGCGGTGATGATGGAGTCCAGCGAAAACACCATGTCCACCAGCATAATCTGCACAATCACGGCGGCAAAGGTGGCCTTGACGGCGCTGGAGGCGTGGCCCTCCTCGCCCTCCAGCGACTGGTGGATTTCGCCCGTGCTTTTCCAGATCAGGAACAGGCCGCCCGCAATCAGGATCAGGTCGCGCCCCGAAATCTCCTCGCCCAGCACAGTGAACAGCGGCGCCACCAGTCCAATGATCCACGACAGCACCAGCAGCAGGCCGATGCGCATGAACATGGCCATGAACAGCCCCAGGCGGCGCGCCAGTTCCCGCTTTTCCGGCGGGAGCTTGTCCACCAGGATGGAGATGAACACGATGTTGTCGATGCCCAGCACCAGTTCCAGCGCGGTGAGAGTGGCAAAGGCGATCCAGGCTTGCGGGTTCGTCAGCAGTTCCATCATGGCTTTACCTCTTCCATTTCATTTATTCAACAGCGCGGGCGACCACAGGACTCCCAGACCAGCAGGGGCCGCGGGTCCGGCTTTGCCAGTCCGCAGGCGCAGCGCGCCCGAGGGGCTGGAGCCTGCGGCTCCAAAGCTGCCTGCGCAGCTT
>CAZIYA010000446.1:0-2775 GCA_964543355.1 uncultured Polaromonas sp.
GCCGGCGCCCTGATCGTGGGCTGGGGCGCCTTGCCGCCGCGTTCGCGCACGGGCTCCGGCCGGCTCTGGCCGCCGGCAGAGGGCCAGGTCGCCCTGAACGGCTGGATCAAGATCAGGTCCGACGGCTCGGTGCTGCTGGCCATGCCGCGCAGCGAAATGGGCCAGGGGGTGCACACGGCGCTGCCCATGCTGGTGGCGGAAGAACTCGATGTGCCGCTGTCGCGTGTTCATATCGAGCAGGCCGGTGCCGACAGCATTTACGGCAACGTGGCGATGCTCGTGGCTGGTCTGCCTTTTCATCCCTTCGAACTTGAAGGGCGTCCAGTCAAGGTCCAGGCGGGCGAATGGGTGGTCAGCAAGCTGGCGCGTGAACTGGGTATCAATGCCACCGGCGGTTCGAGCAGCGTGGCCGACGCCTGGATTGTGTTGCGCACCGCGGCAGCCACCGCCCGCGCTTCCCTGGTGGGCGCCGCCTCGTTGCAATGGCGCCTGCCGGTGGATGAGTTGACAGTCAGGGACGGCGTGGTTTCACATGCGTCGGGTCCCTCCGCACACTATGGGGAGCTCGCCCGCTTTGCTGCTGCCACCCCGCCCGGCACGGTCAGGCTCAAGGCGCGCAAGGACTGGAAAATCATTGGACAGAGCCTGCCACGCAAGGATATTCCCGCCAAGGTGGATGGCACGGCGCTGTTTGGGCTGGATGTTCGTTTGCCCGGCATGCTGTATGCCGCCATCCGGTTGTCCCCTATGCTGGGTGGCGCACCGGGGGCGATCAGCGTCGATGAGGCGCTGGCCATGCCGGGCGTGGAGCGGCTGGTGCGCCTGCCGGCTTATGCCGGCTCTACCGCGGGCTTCGCCGTGGTGGGCAAAAGCTGGTGGCAGGTCCAGCAGGCCGCGCTGGCGGTGCCCGTCAACTGGCAGCAGCGTCCGGCCGGCGCCCTGGATTCGCGCCGGATCGCGCGTGAGCTGGAAGACGCTCTTCAGCACGAGGAGGGCTTTGTCTTTTATGAAAAAGGGTCTGTGGCACAGGCCGAGGCCGGCGCTTCCCGCAAGGTGGAAGCGCTGTACCGCGCACCCTACCTCGCGCATGCCGCGCTGGAGCCGATGAACTGCACGGCGCAGGTCAAGGACGGCAAGGTGTTTCTCTGGGTGCCGGCGCAGGTGCCGCAGATGGGCGCGGCGATTGCGGCGCGGGTTGCCAATGTGCCTGTGGAAGATGTCAACGTCACGGTTACCCTGCTGGGCGGCGGCTTTGGCCGGCGGCTCGAGGTGGACTACATCGCCCAGGCGGTCAGGGTGGCGATGGATTGCGCCGGCAGGCCGGTGCAACTGATCTGGTCGCGTGAGGAGGACATGACCCACGACTTTTACCGGCCCATGCATGTGGCGCGGCTGACTGCGGCACTGGATGCGCTGGGCGGCCCGGCCAGCCTGCGCATCAAGTCGGCGGGTGACGCCATCAGCCCGCGCTGGCTGGAGCGCGGCATCCCCGCGCTGGCCGGGCCTGTCGATATGCCTGACAAGACCACGGCGGAGGGCTTGTTCGACCTGCCCTATGGTTTTGCGCACCAGCATATGTCGCATGTGGCCACCCGCAAGAACGTTCCTGTGGGCTTCTGGCGATCGGTGGGCCATTCGCACAACGCGTTTTTCTCGGAAAGTTTCATTGATGAGCTGGCGTTTGAAATGCAGCAGGACCCGTTGGCCCTGAGGCGGCAGTTGCTCCAGGACGCGCCGCGCTACCTGGCGGTGCTCGACCTGGCAGCGAGCCAGGCCGGTTGGGGCAGCAAGTTGCCCGCAGGCCATGCCCGCGGCATCGCCCTGCATGAGTCGTTTGGCTCCATCGTGGCCCAGGTGGCGGAGGTGTCGCTGTTCGACGGCCAGCCGCGTGTGCACCGGGTGGTCTGTGCGATCGACTGCGGCACGGTGGTGAATCCCGGGATCGTCGCGCAGCAGATGGAAAGTTCGGTGGTGTTTGCGCTGACGGCTGCGTTGTACGGGAAAGTGGATGTCCACGAAGGCGTGGTTCAGCAGAGAAATTTCCCTGACTACCCGATGGTGCGGTTGACGCAATCTCCTTTGGTGCAGACCCATACAGTCCCCAGTGCGCGGTCGCCGGGCGGCGTCGGCGAGCCGGGTGTGCCCCCCCTTGCGCCGGCAGTGGCCAACGCCCTGTTTTCCCTGACCGGCAGAAGGCTGCGCTCCCTGCCTTTGACCCTCTAACCTTTATTGGGCGACGCAGGGAACTGCCCTCGGGCGAGGGGCCATGGCGCATGGGTTCCGAAGTGCATTCTTGAGTATCTTTTCTGGCTACCGCCGAAAAACAGTGCTATAGTCGATGGCTCTGCTGATGAAACAGCGACTCGCCAAAGGCAAGTCCAGTCAGAAGGCGGAGAAAAAAGAAGCTGAAAACATTGACTGTGATGAAAAATCCGGTATATAATTTGAGGCTCAGCTGATTACAGCGAACGGCGAAAACGGGGTTGCGAAAGTGGCTTTGGAAGTAGTTGGGATCATTAAAAATTTACAGCCGATAAGTATGGGCGTTTGAAGGCGATTGCCAGGCGAAGTCAGTGAAAGCTGATCAGCCAGGTCTTCTGACCTTAAACGCTCATGGAGATAGAAAAAGTGAAATCGTCAAGATTTCTCTTCAATTCCGTTTTTATGAGTTTTCTTCGCGCAGCAATGTGCGGAGTTGAAATATTGCAGTGATTAAACTAAAGAGTTTGATCCTGGCTCAGATTGAACGCTGGCGGCATGCCTTACACATGCAAG
>CAZIYA010000447.1:0-2775 GCA_964543355.1 uncultured Polaromonas sp.
AAACGGCAGGCTGAACATGCCCAGCAGGGTGGACAAGGTGACCAGGCCGGCCACATAGGCGCCGTCGTAGCCCATGCGTGCTGCCAGCACATAACAGCTCGACGCGGTGGGCAGGGCTGAAAAGGCCAGCAATACGGTGGTTTGCACCGGTGACAGGCGAAACACCCAGGACAGGCCCCAGGCGATCAGGGGAATCAGGAGGTGGCGTATGGCCAGCAGCGCCACCGCCAGGGTTTTGGCCCGGGCCAGTTTGCCGAACTGCATGCCGGCGCCGGCCGCCATCAGGCCCAGCGCCAGGGATGCCGCGCCTATGCGGTTCAGGGTGGGATCCATCCAGACGGGGATATGCAAACCCAGCAGGTTGGCCACCAGGCCGGTCGCGGTCGCGATGATCAGGGGGTTGCGCACCAGTGCGCCCAGGAAGCCGCTGTTGGCATGACGCGCCATGGGCCAGACCGCACCGACGTTGAACAGCGGCACGCAGACACCGATCAGCACCGCGATCAGCAGCAGGCCCTCGGCACCGGCCAGCCGTTCAGCCAGCGCCAGCGCGATGAAAGAGTTGAAGCGAAAAGCGACCTGCGCGCTGCCGGCGTGCTCGCGCCTGTCAATGTGGGCACCAATCCAGGGCAAATACGGCAGCGAATAAGCCAGGGCAATACCGAGCACACCCATGAGCAGTCCGGCGGCAATCAGGCTGGAAGCGGCGCCCAGGTCGAGCGGGCTTTTGACGATGGACTGGAACAGCAGGACCGGAAACAGGAAGTAATACACCAGGCTTTCCACCTGTTGCCAGACGGTGCGGTTCAGGGCGGTGTAGCGGCACACAAGGTAGCCACACAGAATCAGGGAGAAATCGGGGAAAAGAAGTTGCGCGTAGTTCACCCGTTGAGAATAACGCAAGCCATGGGACCCTCTGCCTGACTCCCGCCATGCGCGTTCGGATCCACAACGGGATGATTTGCTCGCCAACACCGTGCAGCGTGTGCTGAAGCACACGCAAGGGGTTTTGTGAGGAAAGCGCCCGTTTTGGTCCGAACCCGAAGGGGCGTGGTTTTGCGGGCACGCACGGCCAAAGGCCGTGCATACCCATTGGGGCTCAAAGGGCTGCAACCGCGACCGCGGTTGCCAGCGCTTCGTTGCAAAACCAGGCAAGGCGTTCAGCCTTGCCTTGGGTTTTGCGCCTCACGGCTCATCCCGCAAAAGCCTCGCCGCGCTTGGCGCGAGTCTGGCAGAGGGTCCCCTGCGCTTCGGGTTTGCCCTTATGCGTTATCCACAAGAGGCAGGCCCGAAGCTTGCGTTTACGATAGCCACTGTTATTTTTTCAAGGAATCTCTTATGCAACGTCGCCATCTGCTCACCCTCTCCACGCTGACGCTGGCCATCGCGACCGCAGGTTCAGCGTTTGCCCAGGCCTATCCGAACAAGGTCGTCAAGCTGCAAGTGCCTTTTGCACCGGGCGGCACCACTGACATCGTTGCCCGCGTGATCGCCGAGCCGCTGGGCAAGGCGCTGGGCCAAACCGTCGTCATTGAAAACAAGGCTGGTGGCGGTGGCGTCATCGGCGCGCTGGAAACCGTGCGTTCGACGCCGGACGGCTATTCGCTGGGCATGGCCACGGTCTCCACCACGGCGGCCAACCCGGCCATCAATACCAAGATCCCGTACAACCCGTTGACGGACTTCACGCCCATCATCAACATCGCGGCCACGCCCAACATCATTGCAGTGCACCCCAGTTTTCCGGCACGCAACTACAAGGAATTCGTCGCCGAACTCAAGAAAAATCCCGGCAAGTATTCCTACGCATCGTCGGGCACCGGCGGCATTGGCCACCTGCAGATGGAGCTGTACAAAAACCTGAGCGGCACCTTCGTGACGCACATTCCCTACCGCGGTGCGGGCCCGGCCCTGAACGACACGGTGGCCGGCCAGGTGCAGGTCATTTTTGACAACATCCCCTCCGCGCTGCCTTTCATCCAGCAAAAACGCCTGATACCCATCGTGGTGGCCGCACCGCAGCGCCTGTCCGTGCTGCCGGACGTGCCCACTTTCAAGGAAGTCGGCCTGGAGCCGGTGAACCGCATGGCCTATTACGGCATCCTCGGCCCCAAAGGTTTGCCGAAGGACGTGGTGGACAAGGTCAGCGCCGGCGCCATGAAGGCGCTGCAGGATCCGGCGGTGCGCAAACGCATTGAAGACACCGGCTCCATCATCGTCGGCAACACGCCGGCGCAGTTCACGGCGCAGATCAAGGCCGAGTACGAGGTCTACAAAAAGGTGGTGGACAGCGCCGGGCTCAAGCTCGAATAAGCAGTTGGCGGGCCGCAGTGCCCCGACACCTCGCCCGATACCCCGCAGGCCGCGTGCCTTGCGGGGTATTTTTTTGCCGGCTCTTGTTTTGTGCTTTCCTGATTTTGTTATCGTCCCGGTATGAATTCCCAAAGCCAATCCGGCATTGATGCCTTTGTCGATGCCTTGTGGCTGGAAGATGGCCTGTCAAAAAACACGCTGGCAGCCTACCGGCGCGATCTTTCGCTGTATGCCGTCTGGCTGGGGGCGAAGGAGCAGGGCGGCCGCGCGCTGGATGAAACGCTGGAAAGCGACATTCACGGCTATTTCGCGGCGCGCCACAGTGCCACCAAGGCCACCTCGGCCAACCGCCGGCTGACGGTGTTCAAGCGTTACTTCCACTGGGCGCTGCGCGAACGTCTGATCACGGCCGACCCCACGCTCAAGCTGCAGTCGGCCAAGCAGGCCCTGCGCGTGCCCAAG
>CAZIYA010000448.1:0-2772 GCA_964543355.1 uncultured Polaromonas sp.
GGTCGAGCACGGGGCGGCCCTGACGACCCGTCGCAATGACGTGAACGGACGCGGACGGCGAGGCCGCTTGGGGTGGATCGGAAAAAACGGAGACCGGTGCGGCCGCGTGCGCCGCCGAAGGCCGAGCCTTCCCACTTGCGTCCGGTGACCAGCTGGAAGGGCCGGGTGCTGATCTCGGCGCCGGCCTCGGCCACGCCGATGATGATGCTGCGGCCCCAGCCCTTGTGGGTGCATTCGAGCGCCTGGCGCATCACGTTGGTGTTGCCTATGCATTCGAAGCTGTAGTCGGCGCCGCCGTCGGTGAGCTGCACGATGGCGTCCACCACGTTGTCCACTTCCTTCGGGTTGATGAAGTGCGTCATCCCAAACTTGCGCGCCATGGCCTGGCGCGCCGGGTTGATGTCCACACCGATGATCTTGTCGGCGCCCACCATCCTCGCGCCCTGGATCACGTTCAGGCCGATGCCGCCCAGGCCGAAGACCACGACATTGGCGCCGGCCTCGACCTTGGCGGTGAACAGCACCGCGCCGATGCCGGTGGTCACGCCGCAGCCGATGTAGCAGACCTTGTCGAACGGTGCGTCTTCGCGGATCTTGGCCAGCGAAATTTCGGGCGCCACCGTGTAGTTGCTGAAGGTCGAGGTGCCCATGTAGTGGAAGATGGGCTGGCCGTCCAGGCTGAAGCGGCTGGTCGCGTCGGGCATCAGGCCCTTGCCCTGGGTGCCGCGTATCAGCTGGCACAAATTGGTCTTGCGCGAGAGGCAGAACTTGCACTGACGGCATTCCGGCGTGTACAGCGGAATGACGTGATCGCCCTTTTTGAGCGTGGTGACGCCGGGGCCGACATCGACCACGATGCCTGCACCCTCATGGCCGAGGATGGCCGGGAAGATGCCTTCCGGGTCCGCACCCGACAGCGTGTAGTAATCGGTGTGGCAGATGCCGGTGGCCTTGATCTCGACCAGCACCTCGCCAAACTTCGGGCCCTGCAGGTCGACGGTCTCAATGGTCAGGGGTTGGCCGGATTTCCAGGCGACGGCGGCTTTGGTTTTCATGAAGGCTTGAGGAGGTTGGTTGGAAATCAGGCTACTTTATCGCGGATGCAGAGGGGGCGCCGTACAGATGCAGCTTTTGCACCAGCATCAGGCTGAACACCGTGGCCGCCACGCCCACCAGTGCATTGCCCCAGTAGTGCTGGACCAGGCCCTGCGCATCACGGCTGATGATCAGGCCGCCCACGAAGGCCGCAGCACCCATGGCCGCCGATTGAACCGAGGAGTTGAGTGCCATGAAAGTGCCGCGCAGTTGAGGGTTGGCGGCGCTGGCCACCAGTGCCATGCCCGGCACCATGCGCCCGTTCATGCCGATAAAAAGAGCGGTGGTGACCACCAGAATGCCCCACACGCCGAACCCGGCGCTCTGGCTCAGCAAAAGCATGGGGGCGAGTGCGAGGACTGCCATGTAGCTGAACATCCTGGCCTTGCCCACCGAGTCCGTCAGGCGGCCTATGAAACGCGCGGTGACCAGCGTGGCCGCGCCGCCGCACAGGTAGAGGTAGGGCACCTGCTGGACGGTGAAGCCGCCGTTGGCCGTGATGAAAATGGTGATGTAGGGAATCATCGCGAAGCCGCCGAACATCAGCAAGGCGGTGAATACGAAAGCCTTCAGGTGGTTGGTGTCCCGCAGGACCTGCACGATGCCGGCGACGGGCGAGCTGCGCTGGTGCTCCAGATGGCCCGCCAGCGCCGGCAGGGTCAGCCAGGCCCCGAGTGCCAGCACGCCGCAGGTGGCGGCGATGGCGAAAAACGGTGCGTGCCAGCCAAACTGTGCCGCCAGAAACAGGCTGAGCGGAACACCGGCCACGGACGCCACGGAAAACGAGGACATCACGATACCCATGGCGCGGCCGCGCCTCTCGAAGGGAACCACATCGGCAATGATGGTCTGCGACAGGGCCGTCAACACACCGCCGAAGGTGCCGGCGGCCACCCGTGCGAGCAGCAGGCTGTCATAACTGGGCGCGATGCCGCAGGCCAGCGTTGCCAGCGCAAACAGCACGTACAGCACCAACAGCAGGTTTTTCCGGCCGAAGCGGTCCACGTAGAGGGACGCGAGCAGGCCCGATGCACCCGCGGCAAAGGTGTAGGCCGAGACCAGCAAGCCGAACTTCGCGTCGCTGATATTGAAAATCTGCGTGAACTGTGGACCCAGCGGCATCATGACCATGAAGTCCACGATGTGTGTGAACTGGATACCGGCCAGCGTGATGAGGAGCCATAGCTCGCGTTTGGGGGAAAGGGGAGTGGACATCAGGAGCAGCAGGAAAGTCGGCCCCCGACTTTATCGGAGCCCGGTTCTCTCTGCTGCGGTGAAGAGTAAACAACCTTGCGTGTGGCCCGCGCTTGGGGTGAAGGTTGATATCGAATTGGCCGTTTGCCCATGAGATACGGGCGCACCCAGCTATCAAATCGATAGCCGAGCGGCCTGCACGTCACGCGCTCAATCAGGCGCTGAAAAAGCCCTTGAGCTTGTCCGTCCAGCTTTCTTCGGTGGGCGAATGTTTGGCGCCGCCTTTTTTCAGGGACTCGTCGAGCTCCTTGAACAGCTTGCGCTGGTGCTCGGTCAGCTTGACCGGTGTTTCCACCGTGATGTGGCAGTACAGGTCGCCCGGGTAGCTGGAGCGCACGCCCTTGATGCCCTTGCCGCGCAGGCGAAACTGCTTGCCGGTCTGCGTGCCTTCGGGAATGTCGATGGCGGCCTTGCCGGCCAGCG
>CAZIYA010000449.1:0-2771 GCA_964543355.1 uncultured Polaromonas sp.
GGGGCAGCGCAGTACGCGAAGCGACAAGCGTGGGGGCCCTATTCATACGCCGATGCTCTTGAACAGCACTGCAAAAAGTGCGTCAACCAGGATAACCACCGTGATCGACGTGACCACCGAAGCCGTCGTGCCCTGGCCCAGGCTTTCGGTGTTGGGCTTGACGCGCAGGCCGAAGTGGCAGCCGATCAATGCAATCAGCACACCGAACACCACGGACTTGGCGGTGGCCAGCGTCAGGTTGGCAGCATCCACCGCCTCGGGCAGGGCATCGATGAAGAAGGACGGCGTCACGCCCATGACGAGGTCGGCGGCCAGCATGCCGCCAAGCAGGGCTGCGATGGTGGTCCAGACGCTGATCAGCGGCATCACGATGGCCAGCGCCAGCGCGCGCGGCATGACCAGCCGGTAGCTGTGGGCAATGCCCATCACACGCATGGCGTCGAGTTCTTCGGTCACGCGCATCACGCCGATCTGCGCGGTGATGGCGGAGCCGGAGCGGCCGGCAATCAGGATGGCGGCCAGCACCGGGCCGAGCTCGCGGATCAGCGAGATGCCCAGGATGTTGACGATGAAGGCGTCGGCGCCGAACTGGCGCAGCTGCTGCGAGATCAGGTAAGCCAGCACGACACCGATGAGGAAACCCACCAGCGCGGTAATGGGCAGGGCCGTTGCGCCTATGTGGTACAGGTGGCCGGAGAGGTCGCGCCAGGGCCCTTCGCGCGGGTTCCTGGCGAGCTTGACAAGGTTGAGCAGCAGCCGGCCCACCAGGACGAGCAGGTCCACGCCGTGGTCCACCACCTGCAGCACGCCTTCGCCCAGCGTGAAAAACGCCTGCCGCAAGCCGGGGGTTGGCGGCTCGGGCCTGTCGGCACTGAACTCGGCCACACGGTCGAGCACTGCGCGTTGCGGCGCCAGGACTTCCAGTTTTTGTGGCCACTGGCGTCCCCAGTGGTCCCAGAGCACCTGCGCGCCCAGGTGGTCGAGCTGCTCCATCTGGCGCAAATCCCACAGGGCGGTTCCGCCGGAAGCTTCAAGCGCCAGGGCTTTCAGCTGCGACGCCAGCGCTTCCCATGCGGGCCGGATCGTCAGCCCGGCAGCAGTCCACGGGCCCAGCACCAGATAACACGCACCCTCGGGCGTGTCTTGCCGGTCAATGTGCGGAGCAGATTCGCGCGCGGCGTCGTCCTCCGGAGATGGCATGTTGTCGATAAGTGCAGACAGCTTTGAATCGATGGACAAGACAGGACGGCGCTCGGGCACGGGCCGCTGAGCCGCGCTGCCGCTTGTAAGGGCATGTTAATCCAGCGGCCCGCGCACGGGCTACAGCATTTGCCCCCAACAGGCCGCCCATCCTGTCCTACAGCGCTGCTTGCAATTTCAGGACCACACGGCCTCCAGCGCCTTCCAGGCACTTGCCACCACCGGCGCCTGTCGCTGCGCGCTCAGGCTGACAAAACACAGCACGCTTTGCAGGCTGACCTGGTCGGCAATGACCAGGCCCGCCGCATGGGACTCACGCATGGCGATTGAATCACGCACCAGGCTCAGGCCTACGCCGGACTTGACCAGGTCCAGCATGGAGGCCTCCTGGTCCACCAGCGCCACCCGGTGCGGCTCGACCCCCAGCGGGCCGAACACGCTGGCCAGCAGGCGGTGATGCGCCGACGCCGGCGGCGTGGCGATCCACGGCAGGGCGGCCAACGCCTTCCAGCCCTTGCCGCGCACCTGCGGCCCCCAGCCGGCAGGCGCCAGTACCCGGTAGGTGAAGTGGGTCAGTTCACGCACGGCAAAAAGCGATGACCGGCTGCCCTTCTGATTTGCTACAGAACTGATAGCTGCTTGCACCCGTGCAGAAAGGGCTGGAGGCCGATTTGACTCGAAGTCATTGACACCAAGGGACTGGTCGGGCGTACCCAGGTAAAAACCAACGTCCAGTTCGCCGCGCTCTATCTGGGCCAGCACCTCGCCGCTCATGGCCTGGCGCAACTCGGTCTCGACCTGGGGAGCCATTTCCACCAGTACCTTCAGGAAAGCGCCGAGCCGGGTGAACTCGGGGTCAAGGATGGTGCCAATGCGTAGCCGCCCGCGCACCTGCGTGTGCAGGCTGGCGGCGGCATTCCTGAAATCCGTCTGTGCGGCCAGCACTTTTTCGGCTAGGGGCAACAAGGCCGCGCCGTCGCGGGTGAGGTTCATGCCCTGGGCGCTGCGCGTGAAGAGTGTCAGGCCCGTGGCAGCTTGCAGGCCTTTAATCTGCAGGCTGACGGCGGGCTGCGTCAGGGCCAGCTTGTCGGCCGCACGCGAAAGGTTGCCCTCCCGGGCTACCGCCGCAAAAATCCGTAGTGTCTGGATGTCCATTATTAGTAATTTTAATAACACTACTGAGAAATTCAAACTGGCACAAGTAGCCATCGTCCGCTAGTCTTGGGGATTGCCCAATGGAGTCTGCAAAATGAATGATATGAGTCGCCCAAATATGAACCAGCCCGTCACAGCCATCGGCCACGCCATCAATGGCGTCATCGTTTCCGGTACTTCAGGCCGTAGCCAGGAAGTCTTCAACCCCGCCACAGGCGCGGTGACAGGCCGCGTCGCGCTGGCCGGTGCTGCGGAAGTGGCTGCCGCGGTGGCGGCCGCGCAGGCGGCTTTCCCTGCCTGGGCCGACACACCCCCGATCCGCCGTGCCCGCGTGATGTTCAAGTTCCTCGAACTGCTCAACGCCAACAAGGACACGCTGGCGCACATGATCACGGCCGAACACGGCAAGGT
Source organism: uncultured Polaromonas sp. (assembly GCA_964543355.1). Classification (GTDB taxonomy): domain Bacteria; phylum Pseudomonadota; class Gammaproteobacteria; order Burkholderiales; family Burkholderiaceae_C; genus Polaromonas. The sequence goes on from CAZIYA010000449.1 coordinate 2,767, forward strand.
CTTCA
>CAZIYA010000450.1:0-2745 GCA_964543355.1 uncultured Polaromonas sp.
GCCTGCGCAGCTTTGGACAGGCGACAGAGGCGAAGCGTCCAGCGAGCCGCGGCCTGCAAGGCCTCGGGAGCTACACGCAGTGAGCGACCGTGGAGGCTCATGAACCGAGAAACTCCCCCAGCGGCTTGAGGTCGTCCACCCGGTCGCACACCGATTTGACCATCATCATGATGGGAATGCCCAGCAGCAGGCCCCACACGCCCCAGAGCCAGCCCCAGGCCAGCAGCGCAACAAACACCGCCACCGGGCTCAGCCGGCTGGCGCGGCTGGTCAGCCAGGGCGTGATCAGGTTGCCGACGATGGTGTGGATGAGCAGCGAGGCACCGGCGACCAGCAGCGCCATGTTGAGCGAACCAAACTGCAGGAAACCGACCAGCGCCGTGGCAGCGGCGGTGATCAGCGAACCCACGTAAGGCACCAGGTTCAGCACGCAGGCGACAATGCCCCAGACCGCGGCGTTTTCCAGCCCGATGGCCAGCAGGGCCAGCCAGGTCAGCACGCCCACCATCGCGCTGGTGAGCAACTGGACTTGCAGGTAGCGCTGGATCTGCCCGGTGATTTCATGCAGGGCCTGCAGCGTGATCTTCTTGTCGCTGAGGCTGGGGCCGGCGAGCTTGAGCAGCTTGCGCCGGAAGCTGTCACCCGAGAGCAGCAGGAAGAAAGTGAGAAAAATCACCACCACCGCCTGCCCCACCAGCGCGATCAGGCCGATGGTGCCGGTCCAGAGGTAGTCCTTGACATTGAACCGCCCCCGCTCCACCACCACCCGCATCGCGCCGCGGGTGTTGCCCGGAGCGGCGCCCTCCTGCGCCGCCTGCTCGATCTGCGAGGCAGCCTTCTGCACGGTGTCCAGCGTGCTGTCTGGCTTGCCTCTTTTGACCTTCATGGCATACCTGAACTTTTGCGCCGCCACCGGCAGCGACTCGATCAGTTCCCCGGCTTCGTCGCCGAGGGACCAGGCGGTCGTGCCGAGCCCGCCAAAAATCGCCAGCATCAGCACGGAGGACCCCAGCCAGCGCGGAATACGTTTGAGTTCCAGCCAGTTGACCACGGGTGACAGTGCATAGCTGAACAGCACGCTGAGCATGACCGGAATAAAAACCGCCTTGGCCCAGTGCAACACAAACAGGATGGCCAGCCCCGCCAGCACCACCAGCGACATGTTGCGAATGTCCACCGGCATGTGCAGGAGCTGACGATCCGCCAAAGGCAGCGCCACGGCCGCCGGATCGGTCGGCAGCGCATCGGGAAGGTGTTCTGGGTCCATCATTGTTTTCCTCGCAGGCCCCCGCGGCTTGCGGGGACAGTCTCCATCAGTAGGCTGCCTTATTGGAGCCGAAACCCCGGCCGGGCAGTGTAGGACGCAGGCGCCGGAAAGCCCCGGCAGCATGCCTTCGGCGGTATTCCAGCCTTTCAGGCGCCGGTGCGCACCCCCGGCCTCAGCCCGCGATGGCTTCCCGCACGGCACTGAGCTGGCGCCGCGACACCGCCAGCAATTCGTCGATGCCATTGAGCCGCACGGCCCAGCCCTCACCCTCCTCGGGGTCGAAGTGTTTCTCGAGCGCGCGCACCGCGCGTCGCGCCACCAGTGCGTTGCGGTGGATGCGCATGAACTGCTGCGGGTATTTTTCCTCCAGCTCGTTGAGGCTGCCATCGAGGATGTAGCTTTTGGCCGCGGTGCGCACGGTGATGTATTTGAGCTCGGCCTTGAGGTACAGCACTTCGGCCAGCGGCACGCGCTCGGTCCGGCCGCGGTCCTGGATGATCAGTGGTTCGGCATCCAGATCAGGCTGCAGCCCTTTTGCAGCTTGCGCAAGCCGCTCTACTTTTTGTAGCGCCTGCTGCAGCCGTTCCAGCCGCACGGGTTTCGTCAGGTAGTCCACCGCCTCGAGGTCGAAGGCCTGCACCGCGTGCTCGGAATGCGCCGTCACGAACACCACCGCCGGCGGTTGTGGCATCTGCGCAATCGCCTGCGCCAGCATGATGCCGTCGGCGCCGGGCATACGGACGTCGAGCAGCACCACGTCAAAGGTTTCGCGGCGCAGCGCATCCATGGCCTGCACCGCATGCGCGGCTTCTGCAGCCACGGTGGCGGCCGGCGCACTGCAGTCGCCAAGCAGCGTGCGCAGCCGCGAACGCGCCAGTGCCTCGTCATCCACAATCAGCGCCCTGAGCTTGCCTGTCATAGGGGAATCTCCAGCCTCACTTGAAAAACACCGTCCTTGAACACGGTCTTGAACTGCGCCTGCACATCATGCAGCAGCGCCAGGCGCTCGCGCACATTGGCCAGCGCCAGCCCGTGGCCGCGTTCGCCGACACCGGCCGGGGTCGAATTGGTCACCTTGAGCACCACCATGCTGCCGCGCCGCTGGGTTGTTATCTTGATCTGCGCGCCCTGGGCACTGGGCTCCACACCGTGCCGCACGGCATTTTCCACCAGCGGCTGCAATAGCAGCGGCGGCAGTTTGGCCGGATCGGCCTCCGGGTCCAGGCTCCACTGGACCTGCAGGCGGTCGCCGAAACGGATCTGCTCGATGGCCATGTAGCGCTGGGCCAGCAGAATTTCCTGGCCCAGCGTGACCGACTCGGTGGCGTCCGCCAGTGCATGGCGAAACAGCTCGCTCAGGTCTTCCAGCACCGACTCGGCCTTGGCCGGCTCGGCACGCACCAGCGCGATGGCGCTGTTCAGCGTGTTGAACAAAAAATGCGGCCGGATGCGCGACTGCAGTTCGGCCAGCCGTGCCG
>CAZIYA010000451.1:0-2727 GCA_964543355.1 uncultured Polaromonas sp.
AGATCGTCGATGTGCATTTCCCCGGCCTCAAGAAAGAGCTGCTGGCCGCGGCCATGAAGACCTTTTACGACGTGCGCAACCTGCCCGGCCTGAAGAAAAAGCCTTCCACCAGCGAACTGCTGGATTGGCTCAAGCTGCTGGTAGCCGAAGACATTCCCCTCGAAGCGCTGCAAAGCAAGGAAGACAAGGTGGCCGTGCCGCCGCTGGTGGGCGCGCTGCTGAAGAACGAGCAGGACGTGACCCTGTTTGAAAAACTGGTGTTCATGCAGCGCCACAACCGCTAGTGCACCAGGCCCATGATCCTGCTTCCCGTCCGTCGCCCTGCCGCTGCTGCCATCGGTGTGCTGCTCGTGTTAACGGCTACCCTGTCGTTGCCAGCCCATGCGTGGCTGGGCGCCCTGGGGAAACTCGGTTCTGCCGCGGGCAAAGGGGCTGCAGGCGCAGCAGGTAAAGGTGCAGCAACCGGCGCCGGGGTTGTCGTCGGCGCGGAAGCCCTCGAAGGCGCTTCCCACGCGGCGAAAGCAGCCAAGGCCGGTGCTGCTACGGAAGGCGGCGCTGCAGCCGCCTCGGCCGAGCAGTTGTCCAAAGCGTCAGGCCTGGGCAAGGCTGTTCCCGACGATGTGGCAGCCATGCTTACCACGCCGGGCAAAACACTGCTGGACGTGCCTGACCCGGGCACCCGTTCGTGGCTGGGCATGCCTTCGGCGAAATTCAGTGCCATGGATACAGATTTGATGGTGCGCGACTACGTCAGCCTGCTGGAAGGCAAGGCGGCAGCCGGGCTCCAGGTTCGCGCGCCCATCGCCGCGGAAAAAAAAGTGCAGGCAACACATTTGCCGACGACCAAACCCGCGTCCCAGGTGCCCTGGTATGCGCTGGAACTGCTGGCGCGCGCCGCCCATCTCGGCCACAGGCAGGCCCAGCTCGAGCTGGACCGCCTTTGCAATACCACGCCTCAGGGCAAACTGGCAGGCACGCAATGCCAGAGCCGCAATTACCTGCAGGCGAAAAAATCCCCATGAAAATTCAGGCACAACGGCACAGCAACAGCCACCCCACTCTTCACGGAACCACCACCCATGCATAAAGCTCTATTGCTGGAAGGGCTGTCCGACGCCCTAGGGTTTATAGGCGGTGCACTGCTTGGTTTCTGGGCAGGCCGTTTGCTGGGGCTGGATATTTTTGCGCAGGGTTATGGCAACAGCACCATAGGCGCCATTGTGCTGGTGGGCCTGGGCGGCGGCCTGGGCCTGCAACTGGCGCGGCGCTGGCGCCGTGCGCAGGAGAAAAAGCGGAGTGAAGACCAATGAGTTTTGTGCAACCCGTCATCCTGTCTGATCGCGGTGTCGAGCTGGTGCCCCTGGCACTTGAACACGAAGCAGGCCTTCGCGCCGCGGCGGCCGATGGCGAGCTCTGGAACCTGCGCATCACCTCGGTGCCCCGGCCGGAAGAGACACTCGCCTATATAGAAACTGCGCTGGCCGGGCGCGAAACCGACGCACGTTTCGCCTTCGCCGTGCGCGATCAGGCCACCGGCACCGTGCTGGGCAGCACCAGCTACCACGACATCCTGCCGGCCGTGAAACGCGTGGAGATTGGCTACACCTGGTACGCCGCGCGCTGCCAGCGCACCCACGTCAACACCACCTGCAAGCTGCTGATGATGACCCATGCGTTTGAAACCATGGGCTGCCATGTGGTGGGCTGGCGCACCGACAACTTCAACCACGCCTCGCAACGAGCCATCGAACGCCTGGGCGCCCGCAAGGATGGCGTGATTCGCGGCCACGCGATGCGGCGTGACGGCACCATTCGCGACACGGTCATGTACAGCCTGCGTTCCGGCGAATGGCCTGAAGTGAAGGCGCAGTTGCTGTACCTGCTCGACAAGCCAAGATCATCCAAATCCTGAAGGGAGTCCTGCCATGCTGATCGACTTCTTCTACACCCTGCGTTCGGCCAAGCTGCCGGTCTCGGTCAAGGAATACCTGATGCTGCTCGAGGCGCTGCAGGCCGGCGTGGTCGGGCCCAACAGCGGCAAGGCTGACGGCGAGATCGGTGAAGGCGCCTACAAGATCGACGACTTCTATTACCTGAGCCGTACCGTGCTGGTGAAGGACGAAAAACACTACGACAAGTTCGACCGCGCTTTCGCGGCCTACTTCAAGGGTGTGGAGATGATTGCCGACTTCACCAAGGACATCCCGCTCGAATGGCTGCGCAAGAACCTGGAGCGTGAGCTCAGCGCCGAAGACAAGGCCAAGATCGAGAAGATGGGCTGGGACGAGCTCATGGAAACGCTAAAGAAGCGGTTCGAAGAGCAGAAGGAACGCCACGAAGGCGGCAGCAAATGGATAGGCACCGGCGGCACCTCACCCTTCGGCGCCAACGGCTTCAACCCGCAGGGCATCCGCATCGGCCAGGAGAAAAGCCGCAACAAAAGCGCAGTGAAAGTCTGGGACCAGCGCGCCTATAAGGACTACGACGACACCCAGGAGCTGGGCACACGCAACATCAAGGTGGCGCTGCGCCGCCTGCGCAAGTTCGCGCGTGAAGGCCATGTCGAAGAGCTGGACCTGGACGACACCATCCGCTCCACCGCAGCCAACGCCGGCTGGCTCGACATCAAGATGGTCCCCGAGCGCCACAACAACGTGAAGGTGCTGCTGCTGATGGACGTGGGCGGCACCATGGACGAACACATCGCTCGCGTTGAAGAACTGTTCT
>CAZIYA010000452.1:0-2726 GCA_964543355.1 uncultured Polaromonas sp.
CTGGTCGAGCCTGAGGGTGGCATGTCGAAAGCGGACCGCGAGTACTACGTGATGCAGGGCGACATGTACACCACCCGGCCGAACGGCACCAAGACGCACCAGGAGTTCGACCTGGACAAGATGGCCGCCGAACTGCCTGACTACTACGTCTTCAACGGCGCGGTCGGCTCATTGACCAAGGAGCACAAGCTCACCGCCAAGGTCGGTGAAACCGTGCGCATCTTCTTCGGCGTCGGTGGCCCGAACAAGATTTCGTCCTTCCACGTCATCGGCGAAATCTTCGACAAGGTCTACAGCGAAGGCTCGATCAGCTCGGTCAAGCGTGACGTGCAGACCACACTGGTGGCACCGGGCGGCGCGACCATCGTCGAGTTCAAGGTGGACTACCCGGGCAGCTACCTGCTGGTGGACCACGCCTTGTCGCGGGCCGGCAAGGGGCTGGTCGGCATGCTGGAGGTCAGCGGCGCCGCAGACGCGGGCATCTACAAGGCACACTCGCCAGGCAAGGCAGCAGCCACGCACTAAGTCGCCGGTCAACGGCCTGGTTAGGCTGCCCGCTGTCATGGCGGGCAGCCTTTTTGACGTCCTCAGTGGCCGGCGCCGGCCGGGAGCCGCTCGAACACGGCCATCGACTCCACATGCGCGGTGTGTGGAAACATGTTGACCACGCCCGCCGCCGTGCAGCGGTAACCCGCATCATTGACCAGCACGCCGGCATCACGTGCCAGCGTCGCCGGGTTGCAGCTGACATACACGATGCGCTGCGGCGGTGTCCATTCGCCGATCTGCAGGTTCTGCTGTCCGCCGGCATCGTCGCAAGGCACGCCGGTGACGATCTGCTGGTGCAGCGCGGCCAGCGCCTTGAACAGCTCGAACGCACCTTCGCGCGGCGGATCGACCAGCCACTTGTCGGCGGCGCCGTCTTTCACCAGCATGCCGGGCGTCATCTCGAACAGGTTGCGCGCTACAAATTCAGTAGCTGTCAGCGCCCGTCCCTTCTGGGCTGAGGCCTTGTTTGACTCATAGTTCTCGCGCGAGCGGGCGACCAGCACCTCGCTGCCCTCAATGCCCAGCACCTCGCGCGCGCGCGTGGCCAGCGGCAAGGTGAAGTTGCCCAGGCCGCAGAACCAGTCGATCACCCGCTCATGCGGCTGGACATCCAATAAACGCAAGGCGCGCGACACCAGCACCTGGTTGATGTGCGGGTTGACCTGGGTGAAGTCGGTGGGCTTGAAAGGCATCAGCACGCCAAACTCGGGCAGGCCGTAGCTGAGCACCGCCCCGCCCTCGTCGAGCAGCTTGACCGTCTCCAGCCCGCCCGGCTGCAGCCACCACTGCAGGCCGGGATGGGCCAGCGCAAAGGCGCGCAGCTTCTCCACATCCCCGGCAGACAGCGGCTCCATGTGACGCAGCACCATGGCCGTCACCGTGTCGCCGCAGGCCAGCTCGATCTGCGGCAAGGTTTCCTTGGCGTCCATGCCGGCGATCAGCACGCGCAGCGGCAGCAGCAAGTCGCTGACATGGCGGGGCAATACATGGCACTCGCGCATGTCGGCCACATAGCCGCTCTTGCGCTCATGAAAGCCGACCAGCACTTCGCCCTTCTTGCGCACATAACGCACCGACAGCCGGGCCCGGTAGCGGTAGCCCCAGGCCGGCCCCTCGATGGGCCGGAGGATGTTGTCGGCCCTGAGCTTGCCGATGTGCCGCAGGTTGTCTTCCAGCACACGCTGCTTGACCGCCACCTGCGCCCCCACATGCAGGTGCTGCATCTTGCAGCCGCCGCAGGCACCGGTGTGCAGGCCGAAATGCGGACATTGCGGGCGCACGCGCTGCGACGACTCGCGCAGCACCGCCATCAGCGTGGCTTTTTCAAAACTGGGTTTCTTGCGGTAGACGCTGGCGCTGACCTGCTCAAACGGCAGCGCGCCTTCAATGAACACCACCTTGCCGTCGTCGCGGTGCGCAATGCCCTGGGCCTCGATGTCGAGCGACTCGACGGTGAGCACATCGGGCGGGTAGTCGGTTAACGCGGGGGCCGGCTTGTGCTGCGGCTGCTGGTGTTTTCTTCTGGACATCCTCCCATTGTCTCAGGCTGCGATAACATTTTCGGAACCCCCAACACCCGACAAAGGAGCGAAGCATGAACATACGCATCTGCATCGACGTGAACGACATGGAACGCGCCGTCGCGTTTTACACCGAAGGACTCGGCCTGCAATGCGGCCGGCGCTTCCAGGGCGGCTTTGTCGAGCTCCTGGGCGCCGGCAGCCCGATCGACCTGCTGCTGCAAACCGAAGGCAGCAGTCCGGTTGCCGGCAGCGCGGCCACGCGCAGCTTCCAGCGCCACTGGACACCGGTGCACCTGGACTTTGTGGTGGACGACATCGACGCGGCTGTCGCCCGGCTACTGCAACACGGCGCTGTGCTGGAGCAGCCGGTGACCGACCGCGTCTGGGGCCGCATCGCCGGACTGGCCGATCCTTTTGGCCACGGCATTGACCTGCTGCAATTCACCGGACGGGGTTATGACGAGATTCCCACCGGCCAGGATCAGCTACCAACTTGATAGCTGTTTGCGCCCGCCGAATAAGGGCTGGCGGCCGATATGATGCATCAAGCCGGGCGGTACCGGCCATGAAAAAGCCCTGCATGCAGGGCTTTTGATGCGAAGCGCCGGCTTATTTGGCGGGCAGGAATTTCGCCGGGTCCACCGGCTTGCCCTG
>CAZIYA010000453.1:0-2725 GCA_964543355.1 uncultured Polaromonas sp.
CTGAAGACAGGAATGCGTGCGTTGGACAGCGGCCGAAAACCCGTGCTTCGCCCGAAGTAGTGATCGAATTGGCCTCCAGCCCTTATGTGACGGGCGCAGGCAGCTACTATTTCAATAGCAATTGAAGCGCCGGGGCAGGCATGCGGGCCGTCGCCAAAACCCATGCTGCGACCTTGCGCACGGTGCACATCGAAGCGCTCGGCTTGCGGGTTGAGGGCTTCGTCGCGGTTGGCGCTGGCCAGCACCAGCAGGATGGCCTGGCCGGCTTCCACCGGCTGGCCCAGCAGGGTCAGGGATTCGGCCGCAAACCGGCGGGTGTTCTGGATGGGAGCGGCCCAACGTTCGGCCTCGCGCACAAGGCCGCGCATGGCCTCCTGCGAGGCGTCTGCCGCAGCGCCCTGCCCTGGCTCCTGCGCCAGCTGCAGCGCCGCCAGGCCGAGCAGCCCACCGGTCGCATCCATGGCCTGCTGCATGAAGGCAATGCGGTTGGCGGCCTGCGCCGGCTGCAGGCCCAGGGCCCGGCCCTGCGCCATCAGCGCTGCAGCCGCACTGTCCGCCAACGCCACGGCCCGTGCATCGGCTCCGGGGGCGATGCCCTGCGTGAACTGCCCTACCCAGCGGCAGGTATCGTCCCGCAGCTCCTCGGGCAAACCCAGCAGCCGTGCCATGGCCTGTACCGGCAGTGCACCAAGAAAGTCATTGACTTCCAGACGCGGCAGCAAGTCGTCTGCCGCATCTTCGGCAGCCTGCGCCACGTCGGCCAGGGTCCAGCGGCGCGCCGCCTGTACGGCGGCAGGCTTGTGCATCGCATGGAATTCACCGTCCGTCATGCGCACCAGCAGGGCGAAGACCTCGCCGGCTGCCGTGCCCTGCAAGGCCTTGGGCACCGGCTCGGCGGGCGGGCGCACCCGCAAGGCCGGATGGTTGAGAGCTGCACTGACGGCAGCATGGCTACTCGCCACCCAGAGGCCCAGTCCGGCATCAAAAAACAAGGGGCGCTCCTGGCGCAGGCTGCGGTAGAAGGGCCAGGGGTCGGGGTGGGTCACGGCCTCGATGGCGTTACGGGGTGGCTGCATGGAAGTCAGTGTCCCAAGCTGCCGGATGTTTGTCCAGCTTCAACAGTTTGACTATCATCAAAGCATGCCTGTTGAACCCGACATCGCCCGCATCGCCGCCACCATTGGCGACGCCAGCCGCATCCGCATGCTGGTGCTGCTGATGGAAGGCCGCGCCCTGACCGCCAAGGAGCTTGCGCTGGGCGCGGGCATCGAACCGGGTACGGCTACCTCCCACCTGAAGCGGCTGGTCGATGACGGCCTGCTCGAATCAGCCGCGCAGGGCCGCCACAAGTACTTCCGCTTTGCTTCCGAACAGGTCGCGCAACTGGTGGAATCGCTGATGCGGGTGGCGCCGAAACGCCCGAGCCAGCCTGCAGTGGAGGCAAACGAGCCGATACGCCGCGCCCGCTTCTGTTATGACCACCTGGCCGGCAGCCTGGGCACCGGGCTGCTCGCCATGCTGCTGCGCAGGCGCTGGCTGCAGGCCGACACGGCCGATAGCCGGCAACTGCTGCTCACCACCCCCGGAGAAAAAGCCCTGCGCGCCCTCGGGCTGGACCTGGATGCGCTGCGCAGCAAGCGCCGGCAACTGGCCTGCACCTGCCTGGACTGGTCGGAACGCCGGGACCACCTGGGCGGCGCGCTGGGAGCGGCACTGGCGCTGCATTTCACGCAGCAGGGCTGGATAGAGCGCAGGAAGCACTCGCGTGTGGTGCAGGTCAGCACCGAGGGCGCCGCGCAATTCGGCCGCCTGGGCATCAAGCTGCCGGCCTGAGCCCGCAGCCGCCTTCAGGCTTGCTGCGGCGCCGGCATCACCACGATACCGTCTTCGTCGGCATACAGCCAGTCGCCCGGGTACACCCACACGCCCTGGATCTGCACCGCCACACCGCCCTGTCCTTCGTTGCGTTTTTCGGTTGGCAGCGGCATCGCGGCGAGCGCGCGAATGCCTACCTGGCACTGCGCGAGTTCCGCCACATCACGCACGCAGCCGTCAATCACCACCCCGGCCCAGCCGTTTTTTGCAGCCGCCGCGCCGAGGTTGCCGCCCAGCAGCGCACGGCGCAACGAGGCACCGCCATCCACCACCAGCACCGCGGGCACGCGGCTTGCAGGGGTATCAACCAGGCCGCTGCCGTCCACCGCAGCCTTGATCAGCGAGTTGTCTTCATGGCACTTGAGAGTCACGACGGGCCCGCTGAACCTGGAAACACCGCCGAAGGACTTGAATACAGGCGGCAGCACGCGAAAGCGCCCCGAGCTGTCGTTTTTGTGAACGTCGCACAGATCGCAGGTGGCAAGGCCTTGTGAGGGTGACGGGCTGGTCATGGAAGATGTCCTTTCAGGGGGGCGGTCGGAGTCAGCTTGCAGGGGAAAGTGTCCGCAAGGATACCTCGCAGCCAGGGACAGCAGCGAACAAATGCTGTGTGCTGGCGCGGTGTTAAGCCGCCTTCCTCGGGTGCTGGATGAGCAGGCATCGGCACTGCTGCACGCCTCTTTCCGCACCGTCTTTTCGCCTCTGGAACCGGCTGCACCCATGCACTCGCTGCGCGGCACGTCGCGCGAGAGGTCGTTTTTTCAATCTCTTCGAAGTAAATCTGCAACATCCTGACCCAAAAAAATTGCGTTTTCCCTATGAAACAGCTGTTTTCTCCAGTAGCATCCCC
>CAZIYA010000454.1:0-2710 GCA_964543355.1 uncultured Polaromonas sp.
GTCTTGGCAAACTTGCCGTTCAGGTCCATGCCGGGTGTGACGACGGTGGACTTGATCGGGTCCAGCATGTTGAAGCCGGTGGCCATCTTGCCGAAGCCGTGCCAGTTGACACCGGCCTTGGCGTTCTTGGCTTCGCCCTTGATGATCCAGTCCTCCGAGCGGCCGATGCCCTCGTCCACCAGCTTGTCCGGCCCCCAGACCTTGAACCACCAGTCGTCGCCGTACTCCTCGTCCACCTTGCGCATGGCGCGGCGGAAATCCAGCGCCTCGGCAATGCTTTCTTCCACCAGCGCGGTACCCCCGGGCGGCTCCATCATCGCGGCCGCCACGTCGCAACTCGCAATGATGCTGTATTGCGGCGAGGTCGAGGTGTGCATCAGGAAGGCCTCGTTGAAGAGATGCCTGTCGAGCTTGACGGTCTGCGAGTCCTGCACCAGCACATGGCTGGCCTGGCTGATGCCGGCCAGCAGCTTGTGGATGGACTGCGTGGCATACACCATGGCCTGCTTTGGGCGTGCCCGCTTCTTGCCCATCGCGTGGTAGCTGCCATAGAACGGATGGAACGCCGCGTGCGGCAGCCAGGCTTCGTCGAAATGCAGGTTCTCGACATAACCGTCGAGCATGCCCTTGATGGTCTCGGTGTTGTAGAGCACGCCGTCGTAGGTGGACTGCGTGATCGTCAGCACGCGCGGTTTGACGGTTTTGGCGTCCACGCCCTTTAGCAGCGGATTCGCCGCGATCTTGGCCTGGATGGACGCAGGCTCGAACTCCTCCTTCGGAATTGGGCCGATGATGCCGAAATGGTTGCGCGTCGGTTTCAGGAAGACCGGAATCGAGCCGGTCATGATGATGGCGTGCAGGATGGACTTGTGGCAGTTGCGATCCACCACCACCACGTCGCCTGGCGCCACGGTGTGGTGCCAGACCATCTTGTTCGAGGTCGAGGTACCGTTGGTCACGAAAAAACAGTGGTCGGCATTGAAGATGCGGGCGGCATTGCGCTCCGAAGCCCCCACCGGGCCGTCATGGTCCAGCAGCTGGCCGAGCTCCTCCACCGCATTGCAGACGTCGGCACGCAGCATGTTCTCGCCAAAAAACTGGTGGAACATCTGCCCGACCGGGCTCTTCAGAAAGGCCACGCCGCCGGAATGTCCCGGGCAATGCCAGGAGTAGGAACCGTCCTCGGCGTAGTCCAGCAGCGCCTTGAAAAACGGCGGCTGCACACCCTCGAGGTAACTTTTGGCTTCGCGGATGATGTGGCGCGCCACAAACTCCGGTGTGTCCTCGAACATGTGGATGAAACCGTGCAGCTCGCGCAGGATGTCGTTCGGGATATGGCGCGAGGTCTTGGTCTCGCCATAGACGTAAATCGGCACATCCAGGTTTTTGCGCCGGACTTCTTCAATGAAATGGCGCAGGTTCAGCACGGCAGGATCCAGGTCCGGGCCGGGCGTGAACTCTTCGTCGTCGATCGACAGGATGAAAGCGCTGGCACGGCTTTGCTGCTGGGCAAACTGGGACAGGTCGCCGTAGCTGGTAACACCGAGGACCTCAAAGCCTTCCGTTTCTATGGCCTGCGCCAGCGCACGGATGCCGAGGCCGGAGGTGTTCTCGGAACGGAAGTCTTCGTCGATGATGACGATGGGAAAACGAAATTTCATCAAAAGGCCTTTGCCTGGGATCTGCCAAAAAAAACGAATCAGGGCCGAAGTGTAGAGATATTTGATGAAGTCCGAACCAGCCCTGCCTTCCAGAAGGCCGGTTAAGCTTGCCAAATTGGCCTTCGGGCCCAAAATGTGGCTTTTACGAAACGTGGGGGAACTGCAATATGACGGACTCGACAATCTGGTGGCTGCTGGCAGGCATTGCCATAGCGGTGGAAATGGTCACAGGCACGTTTTACCTGCTGATGCTGGCCGTGGGCATGGTTGCAGGCGCCCTGGCCGCCCACCTGGGCGCCTCTGTCATCGTGCAGATCGTGGTGGCGGCGGTGGTCGGCGGCGGCGCGGTGGTGGCCTGGCACTGGAAACGCAGCAAAAGCCCCAAGCCGGCACAGGCCAACGCCAACCGGGACGTGCAAATGGATATCGGCGAAACCGTGCATGTTGAGCAGTGGAACGACGATGCCACAGCCAGCGTCAAATACCGCGGCGCCCAATGGATGGTGGAGCTCGCCGACCGGGATGCGGCGCCCCAGCCTGGCCTTTTCAGGGTCAGAAAACTGAACGGCAACCGCCTGGTGGTCGGGAAACTGTGAGACAGTGCACAGTCTGATGCAGCGCGGCTGATGCCGGCTTTTTTTATTCAACGGAGAACTTCATGGAAATTGCACTCGTCATCCTGGTGATTGCCGTCATTTTTATAGCGCGCAGCATCAAGGTTGTGCCCCAGCAAAACTCGTGGGTCGTGGAACGTCTGGGCAAATACAACGCCAGCCTGACCCCGGGCCTCAATTTCCTGATCCCCTTCATTGACCGGGTGGCCTACAAACACTCGCTCAAGGAAATCCCGCTGGACGTTCCCAGCCAGGTTTGCATCACGCGCGACAACACCCAGTTGCAGGTGGACGGCATCCTGTATTTCCAGGTCACCGACCCGATGCGCGCCAGCTACGGTTCGTCCAATTACATCGTCGCGGTCACCCAGCTGGCACAGACGTCCCTGCGCAGCGTGATCGGCAAGCTTGAACTCGACAAGACCTTCGAGGAAC
>CAZIYA010000455.1:0-2703 GCA_964543355.1 uncultured Polaromonas sp.
CGCAGGCCTTCAAAAGCCTGCGGGCTGGTCACTTCATGCACCAGGTGCCGGTCGATGTAGAGGATGGCCGTGCCGTCTTCCTCGGTGTGGACGACGTGTTCGTCCCAGATCTTGTCGTAGAGGGTGCGTCCCATGTGTTTTCCTTCGTGGTCTGTCGATTTTAAGTGGGTGAGGTCGGGGTCGTAGCAACTGCGCGCGCGGTGAGGTGATCGACCAGCAGGCGGGCAGTGACGGGCAGGCTGGAGAAATCGCGCGCCACCAGTTCGATCTGGCGCGCGGCCCAGTCGTTGGTCAGGGCAACCGACTCGAGTTCGCCGACGCCGTGCATCAACTCGAAAGCGCGCTGCGGCATCACGCCGACGCCCAGGCCGTTGTGGATCATGCGGCACATCGCGTCCAGCCCGGTCACGTGGATACGCAGCTTGATGGTGCGGCCAGCGAGTGCGGCAGCGTCACGCATGGCCAGGTAGATCGAGCTGTTCGAATGCAGGCCAACGTGGTCGAAGTCCAGGCTGTCCTCGAATGCGATGGCGTCCTGCATGCCCAGCACGTGGCCGCGCGGAACGATCATGACGAGGCGGTCCTGCCGGTAGGGCAGGGTCTGCAGGTCGCCGCTGCCATCGGCGGTGTTGCAGATGCCGAGGTCGGCCGCGCCTTCCTGCACGGCGCGCACGACTTCCGTGCTCAGGTGTTCTTCCAGGTCGATCTTGACTTCGGGGTGCTGGCCGATGAAGGCGCCCAGGTCTTCCGGCAAAAACTGCACGATGGCCGAGATGCTGGCGTGCACCCGCACGTGGCCGCGCACACCGTGGGCGTATTCGCTGAGTTCGCCCTGCATTTTTTCAAGGCTGAAAAGCACCGAGCGCGCATGGTGCAGCAGGCTTTGCCCGGCCGGCGTCAGGTCCACGCCGCGGGTGTGGCGGTAGAGCAGGGGCGTGTCGAGCGCGGCTTCCAGGTCGGACAGGCGTTTGCTGACGGCCGAGGCGGCGATGAATTCACGCTCCGCCGCCTTGCCGATGCTGCCGAGCTCGCACACCGCGACAAACAATTGCAGCGAGGTCAGGTCAATGCGGCGGGCAAAACTGCGTTCCGAGGTTTTCATGGGGAGCCAAAGCCATCGCGATTCACGATGATTTGCCATTTTGAAGGCTTATTGGAGACCTTGTCATCGCGATATGCGATGGGTGACTTGCCCGCCGGTTGGGGCTTTGACGGGAGTTTCCTGATATTTATGGGTGTTTCAGGGCTCTAGCCCTTATGGGGCGGGCGCAGGAAGCTATCAAAACAGTAGTAAATGACTCAATCAACGATGGTGCCCGGATCCAGCGCCCGAATGCGCGGGTCCACGTTGTAGCCGCCGAACTCGGTATAGCGCAGCAAATGCCGGTCGCAGCGCGCGCAGTGCCAGACATCGCAGCGGTTGTAGGGGAAGAATGAGAGGGCCACCGGCGCGTTCGGCGAGTCGTAGCGTGTGCCCTGGGGATGGTGTTCTTCCAGGGTCGGCTCCTCCAGGCCAGGGTCGCGCAGGGTGGCGACCTGCGTCATCTGGCTGGCTTCCCAGCGGTATTCGGCCAGGCTTTCCCAGCCGGCACAGGCGCCAAGTGCACAGCTGCAGGCGCGGGGCGGCACCGTTCCGGCAATCGCCAGGCGCAGTTCATCGGCGGTTTGAAGAGGTTTCAAAAAATGCTCCTGGGAGGCCCTAGTACCGCAACCCAAAAATATCGAAACATGAAAGCGCGTCTTCGTACCCATGGCCGCGTTGCAATCCTTGCGAAGGCGCCCAGCCTTCGCTGCGGCTTGCGCCTTGCCCTGGGCACGAAGCCATCGCTTTCATTTTGTCTCGCTACTTCCGTGCTGCGGTACTAGCCGCAAAAAAGCCCGCCGGCGTTGCCACGGGCGGGCTTGGTTCACGCGAACAGGCAAATCAACCGGATCAGCGTTTGGCGAGGGGTTTCACATCGCGCGTCACCGAACCGTTGAACAGCTGGCGTGGCCGGCCGATCTTGTATTCGGGGTCGCCAATCATTTCGTTGAGCTGGGCAATCCAGCCGACGGTGCGGGCCAGCGCAAAAATTGCGGTGAACAGCGGCACGGGAATACCGATGGCGCGCTGCACGATGCCGGAGTAGAAGTCGACGTTGGGGTAGAGCTTGCGCGAGACGAAATATTCGTCTTCCAGGGCAATCTTTTCCAGTGCCATGGCCAGCTTGAACAGCGGATCGTTTTCCAGGCCCATTTCCTTGAGCACTTCCTTGCAGGTTTCCTGCATGAGTTTGGCGCGCGGGTCATAGTTTTTATAAACGCGATGGCCGAAACCCATCAGCTTGACGCCGGAATTCTTGTCCTTGACCTGCTTGATGAAGTCGCCGATTTTTTCGATGCCGCCGGCTTTCTGGATGTCGCCCAGCATGTTGAGCGCCGCTTCGTTGGCGCCGCCGTGTGCCGGGCCCCAGAGGCAGGCCACACCGGCAGCAATGGCTGCAAACGGGTTGGTGCCGGACGAGCCGCACAGGCGGACCGTGGAGGTCGAGGCGTTCTGCTCGTGGTCTGCGTGCAGGATGAAGATACGGTCCAGCGCGCGTTCGAGCACCGGGTTGACCTTGTACTCTTCACACGGCGTGGCAAACATCATGTGCAGGAAGTTGCCGGCGTAGCTCAAGTTGTTCTTCGGGTACATGTAGGGCTGGCCCACGGTGTACTTGT
>CAZIYA010000456.1:0-2692 GCA_964543355.1 uncultured Polaromonas sp.
CGTTCGGCGTCGATGGCGAAGTCGATCATCATGATCGCGTTTTTCTTGACAATGCCGATCAAGAGGATGATGCCGATGATGCCAATCACGCCGAGGTCGGAGCCGCTGATCATCAGCATCAGCAGCGCGCCCACGCCGGCCGAGGGCAGGGTCGAGAGAATCGTCAGTGGATGGATGTAGCTTTCGTACAGCACGCCGAGCACGATGTAGACACAGACCACGGCCGCCAGGATCAGCCACAACTGGCTGGACAGCGAGGTCTGGTAAGCCCCTGCCGCACCGAGGAAGGTCAGGCTCACGCTGGCCGGCAAGGCGATGTCTTTGGCAGCTTGCTTGACTTCACTTACCGCCTTGCCGAGGGAGACACCAGGTGCCGTGTCGAAACCCAGCGTGGTGGCGGGGTACTGGGCCACGCGGGTGATCTGCAGGGGTGCGGGCTGCTCGGTGATGGTGGCGATGCTTGCCAGCGGCGTGGTGGTGCCCGAGCCGGTTTTTAGCGGCAGGTTGCCCAGCGATGCAACCGACATCTGCGGGTCGGGCATGGCCTCCAGGATCACGCGGTACTGGTTGGTCTCGGTGAAAATCGTCGAGACGATGCGCTGGCCGAAGGCGCTGTACAGCGCATCGTCGATCGACGAGGTGGTCACGCCCAGGCGCGACGCGGTGTCGCGATCGACCGAGATGTAAGCCGACGCACCCGTGGCGCCGGCGTCCGAGGCGATGTTGCGCAGGGCCGGCGACTGCTGCATGCGCTGCGCCAGCTTGTTGGCCCACAAGGCCACCGTGGGATTGTCCGAGCCCTCCACCGACACGCGGAACTGCGTCGGTCCGGTTTCGGCGTCGATGGTCAGGTCCTGCGTGGGCTGCAGGTACATGGTGACGCCGGCCACCGCGGCTGCGCGGCGTTGCAGCCGGTCCATGGTTTCCTGCTGGCTGGTGGTGCGCGCGCGCTTGAGGTTGATCAGCATGCGGCCGGTGTGCAGCATGGTATTGTTGGCCGCATCCACGCCGATGAAGGAACTCAGGCTGGCCACATCGGGGTCTTCGAGGATGGCGCGGGCCGCGGCCTGTTGCAACTCGGCCATGCGCGCATACGAGACCGACTGGGCGGTCTCTATCCGGGCCTGCAGCTGGCCGGTGTCCTGCGTCGGGAACAGGCCCTTGGGAATCAGCACATACAGCAGCACGGTGAGCAGCAGGGTGGCCAGCGCCACCAGCAGCGTGGCGCCCTGGTGCCGCAGCACCCAGCTGAGCCACTGGTCGTAACGTGTGATCACGCCGGCAAAAAATTTCTGCAGCTTCGCACCGGTCGGGCTGTTGTCGGCTTCGGGATCATGCTTGAGCCATCTTGCCGACATCATGGGCACCAGCGTCAGTGAGACCACGGCCGAGATCAGGATGGTGATGGCCAGCGTGACGGCGAACTCACGGAACAACCGGCCGACCACGTCGCCCATGAAGAGCAGCGGAATCAGCACGGCGATCAGCGAGACCGTCAGCGAGATGATGGTGAATCCGATCTGCTGCGCGCCCTTGAGCGCGGCGGCCATGGGTGCCTCGCCTTTTTCGATGTAGCGCGAGATGTTTTCTATCATCACGATGGCGTCGTCGACCACAAACCCGGTGGCAATCGTCAACGCCATCAGGCTCAGGTTGTTCAGGCTGTAGCCCAGCAGGTACATCGCGCCACAGGTGCCTATCAGCGAAATCGGCACGGCCAGGCTGGCGATCACGGTCGCGCGGATGTTGCGCAAAAAGGCAAAAATCACCAGCACCACCATGACCACGGCCAGCAGCAGCTCGATCTCCACATGCAGCACCGAGGCGCGTATGCCGGTGGTGCGGTCGCTCAGCACATCGACGTTCATGGCGGTCGACAGGCCGGCCGACAGCTCGGGCAGCCGTGCCTTGATGGCGTCCACCGTGGCAATCACGTTGGCGCCGGGCTGGCGCTGCACGTTCAGGATGATGGCCGGCTTCAGTCCACTCCACGCGCCCAGCTTGACGTTCTCTGCGCTGTCCACCACCTGCGCCACATCGGTGACACGCACCGCCGCGCCGTTGCGCCAGGCGATGATCAGGTTTTTGTAGTCGGGCGCTGCCAGCAGCTGGTCGTTGGAGTTGATGGAATAGGAACGCGTCGGCCCGTCGATGCTGCCCTTGGCCGCGTTGGCGTTGGCCGCCGCAATCGCCGTTCGCAGTGAATCGAGCCCGAGACCGTAGGAGGCCAGTGCGCGCGTGTCCGCCTGGATGCGCACGGCAGGCCGCTGGCCGCCGCTCAGCGAGACCAGGCCCACGCCACTGACCTGGCTGATCTTGAGCGCGAGGCGGGTGTTGACGATGTTCTGCACCTCGGTGAGCGGCAGGCTGTCCGAGGTGATGGCCAGCGTGAGCACCGGCGCGTCGGCCGGGTTGACCTTGGCATACACCGGCGGCGCCGGCAGGTCGGCGGGCAGTAGCGAGCCGCCGGCGTTGATGGCGGCCTGCACCTGCTGCTCGGCCACGTCCAGCGCCAGGCCCAGGCCGAATTGCAGGGTGACGATGGAGACACCGGCCGCGCTGGTGGAGCTCAGGCGCTGCAGGCCGGCCATCTGGCCGAACTGGCGCTCCAGCGGCGCGGTGACGGTTTGCGCCATCACCTCGGGGCTGGCGCCGGGGTAGAGCGCCTGCACCTGGATGGTCGGGTAGTCCA
>CAZIYA010000457.1:0-2690 GCA_964543355.1 uncultured Polaromonas sp.
AGGCATCACACCTATCCAGAGCTGCCCGATCACCGGGCAGAAATGGTGCGAGCAGGCACTGCGCACCGTGATCGGCCCGACGATGATCAGCTCGTTGAGGCGCTCGGCATTGGGAAACTCGGTGATGGTGGGGCCGGCCACATAGCGGCCCTTGAAGACCTCGTTGAGGTACATCTTGGCGACGCGGCGCGCGGTGTTGTGGGTGTTGTGGTCGGTCTCGGTGTCGATCACCAGGCTGTCCAGCACGCCCTTCATCTTGCCTTCGACCTCGTCGAGCAGCTTTTCCAGCTCGCCCGGCTGGATGAACTCGGCGATGTTGTCGTTGGCATTGAAGCGTTTTTTCGCCAATGCGAGGCGTTCGCGGATCTTCACGGAGACCGGCGTTCCCTCGTCAATAACCAGCGGAGTGTCAGGCGTATTGGATTTCATAAGCATGGCCAGATGTTACCAGCCCGACCAAAAACAGCCATGCCCCTTTTTTACACAGGTTTTAGGTCTCCAGCCCTTGGTGGGTGCGCGCAGGCAGCTATGAATTCAGGAGCAAATCCGGGCCTCCCGGCGTGCCGGCCTGCCCGGAATCAGTAACGCTGCCCCGCCACCAGCAGGGCCAGGCGCATCAGGGCGTAGGCCATGTAGTCCAGCACGCGCTGGCGCAAGGGCCGCCGGCTGTAGGCGGCCGGGTCCAGACGCCGGCCCTCGCTGGCCATGGCCCGCAGCAGGCGCTGGTGGAGGTCCAGCGCAAAAGCCCGGTCATCCACCACAACGTTGGCTTCGCGCGCCAGCAGCAGGCTCAGCGGATCCAGGTTGGACGAGCCCACCGTGGCCCAGTGCCCATCAATCACCGCCACCTTGGAATGCAGGAAGCCGGCGTCGTATTCATGGATCTCGATGCCCGCCGCCAGCAACGCGCCATACACCGGCCGCGCCGCATGGTATTGCATGAAGTATTCGTAGCGGCCCTGCAGCAGCAGCGTCACCTTGACGCCGCGCCGGGCCGCCCGGATCAGCGCCCTGCGCAATTTGCCGCCGGGCACGAAGTAGGCGTTGGCAATGATGATTTCCTCACGCGCCTGGCCGATGGCCCTGCGGTAGGCGCGTTCGATGCTGGTGCGATGGAACAGGTTGTCACGCAGCACCAGCGCAGCCTTGGCGCCGGACACGGACGCTGTCGCGTCCGTTGTGGCCCTGGGGCGAAATGGCAGTGCGCTCCCCTTGCGGCCGGTGCCGCTGCGGCCGCCGTAACCGGCCGCCTTGACAGCCTCCCAGGCGGCACTGAGGTGGCGCTGGCGTGCACTGTAGCCCGCCTCCACACGCCACCAGAGCAACGCCATGGCGTCCGAAGCTTGCGCTGCCAGCGGACCGATGACTGCCACCGCAAAATCGAAACGCGGCGCAGTCAGGTCGCCGTGGTTGGGGTCGTAGAAGTCATCAAGGATGTTGATGCCGCCGCAAAAAACGGTCTGCTCATCAACGACGCAGAGCTTGCGGTGCAGGCGGCGCCAGCGTTCGGGCACCAGCAGGCCGAGCGCGGCAAAGCGGCCTCGGCCCAGCGGCGCATATTCCCGCCAGTGCACGCCGGCCTCTGTAAAACGGTCCTGCCATTCGGCGCTGGGCCTGTCGGTGCCGATGCCATCCACCAGCACCTGAACCAGCACGCCGCGCCGTGCCGCACGCAGCAAGGCCTGGGCAAGCTCCTCGCCGCGCCCGTGAAAGTCGAAGATATAAGTTTCCAGCTGCACCCAGGCGGTGGCCTCGTCCAGCGCCCTGACCATCGCGGGGAATAACGCCTGCCCGCCCTGCAGCAGCTGCAGCGCGTGTTGGGTGGTAAGCAAAGGCATGGGTCGTGAAGGGTCTCCGTGGAAAGGCAGGCCTCGTGCCTCAGCGCTGGCTGCCGGCCCGCGCCTGCTCGTCGGCCTACTGTAGAGCCTGCAAGCGACGTCCACCCTTCCCTTTATGTCACGAATTGTGGCAGCAGCAAAATGGCCTCGGCATTGGAGGAGGAATAGCAGAGGTCGGCAGCGGCCAGCCAGGGCAGCCATTGCCAGGCCGAATGTTCACGCGCGCTGAGCGTGACTGCCGTCCCGGACGGCACACACAGGCTGAACACGTGTTCGGTGTTGCGCGCCACTTCCGGCGCATAGCGATGCCGGTAAGACGGATAGATGTCATAGACATTGACAAGCGCCCAGTCCCGCAGGTCCTCCGGGCGAGCCACGATGCCGGTTTCTTCCATCACTTCACGCGCGGCCGTCTGCGCCAGCGGTTCGTCCACCGCGTCTTTGGAGCCGGTCACACTCTGCCAGAAGCCGGGGTGGTCGGCCCGCTCAAGAAGCAGCACCTCCAGCGCCGGTGTGTGAATGACGACGAGTACCGATTCCGGAATCTTGAAGGAAGTCATGGCCTGGGTCCTCTTCTGTCCGGACAGGCAGCGATACGCGGGAATGCCGCTCCCGGCGCCCACAACGCAAATCACCTGTTTTTACAAGACAAATCGGCCACTGGCCCAATAAGTACGTGCGCCAGCAGCTATCAATATTGCAGCAATCCGCTGCGCCGGCATCAGACTGGCTGAGGGTTGCGCAGGCGGATGTGCAGCTCGCGCAGCTGCTTCTCGTCGACCGGGCTGGGTGCGTGTGTGAGCAGGCACTGCGCACGCTGGGTCTTGGGGAAGGCGATCACGTCGCGAATCG
>CAZIYA010000458.1:0-2685 GCA_964543355.1 uncultured Polaromonas sp.
CCTTGCCGAGAAAAGCGGCGGCTTCGGCCTGCAGCAGTTCGGTGTGGCCGGGGAAACGCGCAAACGCCGCGCCGGCGGCGGCCAGCGCCTCCTTGTGAATCGGCGCGGTCACCATGGCGGCACATTCGCCCGCCAGGGTCGCGCGGGCGGCCCAGACAATGCAGTCTGCTGCGGCCTTGCCAGCCAAAGCACTGACCTGGCCAAAAGGAACGGGCGCCGGCAGCTCACATTTCTGCAGCACCGGAATACAGTTCGGCGGCACGGCCTGCCAGTCAGCCAGGGTCTCCAGCTGGGCCACCGGCAGGGCGCAGCCAGCGGCCACCCGCTGCGCAGCCCGGCGCAAAGTGGCGACGTCGCCAACCACCACACAGCCTGCCAGCTCGGCAGACGCCCTGCGAAACGCTTTGGCAATGATCTCCGGCCCTATCCCGGCGGGATCGCCCATGGTGATGGCCAGTGGTCGGGCCACAGGCCCGGCCGCGCCCGGTGACCGGTCTGACGGCTCTGGTCTTCCCCTGGTCATCTGAACGCTCCATAATGGTTTGCAAGGCGCCGCCGGATCCACGAACCGCCTGACAGGTGGCCAGCAGAAGCAACCGAAGGACAGGCGGCCAGGGCCACCGAACGGGGAAAAGCGAACAAATGCATTCTGTCGGTATTCTCGCGCAAACACTGCTCCAGGCGACTGCAGGAAGGCGGATGGCAGCATGAACGCTGCCGAAACCATCATCTGGAGCGCTGCCTCGGGCTCGATCGGCCTGGTGGTCCTGCTGGGCATCGCAGATGCCGTCTTCAGCCGAAGCCGTGCCAGCGTACAAAGCCTGATCTACCTCACGGCATCCTGGCTGTTTTTCACCCTGCTCAGCGGTTTGCCGGCAGCGCTGCTGCCGCCCGGCGGCGCGCCCTGGCTGCAGACGGCTCAGGTGTTGATCGGCCCCTTGTGTGCGGGCCTGGGCACCTATGGGGCCGGCCACTGGCTGGCGGCGCCCAGGCGCGACCGGCTGACCGACATCAGTTTTCGCAGCACCAGTGCGCTGTGCCTGGCCGGCGGGCCGCTGTGCCTGTTGCTGCCGTCAGGCATGCAACTTGCCGCATCGGCCGTGCTGACCGTCGTGAGCCTGTCCGTGGCGCTCTGGCTGGCGGTGCGGGCCACCCAGCAGGGCGACCGGCTGGCCTGGGGCCTGGCCGCCGGCTGCCTGTTGACTCTTCCGCTGCAGCTCGGGCTGTACGGGATGGCACTCAACACCAGCCGGCCCTCGGTCCTGTTGCAGGCCGGTGTGGCACTGCTGGGCTTGCTGAGCATCTCCGTGATCGGCGTGGTGCTGTGGCTGCGCAACCACCAGGACCTGCAGATCCGCCATGACCGCCGATCACACCGCGATCCCACCACCCAGCTTTATGACAGCGTCGTGATCGTGCAGAAGATCATTCGCGCGCAACGCCGGCTGGCGCGCACACGGCGCGACGGCGCCCTGATGGTGGTGCGCGTGTTCGAGCCCGAGCAGATGCAGGCCCTGGCCGGCCAGCACGGGCTGAACGAGGTCTACAGCCAGCTGGCGCGGCGCATGCAGCGCCATACCGGCGTCGTCAACCCGGCAGGACGCTACTACGACCGCTGCTTTGTCGTGCTGATCGAAAGCCTGCATTCCCCCGGCTGGATACGCACCATGGGGCTGCGCGTGGCCTCCAGCCTGCGCCGGCCGCTGGAGGTGACCTCGCTCAGCGGTGAACGCATCAAGCTCAGCGCCGACATTGCCGTCGGCATGGTGCATCTGTCGGGCGCCGGCAAGGACGTGGACCAGTTGCTGCACGAAGCCGAAGACATGGC
This sequence comes from uncultured Polaromonas sp., assembly GCA_964543355.1. Taxonomy (GTDB): domain Bacteria; phylum Pseudomonadota; class Gammaproteobacteria; order Burkholderiales; family Burkholderiaceae_C; genus Polaromonas. The sequence goes on from CAZIYA010000458.1 coordinate 1,829, forward strand.
AGCTGCGGCACGCGGCATGCGTTCACGCGCCGCGCTGCTGGACGAAATAAGCCGGCAGGCCGTACCGGTGGAAAACGCCGAACTCGGTGCCAGCTGGCACGCCATGCGCCCGGCCCGGCCGCACCACACGCGACCATCCCACGCGGTGCGGCAGCGCCGGTCACCGGCCTGAACGCAAAAACACCTGCTCAGGCCGGGTTGTCGATGTCGATAAACTCGTGCACCAGCCCGAACTGCGCGGCCACATGCGCTGCCACCGCAGGCGCGCCGTAGCGCTCCGACGCATGGTGGCCGCAGGCAATGAAGGCCACGCCCATTTCGCGCGCGTAGTGTGCCTGCGGCTCGGAGATTTCGCCGGTGATGAAAGCGTCGGCCCCGGCAGCAATCGCATCTTCAAAATAGCCTTGCGCACCACCGGTGCACCACGCTATGTTTTTAATAGCTGATTGCGCAGGTCCGACAAGGACTACAGGCCGATTTAATGCTTTTTTTACATGGTCGGCCAGGTGTTGCGCGACACCCGGACCAGCGTCGCCCATGCTGGCCATGAAACCCAGATTGTTCTCACCGAAATAACGGTCGGCCTTCAAGCCGAGCTTGCCACCCAGCTGCGCGTTGTTGCCCAGCTCCGGGTGCGCATCGAGCGGCAGGTGGTAAGCGTAAAGATTGATGTCATGCGCCAGCAGCAAGGCCAGGCGCTGCTTCATCCAGCCTGTGACCCGGCCGTCCTGGCCACGCCAGAACAGGCCGTGGTGCACAAAAATCGCATCCGCCTGCGCAGCCACCGCGGCCTCGATCAGCGCCAGGCTGGCAGTGACGCCTGAAACAATTTTGCGCACCTCGGCCTTGCCCTCGAC
>CAZIYA010000459.1:0-2665 GCA_964543355.1 uncultured Polaromonas sp.
CGGGGTTTGTGTCGGGTCCTGCGGATCGATCTCCACCACCCAGCCGAAACGGTGCGGCTCGTTCGGATGTTTCACCGCGTCAAAACGCTCGTCGAACTCGTGCCAGCGGTAGCCGAAACCCTTGGCGCGCAGACCGTAACGCGCCTCGTCCGGGTTCGGTTTGTCCTGCGCCGAGAAATAGCCGTTCCAGTTTTCCTCGCAGGTCAGGAAGGTGCCCCAGGGCGTCTGGCCTGCAGCGCAATTGTTCAGCGTTCCCAGCGGGCGCATGCCCTCGGGGTCGGCCGCGGTTTTCAGCAGCGCATGCCCGGCTGCGGGGCCGCTGAACTGCATGGGTGTGTGGCCGGTGATGCGGCGCGCGTAACGCGAATTGGGCATCACGCGCCAGACACCGGCACGCTCGACAACCTCGATCACGCTGACGCCGTGCGCCGCCTGCGACTTGCGCACCTTGTCGGCCGTCCAGGTCTTCATGCCGTCGCTGTGCAACAGGCCGTCGTCGGTGTATTCGTGGTTGATGGCCAGCAGGCCGTGGCGCGGGTTTTTGTCGAGCGGGAAAAACTCCATGCCGTCGTGGTGCATGCCCGACTGCAGCAACTGCTCCTGCCAGCTGTTCGACGCGTCCGCGCTGAAGGCGGGCGCGGCAGCCCCGGCAATGCCCGTCGCGTCGCCCCAGCGGTACAGCACCTGGGCTTCGTACTCGGCCGGCACCACCAACGTGTCGGCACTGGAAGCCGGCACGCCGGTAAAACCGAGCGGCTTGCCTTTGGCGGGCGCTGCGGCACTGGCCGTCAGCGTGTGCGAGCCCATCAGCAGTGCCACTGCTGCCGTCGTGCAGCGCAGCACATGGCGGCGCTCGCCGTCTACCTCGTGAATGAAGGCATTGGACGTCGTGTTGACGCCTTCGCCCTGCTCATAATCCCTGCCGAATCCCTGACCCATGAATCACTCTCCATCGTGTTTTTGACTGATGAAGGGATTCTGGAAGTCGAGGGTGACGTGTTCATGTCACTTTGATGGCGGTTTGATGACAACCGCCCATGCATCTCTTTCGCTATCGAATCAATAGCTGCTCGCTCCCGCCAATAAAGGGCTAGAGCCTGATTTGATTCATGAATCCCACGAATCCACGAAAATTCACTTGCAAGTTTTCGCAGGACATGGCTTGCAACAAGCATTCCTCTCGCCGCGATGAAGGGTGTAAGGCATCGAGAAAGAGACCACCATAATTTCCTGAAAAGTTTGGACGGGCCAGCAAGGACTTGGGCCGCACCTTTGCGGACTGCTAGATCGCTCTGCTTCCTTGTAGCGCTCGCTGAGCCTCGTTTTCGAGCGCGATGGCATCGTCGAAGTGACGAAGGCCGATATCGTTGAGCACCCGCTTGAACCTGGCTGCAACCGCTGGCAGAAGCGACGCCAGCTTGGCGCCTATCTGCAGGGAAGCCGATTCGAGCTCCGGGTCAGGGACCACTTTCCAGACAAGTCCCCACGCCTGCGCCTGCGCTGGTGAAAACTCCTCACCCAGGAGCATCAGGGCCTTGGCGCGTGCGGCACCTGCGTAGGCGGATAGCGTTGCGGTTAACCCGCCAGTCACGAAAACCCCGATCGATGCCTCCGGCAGCTTGAAGCGTGCGCTTTCTCCCGCAACCACGAGGTCGGCATTCAGCATCCACTCGAACCCGGCGCCAACGGTCCAGCCGTGAACGGAAGCAATAACCGGCTTGGGCAAACTCACAAGCGCTTTGGCCACAGCCTGAACCAGGATCAGGTCATCTTCTGTGGGTGGACTGGTGACATCCCTCCCTGCACAGAACGCCCGGCCGTTGCCGCGCAGCAGAAGTACCCGAACAGCATCGTCACGAGAGGCCAGGTCAATGGCAGCAAGAAGTGCACGGGCAAGCTCGTTGTCAATGGCATTGAGCTTGTCGGGGCGGTTCAAGGACACGGTCATGATGCCGTCCGCGAACTCGGTCAGTAGCCTGGAGGTTGTCATGGGCGCGATTCTGGCCTACGCCAGCCTTCAAAGTTTCAGAGGCGTGGCGTGGCGTGGTGTGAGGCTCAAACCCGTCGAGCTTACCCAGCAGCATACGTTCGCATTCGACCCGAAAACGGCAGTACGTCTCTACGGTTTCCGTTTGCCGGGGCGTCACCAGAGGGCCGAGTCGCGCAAGCTCTCGAGTTGCTCACGGTCCCGCCAGAGCCGGCGCCGTCGCCACCACTCCAGAAGCAGCACGATCGCGAGTGTCCCAACAAACGCCTCCCAGAGACTGAGGGGACGCCCAATCAAGACGGGTGCCCCCATCCAGAGCAAGGCGCCCAGCAAGACTGCAAGGACAAAGGTGCTGAGAGGTGTGAGGAGCAGGGTTCGGATAGCCACGAGCACATTTTCCACGCGGAAGGCGCCAATTTTTTGGGGAAAACTCTGACCGTGGCCTGAGCGCAACGTCAATGCGCAGGTGTGTCCAAAGGTGTTTTCCGGCCAGCCAACGCCGTGTAGTCCGTCCATCGGACTCGACGACTACCGGGCAGATGACTCATTCAGGGCTGCAGCAGCGCGTATGAGCGTCTTCAGCGCCTTTTCATCGATCTTGTCGCCCTCGTGGAAATCGATGGCGCGCCTGGTGTTGCCTTCAAGGCTGGAGTTGAAGAGGCCTGAAGGGTCCTCCAG
>CAZIYA010000460.1:0-2665 GCA_964543355.1 uncultured Polaromonas sp.
CAATGCCGGCTTCGATGGCCTCGCCGTCGGGCATCTTGAGCCGCTCCATGATGGCGCGGACCCGGTCGCCGGCAAAAATACGCATCAGCGTGTCATCCAGGCTCAGGTAAAAACGCGAGGAGCCGGGGTCACCCTGGCGCCCGGAACGGCCGCGCAGCTGGTTATCGATTCGTCGTGACTCATGCCGCTCCGTCGCGATGATGCGCAAACCGCCCAGCGATGTCACCTTCTCGTGGTCTTGCACCCACTGCGCGCGCAGACGGGCAATCTCGGTTTCTTTGGCGCCGGCATCGAGCGACTCGTCCGCCTCGACCGCCTCGACAAGTTTCTCCACATTGCCGCCAAGCACGATGTCCGTGCCGCGGCCGGCCATGTTGGTGGCAATCGTGATCATGCCGGGGCGGCCGGCCTGGGCCACGATGTCGGCTTCGCGTGCATGCTGCTTGGCGTTGAGCACCTGGTGCGGCAGCTTTTCCTTGTCCAGCAGTTGGTCGATGATTTCCGAATTTTCAATCGAGGTGGTGCCCACCAGCACCGGCTGGCCGCGCTCATGGCATTCGCGGATGTCCTTGATCGCCGCCTCGTATTTTTCGCGCGTGGTCTTGTACACACGGTCCAGCTGGTCCTCGCGCCGGCTTGGGCGGTTCGGCGGAATCACCGTGGTCTCCAGACCGTAGATTTCCTGGAACTCGTAGGCCTCGGTGTCGGCGGTGCCGGTCATGCCGGCCAGCTTGCCGTAGAGGCGGAAGTAATTCTGGAAGGTGATGGAGGCGAGTGTCTGGTTTTCGGGCTGGATCGCCACACCTTCCTTGGCCTCGACGGCCTGGTGCAGGCCTTCGCTCCAGCGCCGGCCCGCCATCAGCCGCCCTGTGAACTCATCCACGATGACGATTTCACCACCCTGCACCACGTAATGCTGGTCGCGGTGGTACAGGTGGTTGGCGCGCAGGGCCGCGTACAGGTGGTGCATCAGCGAAATGTTCGCCGGGTCATACAGGGTGGCGCCTTCAGGAATCAGGCCAAGGCTGAAGAGAATGCGCTCGGCGTTTTCATGGCCCTGCTCGGTCAGGAACACCTGGTGGGTTTTTTCATCCAGCGTGAAGTCACCGGGCTTGATGATGCCTTCGCCGGTGCGCGGATCGGCTTCGCCTTCCTGGCGCGTGAGCAGGGGTACCACCTTGTTGATGGCCAGGTACATCTCGGTGTGGTCTTCCGCCTGGCCGCTGATGATCAGCGGCGTGCGGGCTTCGTCGATCAGGATGGAATCCACCTCGTCGACGATGGCGTAGTTCAGGCCGCGCTGCACGCGGTCGGCCACTTCGTAGACCATGTTGTCGCGCAGGTAGTCAAAACCGAATTCGTTGTTGGTACCGTAGGTGATGTCGGCGCGGTAGGCATCCTGTTTCTCGGGGCGCTGCATGTTAGGCAGGTTGATGCCGACGGTCAGGCCCAGGAAGTTGTAGAGCTTGCCCATCCAGAGCGCGTCGCGGTTGGCCAGGTAATCGTTGACTGTGACCACATGCACGCCTTTGCCGGTCAGCGCATTGAGGTAAACCGGCAGCGTTGCGGTCAGCGTCTTGCCTTCACCCGTTCCCATCTCGGAAATCTTGCCGTTGTGCAAGGCCATGCCGCCCAGCATCTGCACGTCGAAATGGCGCATCTTCATGACGCGTTTGCTGCCTTCGCGAACCACCGCAAAGGCTTCCGGCAGGATGGCATCGAGGGTTTCACCCCCGGCAATGCGGTCTATGAATTCCCGGGTTTTGGCGCGCAGTCGCTCGTCGTCCAGCTTTTCATACTCTGCTTCCAGGGCATTGATGCGCTCTATGCTTTTGCGGTAGGTTTTAAGCAGCCTGTCGTTGCGGCTGCCGAAGATTTTGGTCAGGATGTTGGAAGCCATAAATGCGAGGCCGCGCTGACAGCTCCCATGAGCGGGCAGTGCGGCCGAAATCCTTATTGAGTATCGACTTAGGTGTGGGCGCTGCCAGCCGGTTTCAACTGCGCGCAAACCGCCGATTTTACCTCTGCCCCGCTGCTACCTGGGCCGGGGAGGCTGGGCGGGCTGCATCGGTGGAGACGGAGCAGCAGCAACAGCCATGGGCGCAGGCAGTTTCTGCCCCGCCGTGAGGAATTTCTGTGGATCCTGGAACACGCCCTGCACCAGCACCTCAAAATGCAGGTGCGGCCCGGTAGAACGCCCGGTCGTGCCCACTTCGGCGATTTTCTGGCCGCGTTTGACCAGATCGCCCTTCTTGACCATCACTTTCGAGGCGTGCGCGTAGCGCGAGACCAGGTTATTGCCATGGTCCACTTCGACCATGTTGCCGTACGCGGAGTGGTATTCCTGAGTGACGACCACACCACCGGCAGCGGACAGGATGGCAGTGCCAGGATCGGCCGGGAAATCCAGTCCGGTGTGCAGTGCGGAGCGCCCATTCAGCGGGTCAATCCGCCAGCCAAAGGCAGACCCGAGAACACCGGCCGCCACCGGTTGCTGGGTCGGCACCATCATCTTCTTGATCTTCTGGTCGAAAAGCCGGGACTCCATCACCGTCATCAGGTCCACGCGCTGGTCCGTCAACTTGTCGAGATCGGCCAAGGTCGCCTGCAGCTCTTCCATGGTGAGCGTACGACCTTCCACCAGAGCGCCGCCGCGTCCGGGCTG
>CAZIYA010000461.1:0-2657 GCA_964543355.1 uncultured Polaromonas sp.
GGGGGGGGGGGCGCTACATGCAGTGAGCAACCGTGGGGGCAGCATTTCAGGCTATAATCATGGGCTTCGCCTTGCTGCACCCTTAACGACGCTGGGGCAGCTTTCATCAACCACAAGGAGAGTTTATGCGTCATTACGAGATCGTCTTGCTGATCCACCCGGATCAAAGCGAGCAAGTCCCAGCCATGCTGGAACGTTACAAGGGCATGATTACCGCCGGCGGTGGAAAAGTGCACCGGGTTGAAGATTGGGGCCGCCGCCAGCTGGTGTACCTGATCCAGAAACTCGCCAAGGCCCACTACCTGTGCATCAACATCGAAGCCAGCCAGGCCGTGATGGAAGAAATTGAACACGCGTTCAAGTTCAATGACGCCGTGCTGCGCCACCTGACCGTGGTCAAGAAAAAGGCTGAAACCGGCCCGTCCCTCATGATGCGCAACGTCGAGAGGGAAGAAGCCCGCAAGGCCCAGCAGCAGGAGTATGCAGCGTCGTAAGACGCCCCATGCTGTTGAACGACTCACTGCTGCGCAAAACACCTGCAGTGAACCGCGTTGAATTGACCGCTTGTATCGCCGAGGCCAGTCCTCTTCGCTACACGCCCGCTGGAATCCCCGCCGCCAACTTCGTTCTCGAACATGAGTCGGAAATGGTAGAAGCAGGTTCCACCCGGCAGGTCAAATTGACAATGAAGGCAGTTGCTTTTGGTGCCCTGGCAGAACAAACCGGCCAGCTCCCTTTAGGCAAGCCTTTCAGGTTCACCGGTTTTCTGGTCAATGCGCGTGGCAGCAAAAGTGTCGTGTTTCATATCCAAGCTTTTCAACCAGTTTCTGAACAAGTACTGAACCCTATTTAAGGAGTCCATCATGCCCGGACCAAAACGTTTCAATAAAGACAAGCGCCCCAAGCGCAATACCCAATCCCTGCTGTTCAAACGCAAGCGTTTTTGCCGTTTCACAGCTGCTGGCGTTGAAGACTTCGGCTACACGGACATCGACACCCTGCGCGATTTTGTTGCCGAAAACGGCAAGATCATCCCCGCGCGCCTGACCGGCACGCGCGCGATTTTCCAGCGCCAGATCAACACCGCCGTCAAGCGCGCTCGCTTCCTCGCGATGCTGCCTTACAGCGACCAGCACCGCAGCCTGTAAGGAACACGATCATGCAAATTATTCTGCTCGACAAAGTCGTGAACCTGGGCAATCTGGGTGAAGTCGTCAAGGTCAAGGACGGTTACGCACGCAATTTCCTGATCCCTTCCGGCCGCGCCCGCCGCGCAACCGCTGTGGCGATCAAGGAGTTCGAAGTCAAACGCGCCGAACTTGAAAAAGCCGCCGCTGCCAAGCTGGCCGAGTCGCAAGCCCAGGGCGAAAAGCTCAGCGGTACCACCGTCAAGCTCACGCAAAAAGCCGGTGTCGATGGCCGCCTGTTTGGCTCCGTGACCAACCACGACATTTCTGCCGAACTGAGCAAGCTGGGCTTCGCAGTTGCCAAAGGCCAGGTGCGCATGCCCAACGGCCCGCTCAAAACGGTGGGTGACCACCCTGTGACTGTTGCACTGCACACCGATGTGGCTGTGGACATCACCGTCACGGTGTACGGCGAATCCGCTTAAAAGCCACTCGCTGCTCCCGAAAAAGCCGCTCGCTGAGCGGCTTTTTTCTTGGCGCTACGGTCGGGCGCAGTTGTGCACATCTCCAGTGCCGATTTACACCGCATTTCCCACGCTTATTCACAACTTTATCCACCGCGTTTTAGCCATGGCGGCGTAGTATTTAGCACTCTCTCAGGAAACACATGTCCGCTGTACTTTCCACCGTTGACGACCCCCGCTACAGCCCCGACCGCCAGATCGCGCAGCTGCGCATTCCCCCGCACTCCATCGAGGGCGAGTCCAGCGTGCTGGGTGGCCTGCTGCTGGACAACGGCGCCTGGGACCGCGTCGGCGACCTGCTGGTGGACGAAGACTTCTACCGTTACGAACACAAGCTGATTTACGCAGCCGTGGGTGCGTTGATCAACGCCACCAAGCCGGCTGACGTGATCACGGTGTACGAACACCTGCAAAACCAGGGCAAGGCCGAAGAGGTCGGTGGCCTGGCTTACCTGAATTCGCTGGCCCAGTACGTGCCCAGCGCCGGCAACATCCGCCGTTATGCCGAAATCGTGCGCGAACGCTCCATCCTGCGCAAGCTGGTGGCCGCCAGCGACGAGATCGCCACCCAGGCCTTCAACCCGCAGGGCAAGGCCGTGGCCATGATCCTGGACGAGGCCGAGCAGAAGATCTTCAAGATTGGTGAGCAGGGCTCACGCATGAAGCAGGGCTTCCAGAGCATGGACACCCTGGTGGTCAGCCTGCTGGACCGCGTGACCGAGATGTCGGAGAACCCGAACGACGTCACCGGCGTGCCCACGGGTTTTTATGACCTCGACAAGATGACCTCCGGCTTTCAGGCCGGCGACCTGGTCATCCTGGCCGCTCGACCGTCCATGGGTAAAACCGCACTGGCCATCAACATTGCCGAACACGTGGCGCTCAACGAAGGCCTGCCGGTGGCCGTGTTCTCCATGGAAATGGGCGCCTCCCAACTGGCCGTGCGTATCGTCGGCTCCATCGGCCGCATCGATGGCATGGGTCTGCTGAAGGTCGGGCCCGACAG
>CAZIYA010000462.1:0-2651 GCA_964543355.1 uncultured Polaromonas sp.
AGCGGCGCCGCCGCCACGCTGATGCTCGCCAGCGGCCAGCGCGCCAGCCACTGCAAAAACAGCATCAGCGCCGCCACCGCGCCGGCGGCCAGGTCCCAGACCGGCGCCCACACCATGCCCAGCATGGTCAGCGGCGTCACCAGCAGGGTCACCCACGGAATCGCCAGCCCGTTGGCCAGCAAACCCACCAGCGACACCTGGTTGAACAGCAGCAGCGAAAGCGGCGCCAGCGCCAGGGTCACGATCCACTGCTCGCGGGCAGAGCGGACCACAGACCGCCCCGCAGCGCCCAGCCAAACGGGCAGCAAGGCCGTCAAGCGCGAAGTTTGATGGTCATTTTGGCCATCCACCCTTATTGGACGGGCGTACCCAGCTCCTGAATCAATAGCAACAATGTCGCTCCCACGCTCGACTGGCCCGGCGGCAAAGAGCACCCCTACCGCCACAAACGACAGCCAGAAGCCGGCCTGCAGCAAGGCCCAGGGGTCCAGCGCGACGACCACCGCCATGGCCAGCAGCCACACCTGCGGCCAGGGCCAGCGTTTGCCGCTCTGGCGCAGCAGTACCACGGCAGCCAGCATCCAGACCGTGCGCTGCGCCGGCACGCCCCAACCCGAAAACAGCGCATACGCGGCGGCCAGCAGCAAGCCGCCCCAGGCCGCAGCACTGGCAGCCGGCAGCACCAGGCACAAGGCAGGACTCCAGCGCGCGGAGCGCCGCCACAGCCAGCCAATGGCTTGTGCTGCCAGCCAGGCAAACATGGTGATATGGAGGCCTGAAATCGACATCAGGTGCGCGACCCCGGTGGCGCGGAACACATCCCAGTCGGCGCGCTCGATGGCGTTCTGGTCGCCCACCAGCAGGGCCGCCACCACGCCGGCCAGTTGCCGGTCGGCCACACGCGCAAACACCGCGTCACGCATCCACTGCCGCGCACGTTCGACCGGATGGCGCCAGCCGTCGGCGAGCAATTGCGGCGGCGCATCGCGCGGGCCGGCCCGCACATAGCCGGTGGCCTGCACACCCTGCTCCCAGAGCCAGAGTTCATAGTCGAAGCCGTGCGGATTGCTGTTGCCGTGCGGCGCCTTCAGGCGCACCGTCATGCGCCAGGACTCGCCGGCACGCAGGTTCTGCGGCTGGCGTTGCAGTGCAAGAAGCGCTGCCGGTGCATCCAGGGTGTCGGTTTCTGCGGCATCCCGGCCGCCGAAGCCGGCATACCAGCCGAGGTACAGCTGCGGCGGCAGTTGCACCGGTTTCCCGTCCAGCTGCGCACTTTCTACCGCAAAACGAAAACGCAGCCCGTCTTCGCCACGCTGCGGCATCGCCAGCACCCGGCCCGTGATGTCGATGTCCTTGCCTTCCAGCGCAGGGGCCAGGGCGTCGCCCTGAAACACCGCAGCGCGCAGGCCCGTCAACGCAAACCCCGCCACCAGTGCCAGCAGCAGCGCCGCCAGGCTGCGCGCCGGCCACGCAGCCGTTGCGGAAGGCGTCATCGCCCCGACCAGGCCGGCCAGCACCACAGCAGCCATGGCCATGCCGGCATAGGGCCAGCCATCCCACAGCGCGCGCTGCTGCAGCTGCAGGGCAGCACCGCCGATAAAGCCGATAAAAACCAGGCTCAGCAGCCGGGCTGCTGGAGGCGCTGTGGCTGACCTTGTTCCAAACAAAAGCTCCCCCTTGTTTTTTTCTCATGTGGCTCGCGCCCCTGTTCTCAACGGATCGCGCATCCCATGCGCTGACAAGCTCCAGCTTTGGCGCAGCTCTTGCTAGCATTGATCGCATTAAAACCGTTATTCCGGGACCGGCGCGCAGTTTCTGCGGCATAGTGACAAGGTCGGCCCTGAATTATTCGAAAAGCGAGATTGCCTTGTCCATTCACGTTGCCCTGAGTCACATCACCCACTACCAGTACGACCGCCTGGTCCGGCTCGGTCCCCAGGTCGTGCGGCTGCGGCCGGCGCCGCACAGCCGCACCAGGGTGCTGTCCTATTCGCTGACGGTGGAGCCCAAGGGCCATTTCATCAACTGGCAGCAGGACCCGTTTGCCAACTACCAGGCGCGGCTGGTGTTCCCCGAGCCGACGCGCGAGTTCAAGGTCACGGTGGACCTGGTGGTCGAGATGGCGGTCTTCAACCCGTTTGACTTCTTCCTCGAGCCGGAGGCTGAAGAGTTTCCCTTCACTTATGCTAAGGCCCAGGCGCATGAACTGGCGCCCTACCTGGCCACCGAACCGGCGACGCCGCTGCTGAAAAGCTACCTCGACGCCATCGACCGCACGCCCAAACGCACCATCGACTTCCTGGTCGGCCTGAACCAGAAGCTGCAGCACGACATCAAGTACGCCATCCGCATGGAGCCGGGCGTGCAGACGCCGGAGGAAACCCTCAAGCTCGCCATCGGCTCTTGCCGCGACACCGGCTGGCTGATGGTCCAGCTGTTTCGCCACCTGGGGCTGGCCGCGCGTTTTGTCTCGGGTTACCTGATTCAGCTGAAAGCCGACGTCAAGTCGCTGGACGGCCCGAGCGGGGCCGAGACCGACTTCACCGACCTGCATGCCTGGTGCGAGGTGTTTCTGCCCGGCGCCGGCTGGGTCGGCCTGGACCCGACCTCAGGCCTGATGGCCGGAGAAGGCCACATCCCGCTGGCCTGCA
>CAZIYA010000463.1:0-2638 GCA_964543355.1 uncultured Polaromonas sp.
CATGTGGCGGATGTGCAGCTCAATGCCTGCGTTTTCTGTCTGGGTGTGTGGCGCATTCCCCATGGAATAACTGCGGCGATCACCATCACGCAGCAAAAACTCCACGTACTGACCGGCGTGGTATTTGAAAACATCGGCGGCGGGCAGTTGCAGGCGTATCACCATCACGTCGTGGGATGCGCGTGCCATGCTGGCCACGCGCGATGGCATTTTCTTGATCGGGAAAGCGCTTTCGTCGGTCACCTGGCGTGACTCCAGCACCACATCGGTTTGCGCCACGCCGCAGCAGGTCAGGACGTAGCCGGCGGCCTCTTCCTCGTGCGACAGCGCCTTGAGCTGGTGCGGGCCATGAACGACCGTGCCTTCGATCTTTTTGCATTTGCAGGAACCGCAGGCGCCATCCTTGCAGCCATAGGGCATGCCTATGCCCTGGCGAATGGCGGCTGCCAGCAGCGCTTCATCCGGGCTGGCGGTGAACGATCGGCCGCTGGGCAGCACGGTGACGTTGAAAGTCATACTGGTTATCCTCTGACGTTGTCCTGCTTTTTTTAAAACTCTGGCTGCTTTGCAGCAGATCCCCCAATTTTGCCTTCAAACCAAAGTCCCCTTGGCGCCCTGCCTTCGCGCTTTCGCCGGCAGCGCGTCCTGATCATCGGCTGTGGCGATGTCGGCCTGCGTGCCGCGCGCCTGATGGCGCCGCGTGTCCGCTTGCTGGCACTGAGCTCATCGCCCGAGCGCAGGCCTGAATTCCGCGCCCAAAACATCATGCCGCTGGCCGGCAACCTGGACCAGCCCGTTACCTTGCGTCGGCTGGCGGGGTTGGCGACCCGTGTGATCCACCTGGCGTCGCCGCCCGGCGAGAACCTGCCCGACTGGCGCCGCGATCCACGCACCTTGGCCCTGCTGCGCGCGCTGCGGCTGCGCAGCCTGCCGCAGTCGATGGTCTACGGTTCAACCAGTGGCGTTTATGGCGACTGCCGCGGCGAGTGGGCCAAGGAGACGCGGCCCGTCAACCCGCACACGCCACGCGCTCAGCGAAGGGTGGACGCCGAGCGGCAACTCCGCTTTTTCGGCCGTTCCAGCGGCGTGCGTGTGCACACGCTGCGCATTCCGGGCATTTACGCACCCGACCGCGAAGGCGGCACGCCGCGCGGCCGCCTGCTCAAGGGCACGCCGGTGCTGGCACGGGCTGACGATGTGTTCACCAACCACATCCATGCCGACGACCTGGCGCGCGCCTGCGTGGCGGCCCTGTGGCGCGGCAAGCCGCAGCGCACCACCAATGCAAGTGATGACACCGAACTCAGGATGGGCGACTACTTCGATCTCGCGGCCGACCTCTACCAGTTGCCGCGTCCGCCGCGGGTGGTGCGCAGCACCGCGCAGGACGAGTTGCCCCTGGTGCTGCTGAGCTTCATGAGCGAGTCGCGCCGGCTCGACAACACACGCCTGAAGCAGGAGCTGCGCCTGCAGCTGCGTTATCCGACGGTAGAGGCCGGCTTGCGCGATTGTTAGGCGCGGCGACGGTTTCGCCGGGACCGGGCGCACTGGTAGACGGCGGGAGCGCAACTTCTCAAGAGATTGCCAGGAGTTTGTTCTTGATCAACTCCAGCCGTGGTTCTTGAAAAATAATCACACTATTCGATTTATTTCATCGAATTTGGTGATATTTTCGTTGAAACGATGTCAATATAAAATTTACGTCTTTCAAGGAATACCCTCACCATGCGCCTCAATTTGCCCGTCACCGATCAATCCTATGAGCTTGCGGACGGGGTGGCGCTGGTCTCCCGCACCGACCTCAAGGGACGTATCACCTACGCCAACCCGTCGTTTGTCGAGGCCAGCGGCTACACCATCGAAGAACTCATGGGCCAGGCCCACAACATCGTGCGCCATCCCGACATGCCGCCAGAGGCTTTTGCAGACATGTGGGACAGCCTGGGCCAGGGTCTACCCTGGACGGGGCTGGTCAAGAACCGGCGCAAAAACGGTGACTTCTATTGGGTACAGGCCAACGTCACCCCTCTTCGCAACCAGGGCGGGACGGAAGGTTATATGTCTGTGCGCGGCAAGCCGGAGCCGGTTCAGGTTGCCAGGGCTGAGCAGGTTTACAGCAGGATCAGGCAGGGACAGGCTGCCGGAATCACGATCCGGCAGGGCGAGGTGGTTCCGCCGGTCTGGGCCGACCCGCTGGCCGCCTTGCGCAGGATTCCCGTCCGGCACCGGATTGTCTGGGTCACCGCCCTGGCGGCGGTGCTGACGCTGGTTCTGGGCGCTCTGGGCTGGCGCGAACTCAGCCGCCTGGCGGGGCCAGCTGGCTGCCTGGCGCCTTGATGGCCGGAGCGGTGCTGTCTGCCCTCGCTTGGGCGGGGCTGGGCTATTTTCTTGTGCGCGCCGTGTTTCGCCCACTCGACAAGGCGGTTCATGTGGCCCAGGCCATTGCCGGGGGTGAACTGATGAAGTTCGAGATCCAGCCGGCTGACGAGGCCAAGCCCCTGCTGCGCGCCTTGAACCAGATGAATTCCAACCTGACTGCGATCGTGTCGGACATCGGGGCGAATGTCGGTGGTGTGGCCACAGCAGCCGCACAGATCGCCTCCGGCAACATGGACCTGTCCTCCCGCACCGAGCAGCA
>CAZIYA010000464.1:0-2630 GCA_964543355.1 uncultured Polaromonas sp.
TCATCTTGGCCATCAGCTTGACGGCGGCGATGCGCTCGCGCGCCACGTCCAGGCGGGCCACCACGTTGGCGATCTCCTTGCCCACGGTGGTAGGGCTGGCGGTCTGGCCGTGGGTGCGGCTGAGCATGGGCTCGTCTGCATGGCGGTGGGCCATCTCGCGCAGCTGGGTGATGACCTTGTCGAGCGCCGGAAGCAGCACCTGCTCGCGGCTGCTTTTGAGCTGCAGCGCGTGGCTGGTGTTGTTGATGTCTTCGCTGGTGCAGGCGAAATGCACAAACTCGGCTGCGGCCTGCAGCTCGGGCCTGGCCTCGAATTTCGACTTGATCCAGTATTCAACCGCCTTCACGTCATGGTTGGTGGTTTTCTCGATTTCCTTGATCGCGGCCGCGTCGTTCTCGGAGAAATGTTTGACCAGCCCGAGCAGGTAGGTGCGTGCGCCCGGCGTCAGCGGCTTGAATTCGGCAAAACCTGCATCCGACAGGGCAATGAACCAGGCAACTTCCACCTGGACGCGTCGGTGCATGTAGCCGAGCTCCGACATCAACGGCCGCAGCGGAGCGAGTTTGCCGGCATAGCGGCCGTCCAGGGGGGACAGGGCGGTGATGGTGAAGCTGGTGGACGGGTTCATGAAGGCAATTGTAGGCCGCCGGCCCGGCGCCCCGGATGCCGGTTTGGATACTTTTGGGTAGCTGCCGGTCCCGATTGCTGCTTACTCGATAGAATGCAAATCGACTTGGGCTCACGACAAAAGACATATCTATGAAACTCATTGGATCCACCAGCAGCCCGTATGTGCGCAAGGTGCGCATTGTGATGGCCGAGAAAAAACTCGACTATCAATTTGTCATCGAAGACGTCTGGGCTGCAGGCACCACCATGGCCGAATCCAATCCGCTTGGCAAGGTGCCCTGCCTGGTGATGGAAGGCGCCAACGGTTCGGAAGAGGCCGTCTTCGACTCGCGTGTGATTGTCGAATATCTCGACACACTGTCGCCGGTCGGCAAGCTGATTCCTGTGCAGGGCCGTGAACGCGCCGAGGTGAAAACCTGGGAAGCGCTGGCTGACGGCCTGCTCGACGCCGCCATCCTGGCCCGGCTGGAATCCACCTGGGCCGGTCGCAGCGACAAGCAGCGTTCCCAAGCCTGGATTGACCGCCAGATGTCAAAAATCGACACCACGGTGCGGGCCATGAGCACGGGCTTGGGCGACAAAGCCTTTTGCAGCGGCATCCATCTGAGCCTGTCCGACATTGCTGTCGGCTGCGCGCTGGCTTACCTGGACTTTCGTTTTGCGCAGATCGACTGGCGCGCGCCCTACCCCAACCTGGCGCGCCTGTATGAAAAGCTGATGCAGCGCCCAAGTTTCGCCGACACCCAGCCAGCCTAGTTTTAAGCATCAAACTGGCTGTCAAACCTTGTCAAGAGGGCGTAAATAGCTATAAAAACAGGAGCAAATCGCCTCCTGACCCAGCGCACGCTACCCGCCCGTGGGCGGCATTCATGGCCACTGCCAAGTTCAAACCAGGTGAGATCGGTGTTGGCTCTGCGGCCGTCTGCCAGCAATGGCCGTCGGGAAGCGGGCTGAGCCAGTCAGCCCGGCCTCTGGAAGATAAAAATGTTGCGAAGCGCCCCGACGCGAACAAGGGAGGGAGGGAGGAGGAGGAGAACCGCCTCGGGATTACATCCGGACCGCAAGGGCCTGGAAGTCTTCGCAACAAAAAACTGGTGGTGCCGGCGTAGTTGCTCAGCAAGCCGCACCCGGTAAGGATGAGAGTCCGCCCGCCAGCCTGCAGTTCCCTGACGGCGGGACAATGCAGGTAAAGTTTTGTTAACAGGCGTGGCCTCAGGAGCCTGCTGCCGCGTCGGTGCCAAGTTTGCTCCGCGGCGCCCGTGCGCCGGGATCCTGTTCGAAGGGGATTTCTGGCGAGCCCGGAACTGCCGCGTTACGGGTCACCGCTTTCTGGCGGTATTGGCTGCTATCCAGCGCGGCAGGAACGGTGTAGAAAGATCAAAGAGGTTTAAAAGACCTCAACCCTCCTGAATCTTTCGCGAAATGGGCCTAAAAGGCCCTGTTGAAAAGAGTTGTCACATTCAGCCCCTAAAATTGGCCGAATCTAGTACGGCATGTGCCGCATAAGGAATCCATATGCTTTACCCGGAACTCTTCAAACAACTGGAATCTGTCCGCTGGGACATGGACAAGGACATTCCCTGGTCCAGTTTCGACGCGTCCAGGCTGACCGACGAGCAGGCCCAGACCATCAAGATGAACGCCATCACCGAATGGTCCGCCCTGCCCGCCACTGAGATGTTTCTGCGCGACAACAAGGACGACAGCGATTTCTCTGCCTTCATGTCGATCTGGTTTTTTGAAGAGCAAAAACATTCGTTGGTGTTGATGGAATACCTGCGGCGCTTCCGCCCCGAGCTGGCCCCGACTGAAAAAGAGCTGCATGAAGTGCGCTTCGAGTTCGAACCGGCACCGGCGCTGGAGACCCTGATGCTGCATTTCTGCGGTGAAATCCGCCTGAACCACTGGTATCGCCGCGCCAGCGAGTGGCACACCGAGCCAGTCATCAAGCAGATCTACACCCAGCTCAGCCAGGACGAGGCACGCCACGGCGGAGCCTA
>CAZIYA010000465.1:0-2629 GCA_964543355.1 uncultured Polaromonas sp.
GCTGCGCGCCCTGCAGGAGGGCGAGATCGAGCCGCTGGGTTCGAACAAGCTGGTGCCGTTTGACGCGCGCCTGATCGCCGCAACCTCGCGCGACCTGGCCGCGCTGGTGCGCGAAGGCAAGTTTCGTGAAGACCTTTTTTACCGCCTCAACGTGCTGCCGATCAAGGTGCCGCCGCTGCGCGAGCGCCGCTCCGACATTCCGGCGCTGCTCGAGGTGCTGGGCGAGGAAATGGCGCTGCGCAGCGGCGACCGGCAGCCCGAGCTCGCGCCCGATGCGCTGGCCCTGCTGTCGGCGCAAACCTGGCGCGGCAACATCCGCGAGCTGCGCAATGTGCTGGAGCAGGCCGTGATGCGCAGCGACTCCCTGAACATCAGCCGCGCGCAATTCGAGGAAGTGCTCAGGGAATCCGGCGTCGAGCATATTGCGCCTGTAGCGCCGGCCGAGTTTGACGTGGGCGACGGCTCCGCCTCCGACCCGCTGCGGCCGCTGGCCGAGCAGGTGGCGCAGGTGGAGCGCCGCGCGATTGCCGCTGCCATGGCGGCCACCGGCGGCAACAAGCTTGCCGCTTCGCGCCTGCTCGGCATCTCGCGCGCCAAGCTGTATGAGCGTCTGGATAACCCTGTATGGAAACAAGGCAATTGTCTGAAAGTAAGACAATAAAAATGCCTTATAAAAATACAATTTCAGATAACCTCTAAAAATTCTTATATAAATCAATAGCTTATTGTTGGCACGACATGTGCAATCCTGGTGCATCGACACATAACAGGAGACATCTCATGCATCGTCGCACCCTGATCGCGCTTGCCGCGCTCGCCACCGCTTTTGTTTCACCCCTGGCCCTCAGCCAGGCCAAAGACATCAAGATCGCCATCATTGCCAGCAAGACGGGCCCGCTGGAGGCCTATGCCAAGCAGACCATCGTTGGCTTCCACATGGGGCTGGCCTACGCCACAGGCGGCACCATGATGGTGGCGGGCAAGAAACTCGTGGTGATCGAGAAGGACGACCAGGGCAAGCCCGACGTGGGCAAGGCGGCGCTGGCCGCGGCCTATGCTGATGAAAAGGTGGACATCGCAGTGGGTCCAACGGCCTCGCCCGTGGCGCTGGCCATGCTGCCAGTGGCCGAGGAATACAAGAAGATCCTGCTGGTGGAACCTGCCGTGGCCGACAGCATTACCGGCGACAAGTGGAACAAGTACATCTTCCGCACCGGCCGCAATTCCAGCCAGGATGCCGCCGCCAACGCCGTGGCGCTGGACCAGCCGGGCAGTGTGGTCGCCATTCTGGCCAACGACAACGCCTTCGGCCGTGATGGCGTAAAGGCCGCCAAGTCGTTCATGAAGAACGCCAAAATCGTTCATGAAGAGTACCTGCCCGTGGGAACCACCGACTTCACGGCGGGCCTGCAGCGCATTGTCGACAAGCTCAAGGACCAACCGGGCAAGAAGTATCTCTCGGTGGGCTGGTCGGGCAGCCCGACGCCGTTTCCTAAGATCGCTGACCTGGACCTGGAAAAGCGCTACGGCATCAAGCTCGCCACGGGTGGCAACATCCTGCCCGCGATGGTGGCTTACAAGAGCTTCCCGGGCATGGAGGGCGCGCTGTACTACTACTTCGGCATCCCCAAGAACCCGGTGAACGACGCCATGGTGGCCCAGCACTACAAGCAGTTCAAGGCACCGCCAGACTTTTTCACTGCGGGCGGTTTCTCTGCAGCGATGGCGGTTGTGACGGCGCTCACCAAAACCGGCGGCGACACCAATACCAACAAGCTCATTTCCACCATGGAGGGCATGAGCTTTGACACGCCCAAGGGCAAGATGACCTTCCGCAAGGAAGACCACCAGGCCATGCAGAGCATGTACCACTTCCGCATCAAGGCCGATCCGGCATTTGCCTGGGGTGTGCCCGAGCTGGTCCGCGAGATCAGGCCGGAAGAGATGGCGATCCCGATTTCAAACAAGCGTTGATACGCTGATCGGGGAGGGCGCCCGCCGACCTGGCCGGTGCCTGCCCTTCTGCTTACTCCTGTTTTGATAGCTGCTGGCGCTTGATCCGCAAGGGCCAGGGGCCGTTTTTACCCGAAAATTGACCTGGAGCCTGGTGCTGAACCCATGCTGGCAACCCACGAACTAACCATCCGCTTTGGCGGCCACGTGGCTGTGAATGCCGTGACCTGCTCGTTCGAACCGGGCACGCTCACGGCCATCGTCGGCCCCAATGGTGCGGGTAAAACGACTTATTTCAATTTGATCTCCGGTCAGCTCAAGGCCAGCAGCGGCACGGTCACGCTCAATGGCCGGGAGCTTTCGGGCATGAGCGCCTCGGCGCGTACGCATGCCGGTCTGGGCCGGGCTTTTCAGCTGACCAACCTGTTTCCCAACCTCACCGTGCTGGAAAACGTGCGTCTGGCGGTTCAGGCCACGCGCCACGGTCCGCACCGGCGCGGCCTGAACCTGTGGAGCATCTGGAGCGACCACAAGGCGCTGCTCAACCGGGCCGAAGAAATTCTCGTAGCCGTCGCCATGGAGGGCAAGGCGCAGATGCCGGTGGCCAGCCTGCCGCACGGTGACCAGCGCAAGCTCGAAGTGGCGCTGCTGATGGCGCTGGAGCCGCAGGTCTTCA
>CAZIYA010000466.1:0-2617 GCA_964543355.1 uncultured Polaromonas sp.
CTGGCCGGTGCCGGCGCCTCCGTCCTGCTGGCCGGCCGTGACGCTGGGCGGCTGGCCGCCATCAAAGCCGAGCTGGGCGCCAACGCCGACAGTGTGGTCGCCGACCTCACCACGGCGGAAGGCATCGCCGCAGCAAACGCCGCCGCGCGCGCCTTCGGTGTCAATGTGCTGATCAACAATGCCGGCGTCGGCTCTTTTGGTTTGTTCGACCAGCAGGCCTGGCCCACCGTCGAACAGGTGCTGGCCACCAACCTCGAAGCACCGCTGCGCCTGACACAGGCCCTGCTGCCGTGGCTGAAGGCACAGCCGACCGCCGCCGTCGTCAATGTCGGGGCCATGTTCGGCAGCCTGCCCTATCCCGGCTTTGCCGCGTATTCCGCCGCCAAGGCGGGCCTGCGCGGTTTTTCGCAGGCGCTGCGCCGCGAATTGGCCGACACCCCGGTGGCGGTCATCCATATCGCGCCGCGCGTGATCGATACGCCGCTCAATACCGAAGCCGTCAACCAGCTCAACCGCGCGCTGAAGAACAACAGCGACAGCAGCCAGGCCGTCGCGCGGCAGATTGTCGCGGCCCTGCGCCACGGTAAGGGTGAACACCATTTCGGTTTTCCGGAACGCCTGTTTGCCTGGCTCAACGGTTTCGCCCCCTCACTGATAGACCGCGGCCTGGCCGGCCAGCTGGCCATCGTCAAACAACACGCCCCCTCTTCTGAACAGCACTGAAAGGACTTTTCATGCATCCCGTTTTACGCTCCCTCCTCGCGCTTCCTCTTCTGCTTTCCTTCGCCGGCTTTGCCGCCGCGGCCACCCCGGAAGAACTGATACGCCCCATCCAGGACCAGTGGGCCGAGATCAAATACAGCAAGCCGGAAAAACAGCAAGCCGAGCTGTACCACGCCCTGGCCCAGCAGGCGCACAAGATTGTTGAAACCAACCCCGGCAGCGCCGAGGCGCTGACCTGGGAAGGCATCGTGGTGTCCAGCGAAGCCGGCGCCAAGGGCGGCCTGGGCGCGCTGTCGCTCGCCAAGGAGGCCAAGCTGCGCTTCGAGGAAGCGCTCAAGATCAACGACAAGGCGCTCGCCGGTTCCGCTTACACCAGCCTGGCCACGCTGTACGCCCAGGTGCCGGGCTGGCCGGTCGGCTTCGGCAACAAGGACAAGGCCGAAGAACTTTTCAAGAAGTCGCTGGCCATCAACCCGACCGGCATCGACCCGAACTTCTTCTACGGTGAGTACCTGCTCGGCCGCGACCGCCATGCCGAGGCCCGCACCCACCTGGAAGCCGCACTGAAAGCCCCGCCGCGTCCCGGCCGTGAACTGGCCGACAGCGGCCGCCGGCAGGAAATCCAGGCGCTGCTGGCAAAACTGAACAAGTAAATTTGCTCTGCTTTTGATAGCTTCTTGCGCCCGTGGAATAACGGTTGCGAGCCAATTTGATACCGAAAAAAGCAAGAATCACGTGAAACGTGGTTTTCCTTCGGGTGCATGTGCACCAAAGGCTTTCGGCTGTCAGCAGGCAGCGCGTATCGGCCCCAGGGAAGTCACAACTCCCGTGACATGAACACGCTGTGCGGGTCTTCCATGTAGCTTCCGAAGGGGCCGCACGTGGAAAAATCAAAACTCGCGTAAAGCTTCTGGGCGGGCACAAAAGCGTCTATAGACCCGGTTTCCAGGCTCAGGCGCCGGTAGCCTCGCTCCTTGGCAACGCTGATGATGTGCGCGAGGACTGCGCGGCCAGCGCCCCGGCGGCGCAAAGCCTGCGGGGTCCTCATCGACTTGACCTCGCCGTGGGACGGCGAGAGCTCTTTCAGTGCGCCGCAGCCAAGAAGAACACCGTCGTCCCAAACCGTCCAGAAGGAGATGCCCGGACTTCGAAGCTTTGTGACGTCAAGGGCATGAACACTTTCGGGCGGTGAGAGTTCGTACATGTTCGACAGGTGCTCGTTGAGCAGCGCAATGACTTCGGGCCGGGTCAGGTCATCAGCTTCAATTTTCATGCTGGCATGAGGTTTTCGTGTTTGATGTTCAGGCTGTCCGGCACGCGCCGCAAAGAACCACCACCCGTATGGGGCAAATGCCGTAGCCCGGCAGATCATAGTTCGCGTGCAGGCCTTCGACAAGGACGAGGGCGTCAGGCAGTTCCTGATTCCCGGGAAAAAACCGAATTCAGGACGAAACCCGCGCCACCCCGCATACCAGCTCGCCGGGTTCGTTTGCCAGCACCGCGCGTTCATTCTTGGCCTGTGCCACTTCCATGTCGCGCGGCAGCGTCACGCCGTTTTTCACGGCCAGCACTTCGGCCATGACGCTGACAGCAATTTCAGGTGGGGTCTTGCTGCCGATGTAGATGCCGATGGGGCCGCGCAGGCGGGCCAGGGCGGATTCCTCGAGATCGAAGTGTTCGGCCATGCGCTGGTGCCGGGCATCGTTGTTGCGCCGCGAACCGATGGCGCCGACGTAGAACGCGTCGGTATTGAGGGCCTCCAACAGGGCCAGGTCGTCGAGTTTGGGGTCGTGTGTGAGCGCGATCACGCAGCTGCGCCTGTCCGGCTTGAAGGCGATGACCACGTCGTCGGGCATGTCGCTGAGCACTTTGGCGCCTGCCACCGACCAGGCGC
>CAZIYA010000467.1:0-2609 GCA_964543355.1 uncultured Polaromonas sp.
GGCCGGAAAGCGTCGGGCCAGCGTAGCGCCCGCATCGCGATGTATTGCGCCGTCCAGTCGCCAATGCCGGGCAGCTCTTTCAGCGTGGCAATGGTGGCATTGACGTCGGCGCCGCCGTGCAGTTGCAGGCGTTTGTCCGCCACGGCCTGGGCAATGCCGACAATCGCGGCCTGCCGCTGCCTGACGATACCCAGCTGGCCCAGCGTGTCGCCGCTGGCCTGCGCCAGCACTGCCGCTGCGGGGAACAGCCGGGTCAGTTCGGGCCAGGGCGTGATGATCGGCTCGCCGAGTTTGTCCACCATGCGCTGCGCCAGTGTGCGTGCGGCCGCCACCGTGATCTGCTGGCCCAGCACCGCGCGCACCGCCAGCTCGTAACCGTCCATGGCGCCCGGCACGCGCAGGCCGTCACCGCCCGGGAAAGAGGCGTGCAGTGCGCTGTTGATGGCCTGCGGGTCGGCGTCCAGGTCCAGCATGGCGCGCAGCCGGCGTATCACCAGCGGCAACACCTCGCACAGGGAGTCGCTGATGCGCAACGCCACGTGGCAGCGCTCTTCGTCAAACGTGGCGTGCACCCAGCCGGCGTGTGCCTTGCCGCCGGATTCCACACGAAAAGTGCGTCCTATCCCCATCAGGCCTGCGTCATCAGCTACAAATTCGATAGCGTTGATCTGCCGCTTCCTGAAGAAGCCTGTCATCGCAGCCACGTCGTAGGGTGGGCGGTAACCCAGCTTGACGGTGATGCCCGCGTCCGAAGGTGTTGCGCCCTGGCGCCGCAGCTGCGTCGGGTTCAGCCCGTAATGTCCGACAAAAGCGGCATTGAAACGGCGCACGCTGGCGTAGCCGCTGATCAATGCAATCTGCGTGATCGGCAGGGCCGTGTCGGCCAGCAGCTGCTTGGCCGTCAGCAGGCGGCGGGTCTGCAGGTACTGCACCGGCGAGACGCCGAACTGCGCTTCGAAAATCCGCCGCACGTGGCGGTCGCTGATGCCCAGCCTGGCTGCCAGCAAGTCAACGGAAGGGGCGGCATCCGTCCAGGCTTCCGGCTCGTCCAGCAGGCGTGCGGCCTGATGGGCCAAGATGTAGCTCGCGTCCTGGATGGACCAGACCACGGAATGCGGCGCCAGCTCCGGCCGGCAGCGAAGGCAGGGGCGGAAGCCGGCGCTTTCGGCCTGCGCGGCATGGCCGAAAAAGCGACAGTTTTCGCGTTTCGGGGTTTTGACGCTGCAAACCGGGCGGCAGTAAATGCCGGTTGAGGTAACACCCGTAAAAAAGTTGCCATCGAAACGCGCGTCCCGCGTCTTCAACGCGAGGTAGCAGGCATCGTCTGCAAGGGGGGCGGTGTTCGGATTCATGACCCTGATAATACGCGGCGCGCGGGCTGGTACTAGCCGTTTTCGGACATCTCCCCGGCAGGCCCCGCGCCTACAATCGACGCCACTCAACAGATTCCAGGAAGGGCTTCATCCCATGCAGCTTGACGCATCGATTTTCAAAGCCTATGACATCCGCGGCGTGGTGCCTTCCACCGTCAATGAATCCGTCGCCGAGGCGCTGGGCTTGGCTTTCGGCAGCGCCGCGCTGGCCCAGGGTGAACGCACCGTGGCCGTGGGCCGTGACGGGCGCCTCAGCGGCCCCGCCCTCAGCGAAGCGCTGATCCGCGGGCTGGTCGTCAGCGGGGTCGATGTGGTCGACATCGGCATGGCCACCACACCCATGCTGTATTTCGCGGCCAGCACGCTGGCGAACTCCGGCATCCAGATCACCGGCAGCCACAACCCGCGGGACTACAACGGCTTCAAGATGGTGCTGGCCGGCCGCGCAATTTTTGGCGAGGACATCCAGGCCCTGAAGCGCGGCATGCTGGCGCCGGCCAGTGGTGCGCCGGCGGCGCCGGGCCGTGTCACTCATGTCAATGTGCTCGCGCCCTACCGCGACCGCATTGTGTCGGACATCAAGCTCAAGCGGCCGCTGAAAATTGTCATTGACTCGGGCAACGGCATTGCCGGTGCGTCGGCGCCCGACATCTTCCGCGCGCTGGGCTGCGAGGTGACCGAGCTGTTCAGCGAGGTTGATGGCACCTTCCCCAACCACCACCCAGACCCCAGCAAACCGGAAAACCTGAAAGACCTGGTCACCGCCCTGCAGGCGGGCGACGCCGAGCTGGGCCTGGCGTTTGACGGCGACGGCGACCGGCTCGGCATCGTCACGCGCGACGGCCAGAACATCTACCCCGACCGCCAGATGATGCTGTTTGCACGCGACGTGCTGTCACGCGCGCCCGGCGGCGCCATCGTGTTCGACGTCAAGTGCTCGCAGCGCCTGGCGCCCGAGATCGAGGCCGCCGGCGGCGTGCCCATGATGTACAAGACGGGCCACTCGCTGATCAAGGCGAAGATGAAAGAGGTCAACTCCCCGCTGGGTGGCGAGATGAGCGGCCACATTTTCTTCAAGGAACGCTGGTTCGGCTTTGACGACGGCACCTATGCGGGCGCCCGCCTGCTTGAAATCGTCAGCCGCTCGCCTGATGCGGGAGAGCTACTTAACAGCCTGCCCACCAGCTTCAGCACTTCACCCAGGAGGTTCGATAAATGACTCCTTTTGGCCTCGGT
>CAZIYA010000468.1:0-2600 GCA_964543355.1 uncultured Polaromonas sp.
AAGGCGCTGAAAAACTTGATGCCGTTGTCGGGAAAGGCTTTGTGGCTGGCGCTGATCACCACGCCCAGGCTGGCCCGTTGCGTGCGTGTGAGGTAGGCCACGCCCGGTGTCGGCAGCGGCCCGAGCAGCACCACATCGACCCCGGCGGAATTGAAGCCCGATTCGAGCGCGCTCTCCAGCATGTAGCCGGAGATGCGCGTGTCCTTGCCGATCACCACGGTCGGCCGGGCCTCGGTCTTTTTCAGGACCCGGCCCACCGCATGGGCCAGGCGCAGCACAAAGTCGGGCGTGATGGGCGCCTGGCCCACGGTGCCGCGGATGCCGTCGGTGCCGAAGTATTTTCTTGTCATGGAGTTTTGTCCCTGCGGAGCTTGTTGTTCTGGAAATGTGGGCCTATTTTAGGTCGCTCCACCCTGCTGCCGTGTCAGCCAAAGCCTCAGCGTGCGGCCGACAAGACCTTGAGTGCCTGAACGGTTTCTTTCACGTCGTGCACACGCACGATGCGTGCGCCGCGGTCCACGGCCAGCACGGCCGCCGTGACACTGGGGACCATCCGGTCCGCAATGTCCAGCTGGGCGACGCTGGCCAGCGAGGTGCTGGTCACCGCAGCCAGCGAGGACTTGCGCGACCAGCCGGCCAGCAGCGGATAACCGGCAGACAGCAGCTCGCGCTGGCGCGCCAGCAATGAAAAATTCTGCGCCACGGTCTTGCCGAATCCGATGCCCGGGTCCAGCACGATGCGGCCCGCAGCCACGCCCAGGGCCTGCAGCTCTTTGGCCATCTGCGCGAGGAAAGACAGCACCTGTGGCAACACATCGCCCTCCATGGGCGCGGCCTGCATGGTCTGGGGCTCGCGGTGCATATGCATCAGGCAAACGCCGCAGGCCGGGTGCGCGGCCACCACCGCGGCGGCCCCCGGCTGGCGCAGGGCCCAGATGTCGTTGATGATGTCGGCTCCCAGATCCAGCACGGCTTCCATCACTTCGGGCTTGTAGGTATCCACCGAGACCGGCACGCCCAGGGTGACGGCATGGCGCACCACAGGCAACACACGCGCCAGCTCCTCGGCTAGCGGCACCGGCGGCGCCCCGGGGCGGCTGGATTCGCCGCCTATGTCGAGCATGTCGGCACCGTCCCGCAGGAGCTGGGCGCAATGGTCGAACGCGGCCTGCTGCCCGCTGCCTTTGGAAAAGTACTTGCCACCGTCTGAAAACGAATCGGGCGTGACGTTGACGATGCCCATGACGCGTGGCTGATCCAGGTCGATTTGGAAGCGCGAGGTTTGCCAGATCACGTCATACTCCTAAGGCCCTGTGCACCGGCAAAGGTTTCGCCGCCGGGCCGCCCCAAGGCGAAATGCGCCCCCTCGGGGGGCAGCATAGTACGCGAAGCGACGAGCGTGGGGGCCAAAAAATAACCGGGGACTTGCCCCGGTTGTCATATGGATGGAAGCTGTCAAGCCACCGTCGGTGCCGGGTCGGTGCTGACCACCGGCGTGCCGCCGCTGGGGCCGCCACCGCCCACCGAAGGGTTGCGCGGCGTCCAGTCTTTCGGCGGACGCGGCTCCTTGCCGGCCATGATGTCGTCGAGCTGGTCGCCGTCGATGGTTTCCCACTCGAGCAGGGCCTTGGCCATGGCGTGGATCTTGTCCTGGTTGTCTTCGATCAGCTTGCGCGCCTGGGCGTACTGCTGGTCGATGATGCGGCGCACCTCTTCGTCGACCTTTTTCAGGGTGGACTCGCTCATGTTGTTGGTCTTGGTGACCGAACGGCCCAGGAATACTTCGCCTTCATTCTCGGCGTAGACCATGGGGCCCAGCGCCTCGCTCATGCCGTAACGTGTGACCATGTCCCTGGCCAGCGCCGTCGCACGCTCGAAGTCGTTGCTGGCGCCGGTGGTCATCTGGTGCATGAACACCTCTTCGGCAATGCGACCGCCGAACAGCATGCTGATCTGGCTCAGCATGTACTCGCGGTCATAGCTGTAGCGGTCCTGCGCCGGCAGGCTCATGGTGACACCCAGCGCACGGCCGCGCGGAATGATGGTGACCTTGTGCACCGGATCGCACTTGGGCAGCATCTTGCCGAGCAGTGCATGGCCGGACTCATGATAGGCCGTGTTGCGGCGCTCCGACTCGGGCATGACCATGCTCTTGCGCTCGGGGCCCATCAGGATCTTGTCCTTGGCTTTTTCGAAATCCTGCATCTCCACAGTGCGTGCACTGCGGCGGGCCGCCATCAGGGCTGCTTCGTTGCACAGGTTCGCGAGGTCGGCGCCGGACATGCCGGGGGTGCCGCGGGCGATTACGCTGGCATTCACGTCCTGGCCGAGCGGCACCTTGCGCATGTGCACATTGAGGATCTGCTCGCGGCCGCGGATATCGGGCAGCGTCACGTAAACCTGGCGGTCAAAACGGCCGGGGCGCAGCAAGGCGGCGTCCAGGATGTCGGGACGGTTGGTGGCGGCCACCACGATCACGCCGACATTGGTTTCAAAGCCGTCCATCTCGACCAGCATCTGGTTCAGGGTCTGCTCGCGCTCGTCGTTGCCACCGCCCAGGCCGGCGCCGCGCTGGCGGCCGACAGCGTCGATTTCATCGA
>CAZIYA010000469.1:0-2599 GCA_964543355.1 uncultured Polaromonas sp.
AGGCGCAGCGGCCCCCTCGGGGGGCAGGGAGCCACACGAAGCGGGCGACCGTGGGGGCTATAAACTCCCCGGGTGACTTTATTCAAATCCGCGTCCACCGTTTCCCTGTTCACGCTGGTTTCCAGGATCACCGGTCTGGCGCGGGAGCTGTTGATGGCTTCCACCTTCGGTGCCAGCGCCATGACGGACGCGTTCAACGTCGCGTTCCGCATTCCCAATCTGTTCCGGCGCCTGTTTGCCGAGGGCGCCTTCAGCCAGGCTTTTGTGCCGGTGCTGGCCGCCAGCAAGGCGCAAAACGGCGAGGCGGCCACGCAGGTGCTGGTCAACCGGGTCGCCACTTTGCTGGCGTGGGCGCTGCTGCTGACCTGCGTGATCGGGGTGGCAGCTGCCCCGGTGCTGGTCTGGCTGATGGCCAGCGGCCTGAAACAGGAGCCGCGCGGCTTCGAAGCGGCCGTTTTCATGACGCGCTGGATGTTCCCGTACATCGGCTTCATGTCGCTGGTGGCGTTGTCGGCCGGCATTTTGAACACCTGGAAACGTTTTGCCGTGCCCGCTGCCACGCCCGTGCTGCTGAACCTTTCCATGATTGGCGCCGCCTGGCTGGGTGCACCGTGGTTCCAGTCCAGGGGAATTGAGCCGATTTATGTCATGGGTGCCGGCGTGATGATTGGCGGTGCACTGCAGCTTGCGGTGCAGGTGCCGGCCCTGCTCAAAATCGGCATGCTGCCGCGCGTGGGCCTGGGCTGGACTGCCATCCGAACCGCCTGGGCTGACCCGGGAACCCGCAACATCGGCAAGCTGATGCTGCCGGCCCTGCTGGGTGTCAGCGTGGCACATATCTCCACCATCATCAACACCCAGATTGCCTCACACCTGACCCCTGGCAGCGTGAGCTGGCTGACCTATGCGGACCGGCTGATGGAGTTTCCCACGGCCATGCTGGGCGTGGCCATCGGGGTGGTGCTGATGCCGCAGCTGGCCGCCGCCAAAGCCGCGGGCGACGGCGACGCCTATTCCGCCATGCTGGATTGGGGTCTGCGCATCGTCGTACTGATGGCGGTGCCGAGCGCTGTCGCGCTGCTGACCTTTGCCCAGCCGCTGGTGGCCACGCTGTATCACTACGGCGCCTTCACCGATCGCGATGTGTACCAGACCACCACCGCGCTCATGGGCTACGGCGCCGGCCTGCTCGGCCTGGTGGCGATCAAGGTGCTGGCGCCGGGCTTTTACGCCAGCCAGGACATCAAGACCCCGGTGCGTATTGCCTTGGTGGTGCTGGTGATCACGCAGTTGCTGAACCTGGCGCTGGTGCCGCTGTTTCAGCACGCGGGGCTGGCACTGGCCATCGGCATAGGTGCGCTCATCAACGCCTTGTGGCTGCTGATCGGCCTGCGCAAGCGCGGCAGCTACCAGCCGGCGCCCGGCTGGGGCATGTTTGCACTGCAGGTGCTGGCGGCGAGCGCGCTGCTGGCGGTGTTTCTGCTGTGGGCCGCCCAGGCCGTCAGCTGGACCGGGCTGCGGGCCGAATCTTTCAAGCGAATAGGGTTGTTGGCCCTTGTGCTACTTGCGTCAGGTGCTATTTATTTCGGAGCATTGTGGGCGGCCGGCCTGAAAGTGCGAAAGTTGATGCGCCGCTGACACTTTTCCGGCGGGGTACTCGCTTCGTCCGGCGGTTTGTGAGAAAGTAGCGCCATGCCCCTCAATCTCGACGTCCCGTCGCCCCTGCAGTACTTTGCCTGCCTGGTGCAGAGCGACGACCATTTCCCGCTGCTGGAGGCGGCGGTCAGCGTGGCCCAGGACGAGTACCCGGATCTTGACGTCGAGCAGGTGCTGGGCGATGTGGACCAATTGCTGGCGCGCCTGAAACGCCGCCTGCCGGCGGACGCTTCGGCCCTGCAGCGCCTGCGGGCGCTGAACCAGTTTTTCTTCCGCGACCTGAATTTCGGCGGCAACATCAATGACTACTACGACCCCGACAACAGCTACCTGAATGCGGTTCTGAAAACCCGGCGTGGCATCCCGATCACGCTGGCCGTGCTCTGGCTGGAGCTGGCGGGCGGCGTGGGGCTCAATGCACGCGGCATTGCATTTCCGGGCCACTTCATGGTCAAGGTCAACCTGCCCAAGGGCCAGGTGGTGATCGACCCTTTCACCGGCCAGTCGCTGAGCCGGGAAGAGCTGGCCGAGCGGCTGGAGCCGTTTCGCCAGCGCAGCGGCCTGGTGGACGAGTTCGAGGTGCCGGTTGGCCTGTACCTGCAGTCGGTGCCGGCCCGCGACATCATCAGCCGCATGCTGCGCAACCTCAAGGAAATCCACAAGACCCAGCAGGACTGGCTGCGGCTGATCGCGGTGCAGGACCGGCTCATCGTGCTTCACCCCGAGGCCTGGGACGAATACCGCGACCGCGGACTGGCTTTCGCCGAGCAAGGCGAAGCGGGCCGTGCCGTGCCGGATCTGGAGACCTACCTCGACCATGCGGAAGACGCCCTGGACCTGGACGCCATTGCCGACCGCCTGGCCCGCCTGCGGCGCCAGAAAAGCTGATCCCGATGTCCGGCGGGGTCGCCGCAGTAAGCGACCGTGGGAGCTCTTAAATCAA
>CAZIYA010000470.1:0-2588 GCA_964543355.1 uncultured Polaromonas sp.
CTTGCAGCAGGTGCTGTGTCATGGCGTTTCTCCTGGGGTGGGGTTGTTGTCGGTGTTGTCAGGATCGTCGGTCGGGGAAGCATCAAAACTGTCGCGAAAGGTGAAATAAAGCGAGCTTGAGAACATGGCGGCCATCAGCAGTGCGGCCGGCATGACCAGCGCGGCCGCTGCCTCGGGGCTGGCCAGCAGGCCGGCAAGCAGGCTCACGGCCAGGCCGATGACCATGAGCACCACCATCCAGGTGAGCCCGAACACCACATAGGCGCCGGCATTCCTGAAGCAGACGACGGCACTGAAAAACAGGCTTTTGACCGGTGTCACGCCGTGCCAGTGCACCAGGGCGGGTGCATGCCAGAACAGCACCGAGATCGGCAGATACAGGGCCATGATCATCAGCATCGCGCCCTGCATCTCGGGGGCGAGGGCACTTTCGCGGCTGACCGGCACCTCGAAAAACAGCGGCACCACGGAAACAATCAGCAGGCAGGCCGCCGCGTACAGGAAGCCCAGAACCATCATGGCACGGCCGCGCTGCTGGCCCGCGCGGAAAGCGCTGACCAGGATGGCGGGCATGGGGAAACGGCCCTTGGTGGCTTCCAGCGTGGCCGCCATCAATCCCAGTGTGGCCGCCGGCACGATGGCCAGCGCCAGAACCACGCCAACGAAGGGAATCAGCGATGCCAGCGTGGCCGCCGCCATGTACATGAAAAACAGGCCGGCCAGCGCCAGCGGCTGCTTGAAGAAGGTTTGAATGCCGAGTTTGACCCATGTGATGCCAGTACGTGCGGGAACGATGTTTAGTTTCATTGCGTGAGTTGCATGTTGGGGGTTCAAGCCTGTCCTGGCTCGGTCAAAAGGCTAAAAAGGCCGACTCGGTGAACAATTTAACGCCGGCTGGGCAGTTTGCTTCAAAAACGGCAAATTGTCGGTTTTTTGCGACCGACAGCGCGCCCACGGATTCAGGACGTCAGGCCGCAGGGATGGGCCACCCGCTGGCGCAGCACCCGCTCGAAATGACCGGGGTCGTGCGCCTGCAGCAAGGCCGCCTCGCGCGGCAGGTAAAAGTCCCACAGCCGCGAAATCCAGAAACGCAGGGCGCCCGCCCGCTGCATGGCCGGCAGCAGGCTGCGTTCCTGCGCGGTGAGCGGACGTACGGCCTGGTAGGCCGTCAGGAAGGCGCTGGTCCGTGCCGCGTCGCCCTCACCGGTGGCCAGGTCCACGCACCAGTCGTTGAGGCTGACGCCGATGTCAAACAGCAGGGCATCCCAGCCGGCGAAGTAAAAATCAAAAAAGCCGGTGAGACGCAAATCGCCGCCGTCACCGTCGAACATCACGTTGTCGCGAAACAGGTCGGCATGGACCGGGCCGCGCGGCAAGGCCTGACAGGCTGAGGACGCCGCCACATGGTTCTGGTAGGCCAGTTCGGACAGGATCAGGCTGGCCTGTTCGGCACTGAGGTAGGGCAGCACCACCGGCACAGTCTCGTTCCACCAGGTCAGGCCGCGCAGGTTGGCTTGCTGGCGCGGAAAATCCTGCCCCGCCAGGTGCATGCGCGCCAGCATGCTGCCCACGGCAGCGCAGTGGGCAGGCGTGGGAGCGAGTTCGCTGCTACCGCGCAAACGGTCCACGACGGCGGCGGGTTTGCCCTTGAGCTTGTGAAGAATGTCGCCGGGCTGGCTGCCGGCGTCTGTTGTTACGGCGGCGTGCGGTTCAGGCACCGGAATGCCGCGCTGCGCCAGGTGTTTCATCAGGTGCAGGTAAAACGGCAACTGCTCAAACCCCAGACGCTCAAACAGGGTCAGGACGTAACGGCCCTGGTCGGTGTCGGCGAAATAGTTGGTGTTTTCAATGCCGCCCGAGCAGGCGTCCAGAGTTTGCAACTGGCCCAGTCCGAGCGAGTGCAAAAGAGGGGCGGCCTCGTCGAACGAGACTTCGGTGTAAACGGCCATGCCTGGGGCTGAAACTGGAACTGAAGGGAAAAACTAGAACTTGAGAACGTTCCAGACACGGCTGCCGGTAGCGCCGGCGCCTGATTTGGACGGAGCCGTGCCGCCGCCCTTGGTGGAGTCCGATGGCAGCACTTCATAGGCCGGCACATTGGTTTTGGGCTGTACCGTGATGCTTTGCGTTTCACCCCCGACGCGCACTTCGTCGATGCGCGACCCGGCGTCTTCGGTACGGATGCGCTGGATGGCGGCATCCGGCCGGCGGCTGGCCGGGTTGGTGCCGGGCTCCACGGCAGGGGCCGGTGCCGGGGCTGCAGCGGGTGCAGCTGTCTGGGCCAGGGCCGGGACGCAGGCCAGCACAGAGGCAGCAGTGGCGAGCAAAAGGGAGCAAAAAGGGTGTTGCATGCCTGCATTGTAGGGGGCCGGAACCGCGGTGGATAGAGCCTGCAAAACGGTGACAATCTAGGGCCTGCTCACACTATTTATGCAAGATGCGTTGCGAGTCAAAAAGGTCATGCGCGAGGCGCAAAATGCAGCCGGGCTGGAGCCCGGCAAGGCTTTGCAACGCTGCGCATGGCCTTTTTGGCCGCAACCCGGAGGGAACGGGGTGAAAACAGCGCCACTCTGCGTTGCACTCCTAGC
>CAZIYA010000471.1:0-2585 GCA_964543355.1 uncultured Polaromonas sp.
GACCAGCATGGACCGCGATGGTACCAGGTCCGGCTTTGACCTGGCGCTGACCCGCGCCGTCAGCGACGCGGTCAGCGTGCCGGTCATTGCCTCCGGCGGCGTCGGCAACCTGGACCACCTGGCCGACGGCATCCAGATCGGCGGCGCCGACGCTGTATTGGCCGCGAGCATCTTCCATTACGGCGAATACACGGTGCAGCAGGCCAAGCAGCACATGGCTCAGCGCGGCATACCTGTCCGTCTTTAGTTTCAAGCCGTTTTGGCCTCCAGCCCATGTCTGGCGTGCGCAAGCAGCTATAAATTTAATAGTGAACACGCGCGCGCAGGGGACTGTCTCCCATTCCAGCCGGGGCCGCCGGTCCGGCTCCGCCGGCCCGCAGGTGCAGCGCCCCCTCGGGGGGCAAAGAGCTACGACCAGCGAGCGAACGTGGGGGCGATAATACTTTCATGAACTGGTTAGATGAAGTCAGCTGGGACGACAAGGGCCTGATCCCTGTCATTGCGCAGGAAGCCGCCAGCGGCGACGTGCTGATGTTCGCCTGGATGAACCGCGAGGCGCTGCAAAAAACCGCCGAGCTGGGCCAGGCCGTCTATTACAGCCGTTCGCGCGGACGCCTTTGGCACAAGGGCGAGGAGTCCGGCCACCTGCAGACGGTGCACGAAATCCGGCTGGACTGCGACAACGACGTGGTCTTGCTGAAAGTGACGCAGCTCGGCCATGAGCCGGGCATTGCCTGCCACACCGGCCGCCACAGCTGTTTTTTCCACCTCTACAAAGATGGTCAGTGGGTGGTGACCGATCCGGTCCTCAAGGACCCGACAACCATTTACAAGTAGGCCATGACTTCCAACGACTCCCTTCAGCGACTCGCGCAAATCATCGAAAGCCGCAAGCCGGCCCGCGGCGGTGATCCTGACACCAGCTATGTTGCGCGCCTGCTGCACAGGGGTCCGGACGCCTTCCTGAAAAAAATCGGCGAGGAAGCCACCGAAACCGTGATGGCGGCAAAGGACCTGGACCATGGCGGTGACCCTGCCAAACTGGTCGGCGAGGTGGCCGACCTGTGGTTTCACAGCCTGATTGCGCTGGCGCACTATGGCCTGTCACCGGCCGACGTGATCGCCGAACTGGAGCGCCGTGAAGGCACCAGCGGCATCGAGGAAAAGGCCCTGCGCAAGGCACAGGGCCGCGAGGCGGCTGAAAAATAACGCGAAGCAAGAAAGGAACCCATGAGCGAGACCGACCTGGCTGAATTCGACTCCAAAAACCCCAATGACCGCATCGTCATGCATGTGCTTTACGGCCTGCACACGCTGGCCTGGTTCAGCGGCGGCGTTTTTGCGGTGGTCGCGCTGATCGTGAACTACGTGCGGCGCGCCGAGGAGTCCGACGCACTCTACATCGACCACCACAATTACATGATCCAGACTTTCTGGTGGACGCTGATGTGGCTGGTGTTGCTGTCCCCGCTGTGGCTGCTGCTGTTTGTGCCGGGCGCCATTGCCTACTGCGTCGTCTGGCTCTGGTACCTGTACCGCTGCGTACGCGGCTGGACACGTTTCAACAGCAACCGGCCTGCGCGCAGCGTTCCGCTCGTCTGATCCCTTTTTTTCGCAAGAGCACTCCATGAGCCAGCCCTCCACCCATGCCGCCGGCAACTGCATTTTCTGCAAAATTGCCGCGGGCCAGATTCCCAGCCGCAAGGTGTACGAAGACGAAGAGCTCTTCGTTTTCGACGACATCCACCCCTGGGCGCCGGTACATTTTCTGATGATCCCCAAGGTGCATATCCCGTCGATGGCGCAGGTAGGGCCTGAACACGCGGCGTTGCTGGGCCGCATGATGGTGCTGGCGCCCCGGCTGGCCGCCGAAGAGGGCTGCAATCCCTACCCCGAAGGCGGTTTCCGCATGGTGGTCAACACCGGAACCGAGGGCGGGCAGGAAGTGCACCACCTGCACATCCATGTGATGGGTGGACCGCGGCCCTGGCTGAAAGGTTGACCCCCACGGTTGCTCGCTGCGCGTAGCGCCCTGCCCCCCGAGGGGGCCGCTGCGCCTGCGGGCCGGCGGAGCCGGGCCCGCGGCCCCGGTTGAGTTAAAGAGTCCCCCGTTCGTTGGAAGGGTAAACGCCCACTTGCGCGGACCGGACCTGCCCCCAATTAAAGCAGTCACGCTGGCGGGGTGGTCAATGCGGGCATCCCCGGTCATTCCTGTGGCAAGGCCATTTAGAATGGCTAAATTGTTGTGCAAGCTTGCAATCGAATACCAGGAGAATTTTTATGGGTGGACTTTCCATTTGGCACTGGCTGATCGTGCTGTTGATCGTTGTGATGGTGTTCGGCACGAAAAAACTCAAGAACATGGGCGGCGACTTGGGCGGCGCGGTCAAGGGTTTCAAGGACGGCATGAAGGAAGGCGGGCAGAGCGCGGACGAAAAAGCCGCAACCCCGGGCCAGGTCACGCACGCGCAGCAGAACGCCGACAAAACCACGATCGACGTGGAAGCCAAACAAAAGTCTTGAAATGTTTGCCCCCACGCTTGCCACTGCGTGTGCTGCGCTGCCCCCCGAGGGGGCGCTGCGCC
>CAZIYA010000472.1:0-2579 GCA_964543355.1 uncultured Polaromonas sp.
GCATTCCTTGCCGCCGTCGCTGACGATGCGCAGCTCGTAACCGGGCACGGCCTGGCCGGTGCTGCCGTAACGCACTTCACCGGGCCGGTTGCTCAGGAAGATGTGCAGCATTTCGGTGGAACCGATGCCGTCAAGAATCTCGCAGCCGTAGTGAGCGGTCCATTTTTTCCCGATCTCGGCGGGCAAGGCCTCGCCGGCGCTGGTGCAGACGCGCAGCTTCAGCTCCGACTTCTGCGGCCGCGCCGGATCCGCCAGCAGGGAGGCGTACAGCGTGGGCACGCCATAGAAGATGGTGGGCTGGTGCTTTTTCAGGATGCCGAAGACGTCGGCCGGGGTGGGCCGGGTGGGCAGCAGTACCGCAGTGGCGCCCACACTCATCGGAAAGGTCAGGCCGTTGCCCAGGCCATAGGCAAAAAACAGCTTGGCCGCCGAATACACCACATCCGACTCCTGGATGCCGAGCACGCCGCGGCCATACAGCTCGGCGGTCTGGATCAGGTGACTGTGCAGGTGCACCGTGCCCTTGGGTGTGCCGGTCGAGCCGCTGGAATAGAGCCAGAAGCAGGCTTCGTCGGCGCAGGTGGGTGCTACTGTTTTGGTAGCCGGCTGCGCCCGTACCATCTGGGCCAGGGTCGCGTGGGGTGCCGAGTCTTCGGTACCCGCGACGATGACGTTGCGCAGGGTCGGTATCTGGCCTGCCACCAGTGCTTCAAAGGCGGGCAGCAGGGCTTTGGATACGATGAGGCCTTGCGCGCGCGAGTCGCGCAGCATGAATTCGAAGTCAGGCGTGGTCAGCAGCGTGTTGGCGGCGATGGGCACCACACCGGCCAGGATGCAGCCCAGAAAAGCCACCGGCCACTCGATGGTGTCGAGCACGGCCAGCAGGACGCGGCTTTCGGGTGCAAAGCCCTGGGCGCGCAAGGCGTTGGCAAAACGGTGCGACTGCTCCGTGAGTTCGCCATAGGTCAGGGTGGCGCCGCTGACGGCGTCAATGAAAGCGACCTTGCCGCGGCGGCCGGCATTGCGTTCGAGCAGGTCGTGGGCCGCGTTGTACTCGCAGGGGATGTCCACGCGGGGCGGGTTGACACTGTGGTCGGCGCGGCTCAGTTTCATCAATGGTCTCCGGATGCTCTGGTTTTTATAGCTGCCTGCGCCCGCTGCGCAAGGGCTGGCGGCTTGTTTGTCTATGAAGTCTCAGGCGGTCTCGGTGCTGGGCGCGCTGCTCAGCACCAGGGCCAGCCATTCGCGGCACCAGGCGGCACCTTCGGTCTCGGGCATCGTGCCTGCGCTGGCGTCGTGGATCCAGATGTCGCCGATGCGCTGGGCGCCCAGACCCTGCAGGCGTTCATCGAATTTCTTGCCGCCGAAAGCGAAAGTCTGCTGGTAGGTGCGGTCGCCCAGGGCAATCACGCCATAACGCACGTGTCCGAGGAATTTGGGCTGGCTGTCGAGCGAGTCGTACAGCGCACGAGCGTTGTCCGGCACGTCACCCTGGCCATAGGTGGAAGAACATATGAGATATATTGCATCTTCCTCAACCGCAGTGTCAAAGATGCTGATGTCCAGGCCGTCCATCAACTGGACATCAATGTCCTGGACCAGATCGGCGCAATCCATCTGGATCGCCTGAGCTACATAGTCGGCGGTGCTGGTCATCGTGCCTACAAGGATTTTCAGTTTCATCAAGGTCTCCGAAAAAAAAGATGCAATAAACTGCTTGACGGGTTGTTGATGTGAAGTATACTGCAATCTTGATATAGCGCAAATACTTTTCACAAAAAGTGGTGTCCGATGCAAGTCATGTCCGAAACTGAAGCAAAAGCCACCTTGGCCGAACTGGGTGCCAGGGTGCGTGCCTGGCGCGCCCGCCGCGGCATGACACGCAAGGCATTGGCCACCGATTCCGGCCTGAGCGAGCGTTTCCTGGCCGACGTGGAAAGCGGCAAGGGCAATGTTTCCATCAACTCGCTGGAAGCGGCGGCCCGCGCGCTGAACATCTCCATTCTTGAACTGCTGCAGGACGCCCCGCGTCTGGCGCTGGCCCGCGTGCATGGCCTGCTGGGCCGGCTCGACGACACGCAGCTGGACCAGGCGTACGCGCTGCTGGGCAGCACTTTTGGGTTGAGCGAGACACACGGCCGTGAACAGCGCATTGCACTGATCGGCCTGCGCGGCGCCGGAAAATCAACGCTGGGCCTGAAACTGGCGACCGAACGCGGCGTGCCTTTTGTCGAACTCGACCGCGAGATCGAGCGCGAAGCCGGCACCAGCATGAACGAAATCCTGCTGCTGCACGGCCAGGCTGGTTACCGCCGCTACGAACGCCGCGCGCTGTTCCGCATTGCCGAGGACCATGCCGACGGCGTGGTCATGACGACCGGTGGCAGCATCGTCAGCGAGCGCGAAACCTTTGATTTGCTGCAGAGCCGCTTTTACTGCGTCTGGCTCAAGGCCAGCCCGGAAGAACACATGGCGCGTGTGGTCGCGCAGGGCGACATGCGGCCTTTTGACACCACCCGCGGCGCAACGAACGAGGCGATGGAAGACCTGCGCCGCATCCTCGCCAGCCGCGAAGCGTT
>CAZIYA010000473.1:0-2578 GCA_964543355.1 uncultured Polaromonas sp.
GGCCGGCAGGCCGCCCAGCGCCTTGATGTGCTTGAACACCAGGCCGGCGATGTAAACCGCGTAGGTCGGCGGCGTGTTGTACATCGAGTCGTTGTCGGCCTGCTGCTTGTAGTCAAACACAAACGGTGTGTGCGGAATGGCCTGACCGATCAGGTCTTCGCGCACGATCACCAGCGTCAGCCCCGAGGGGCCGATGTTCTTTTGTGCCCCGGCATAAATCAGGCCATAGCGGCTGACGTCGATGGGGCGCGAGAGGATGTTGGACGACATGTCGGCCACCAGCGGCACCTTGCCGGTGTCTGGTGTCCAGTGGTATTCGACACCGCCAATGGTTTCGTTCGAGCAGATGTGCACATAGGCTGCGTCCGGGTCCAGCTTCCAGGTGTCGAACTTCGGCACGCTGGTGAAACCGCCGGCCTCGGCCGTGGCGGCCACGTTGACCTTGCAGTAGTTCTTGGCTTCCTTGATGGTTTTTTTCATCCACTCGCCGGTGTTGATGAAATCCGCACCGGCATGGCCGCGCAGCAGGTTCATCGGGATGAAGGCGTTTTGCCCCAGCCCGCCGCCCTGCAGGAAAAGCACCTTGTAGTTGGCCGGGATCGTCAGCAGCTCACGCAGGTCGGCTTCGGCCTCGGCGTGGATGGAGATGAACTCCTTGCCACGGTGGCTCATCTCCATGACGGACATGCCGGAACCATGCCAGTCGAGCATTTCGGCGGCTGCCTGACGCAGCACGGGTTCAGGAAGGGTGGCCGGTCCGGCACTGAAGTTCAAGGCGCGTGTCATGAAAAGGGCTTTCCAGGAGGGATGATGGGAAACGGCCTGGCACCCCGGGAGGGCCAGACCGCACAGCATACAAGAAAGTCCCGCGCCGGCTCCGGCGCTGTTTTTACCAGCCGGACTGCGCCACGGCTTTGCGCAAGCCGACCCACTGCAGCTCGGCCAGCAGACCCACTGCCACCGCTTGCACGGCAATAAACACCTTGCCGGCCAGGGTCGGCGTCACCTGGTCACCCAGCAGCAAGGCCAGGCAGCCCAGCACCCAGAGCAGGTTGGCCCCGATGAGCAGCCAGACCAGCGCAGCAGGCACAAATTGCCGGGTGGCGATGAAGCAGATAGCCACCACGTAGCCAAATAGCACCCAGCCCGACGCTACCAGCAGCGTTTCCGGCAGTCCGAGCAGGCTGGCCAGCAAACCGGTCAGCAGCAGCTGGAGTGCACCTGTCGCCACACCGGTGGCGGCGTCCAGCCAAAGGACGCTGCGCAGGAACCGGGGGGAAGATGTCAGTGAGGAGAAGGAAACAACAGCAGACATGAAAAACTCCTTGAGTAAATAAAAGACAGGGGGACAGCGGCCTGATCCGGTTGCCGCAGCCGGCTGTCCATCGCTGCGGTCATGGCGCCATGATTGCCGCCGGGG
The DNA here is from genome assembly GCA_964543355.1 of uncultured Polaromonas sp. Taxonomy (GTDB): domain Bacteria; phylum Pseudomonadota; class Gammaproteobacteria; order Burkholderiales; family Burkholderiaceae_C; genus Polaromonas. The sequence continues at coordinate 1,421 of CAZIYA010000473.1, forward strand.
TGCGCAGCGTCGATAACCTCGCAGGTAATGGCATCCGGCCCTGCCTGCCTTACGATGGCGCCATGAATGCCAGCCTTCACCCCCCCGCACGGCCTGCCCGCTCCACCCCGCTGCCTTTTGGCGAGCACCTGCGCCACTGGCGTCAGCACCGGCGCCTGAGCCAGCTGGACCTGGCCAGCGAGGCCGACATCTCGACCCGGCACCTGAGTTTTGTGGAAACCGGCCGCGCCGTGCCCAGCCGCGAAATGGTGCTGCGCCTGTCCGAACGCCTGGCCATTCCCCTGCGCGAGCGCAACACGCTGCTGGTGGCCGCCGGTTATGCGCCCATGTACCGCGAACGCCGGCTGGACGACCCGGAGCTCGCCTCGGCCCGGCAGGCGGTGGAGCTGATCCTCAAGAGCCACGAACCCTTTCCCGCGCTGGCGCTGGACCGGCACTGGAACCTGCTGGCCGCCAACGCCGCCCTGCCGCACCTGCTGGCGGGCGCCGACCCAGAGCTGCTGCAAGCCCCGATTAACGTGCTGCGCCTGAGCCTGCACCCGCGCGGCCTGGCCAGCAAAATCGTCAACCTCGCGCAATGGCGCAACCACCTGTTTGAGCGCCTGCGCCAGCAAATCGCCGCCACGGCCGACCCGGTGCTGGCCGAACTGCTGGCCGAGTTGCAGGCCTACCCCCTGCCGGAAGGGGCCGACGAGACGCACCTGGCGGGCGAACACCTGGGCGTGGTCATGCCCTTTCAGTTCCGCACCGTCCATGGCGTGCTGAGTTTCATCAGCACCGTCACGATTTTTGGCACACCGGTGGACGTGACGCTGCAGGAGCTGATGCTGGAGACCTTCTTTCCGGCGGATGCGCTGACCGGCGAAATTTTGCGCAAGGTGCTGTCGCCCGCTTGATCGCGCAGTTGCGGCGCTTCCCGCACCATGCAGGCAGGAGACAAACATGAGCGAAAGCACCCATCACCGAATCTGTCCGCTGTGTGAGGCCTGCTGCGGCCTGGAACTCAAGGTCCGGGACGGCAAGGTCATCAGCATCCGCGGGCATGACAGCGATGTCTTCAGCGCCGGCTACATCTGCCCCAAAGGCGTGGCGCTGAAAGACCTGCATGAAGACCCGGACCGCCTGCGCACGCCGCTGATCAAGCGCGACGGAGAGTTC
>CAZIYA010000474.1:0-2574 GCA_964543355.1 uncultured Polaromonas sp.
CAGCCCTTCTTAATGCGCTCGGGGGTGTCGCAATTCGATTTGGAAATCAAGAAATGGCATAAAAAAAACCTGTGACCTCACCAGTGGCCGCGCATTTGCCCGCCGCTCAGCCCCGTCGCCAGTACTCATAACACCACGCCGTGGCGAACCCGGCGCGCCGGTACAGCGCCTGGGCGGCGCTGTTGCCCGCCTCGACCTGCAAAAAAACACGCACCATGCCACGCTGTAACGCGGCATCGGCCAGGCCGGCCAGCACCCGCCCGGCCAGGCCCTGACCGCGACAAGCCGGTGCCGTACGCATGCCATGCACGCTGGCCCAGCCGTGCCCGAACGCAGCCACGCCAACCGCGAGGACCTGTCCGTGCTCGCGGACGCTGGCGTACACCGAGTCCGGTGCCCGGTTCAGCGTCCGGACACGGCTGGCACCGTCCACGGGATCGAAGCCCTCGCCCAGGAAAAGAGCCGTCCAGCCCGCGTCCAGCGCATCGGCCGTCCCGGCCGGCGGCTGGGACGACACCTCGCGCATCCGGCTCACAGTACCCAGCTGCACCAGTGTGGGTTTGTCGGCGCTGTAGCCGCGCCTGCGCAACTCGTGGCGCAGGCCTTCAAAACAAGGGGCTGTCGCCAGGCGAAACACCGCCGGCAAATCCAGCGCTGCGTAATGGGCCTCGATCCGGCCGATCACGGCCGGGTCTGCGTTGGTGTGCTGCAGCGGCACCGCGCTTTTGGCACGGCCCACGGACCGGCAGAAGCCATCCCTCCCGCTCCTCCAGGGCTTCGGGGGCCACGGCGGCCAGGGTAGCGCGTTCTATGGAAGCAACATCGGTATCGGTCATGGCTCTTGTATCGGTAAAAAACTTGCTGTGCCCGGGAACCGCCCGCACAATGCGCAGGCATTCGCCGGGAAATCCAGATACTACTATTTTGATAGCTGCCTGCGCCCGCCGTCCCTGGGCTGGCGGCATGAATCATGCATTGAATCGAAACATATGACTGTTTATCCATCATCGGACATGCCCCGCAGCGCCGGCACTCGGCTTCGCATCCGTACGCTGCCGTGGCTGCTGCTGTTGGCGTGCTGGCTGGCGCCAGCCCTTCCCGTTGCAGGTGCAGGCACCGGCCCGGCGCTGATGCTGGCCAATGTTTACCACCCCGGCATTGCACTGCAGGATTATTGGGTCAGCGAAAAGCTGGACGGCGTGCGCGGCTACTGGGACGGCGAGAAGCTGCTGACGCGTGGCGGTGAACGCATCGCCGCACCGGCCTGGTTCACCGCGGGCTGGCCGCGGCTGCCCATGGACGGCGAACTCTGGGCCGGCCGCGGCCAGTTCTCCAGGGCCGTGTCCATCGTGCGCCAGCAGACCCCTGACGATGCCGGCTGGCGCAGCCTGCGTTTCATGGTGTTCGACCTGCCCGCACAAACCGGCACCTTCACGGAACGGATTCCGGCCCTGAACGGCCTGGTCACCCGCATTGACCAGCCCTGGGTGCAGGCAGTCGTGCAGTCCAGGGTGGCAAGCCATGCGGACCTGCAGCGCCTGCTGGCCAAAACCGTCCGGCTGGGCGGCGAAGGCCTGATGCTGCACCGCGGCGCTTCTCTCTACAAGGGCCAGCGCAGCGACGACCTGCTCAAGGTCAAGACCCATGAAGACGCGGAGGCCCGCGTGGTCGCCCACCTTCCCGGGAAAGGCAAACATGCGGGGATGATGGGCGCCCTGCTTGTGGAAATGCCAGGCGAAACCGGCAAACCGGGACAGCGCTTCAAGCTGGGGACCGGTTTCAGCGATGGGCAGCGCCGGCACCCACCGCCTGTGGGCAGCACCATCACTTACCGTTATCGGGGATTGAATGACAGCGGCATTCCACGCTTTGCCAGCTTCATGCGGGTACGGGAAGACATGGCACCGACACGCCACTGAACGCCATCGCGGCAGTGCCGGGCTTGGTTTCCGGGCTTACTCTTTCACGCAGTCCGCAAAATAGTGCTTCTTGCCGCTGGCGTCTTCTTCTTCCACCAGACCGTGAATGTCGGTCTCGAAGCCCGGGCACTGCGAATTGAACTCACGCGAAAACTTCAGGTAGTCCACGATCTTCTTGTTGAACACTTCCCCGGGAATCAGTAGCGGGATGCCGGGCGGGTAAGGCGTCACCAGCCCGACCGTGATGCGGCCCTCGAGCTTGTCGATTTCCACGCGTTCGGTCTTGTGCAGCGCAATGTGCGCATACGCGTCACTGGGTTTCATGGCCGGCTTCAGGTCGCTCAAGTACATGTCGGTGGTCAGCCGGGCGATATCGTATTTGGCGTACAGGTTGTGGATGTGGTGGCACAGGTCGGCCAGGCCCATTTTTTCGTAACGCGGGTATTTCTGGCAGAACTCCGGCAGGATGCGCCACATGGGCTGGTTCTTGGCGTAGTCGTCCTTGAACTGCTGCAGCGCGGTCAGCATGCTGTTCCAGCGGCCCTTGGTGATACCGATGGTGAACATGATGAAAAAACTGTACAGACCGGTTTTCTCCACCACCACGCACTGCGCAGACATGTGTTTCCCAAAGATTATAAGGAGCTGGATTTTG
>CAZIYA010000475.1:0-2571 GCA_964543355.1 uncultured Polaromonas sp.
CTTCACCATTGCGGCCGCCCACGGGCTGCGCCTTCCACCCGCGCTGCCCGCACGCCATGCCGCGCTGCCAGATCGAACTGCCCCCGCTGCGCACCCTGGCCACCGGCCACCTCAGCGCCTGCCATCTCAACGACGCGGCGCCTGCCGTGCCCAGCCTGACCTCATGACCCATCCTGTTCTGCCCAGCGTCCCCGCCCTTTTTGAGCCCTACACCCTGCGCCTGCCCGAAGCCGGCGTCGTGCCACTGATCTGCGATTCACCGCACAGTGGCACGCTGTACCCCGACGACTTCGGTTACGCCTTGCCGTTTGAAATACTGCGCAAGGGTGAAGACACCGACGTGCATGTGTTGTGGGAGGCTCTGCCGTCGGTTGGCGCCACGCTGCTGGCCGCCAGTTTTCCGCGCGCCTACGTGGACCCCAACCGCGACGTCGAAGACCTGGACGCTACCCTGCTCGACGCGCCCTGGCCCACCCCGTTGGCCCCCAGTGAAAAAACCCGCCTGGGCATTGGCCTGATCTGGCGCGACGCGAGCAAGGGCGGACAAGACCCCATCTACGCGCGCAAGCTCAGCGTCGCCGAGGTACAAAACCGCATCAACCGCTACCACGTGCCCTATCACACGGCCATGCAGGCGCAGATTGAAGCGGCCTATGCGCGCTTTGGCGCTGTCTGGCACCTCAACCTGCATTCGATGCCTGCCAACTCGTACGAGAGCCTGCAGATCCAGAGCGACCACCCGCTGGCCGACGTGGTGCTGGGCGACCGTGACGGCACCACCGCCGCGCCCGAATTCACCGCCATGGTGGCCAACGCATTCCGCCAGCGCGGTTTCAGCGTCGCCATCAACGACCCGTTCAAGGGCGTGGCCCTGATCGCCCGACTGGGCCTGCCGGCCGAGCGCCGCCACAGCCTGCAGGTCGAACTGCACCGCGGCCTCTACATGGACGAAAAGACCCGAGCCCGCAGCGTGGACTTTGTCACCCTGCAAAGCGCACTGGCGGACATTTCTGCTGAAATTGCCGCTTACGTCCAAGCCCAGATTCCTTCCTGACCAGAGAACCCCTGCCATGAGCCTGATCGCCGAAATCGAAGCCACCCACGACGAATTCACCGCGCTGCGCCGCGACATCCACGCGCATCCCGAACTGGCCTTTCAGGAAAACCGCACGTCCGACGTCGTGGCTGAGCGGCTCGCGTCCTGGGGCATCGAGGTGCATCGCGGGCTGGGCCAGACCGGCGTGGTGGGGGTGCTGAAAGGCTCCCAAACCAAAGCCGGCAGCAAGCCGCGATCCATTGGCCTGCGTGCCGACATGGACGCGCTGCCCATGCCTGAGCACAATCGCTTTGCCCATGCCTCCAAAAACCCCGGCCGCATGCACGGCTGCGGCCACGACGGTCACACCGCCATGCTGCTGGGCGCCGCCAAGTACCTGGCCGCGCACCGCGACTTTGACGGCATCGTCAACTTCATCTTTCAGCCGGCGGAGGAGGGTGGCAATGCCGGTGCCAAGGCCATGATGGCCGATGGCCTGTTTGACAAGTTCCCCTGCGACGAGATTTACGGTATTCACAACATGCCGGGCTTTGACGTCGGCCACTTCGGTTTCCGCAAGGGACCGACCATGGCGTCGAGCAACCGCTTTGACATTTTTGTGCGCGGCACCGGCGGCCACGCTGCGCAGCCGCACAAGTCGGTGGACACCATCGTCATCGCGGCTGAAATGGTGGGCGTGCTGCAGACGCTCATCTCGCGTCACAAAAACCCGATTGACATTGCCGTGCTCAGCATCACGCAGATCCATGCGGGCGATGCGTACAACGTGCTGCCCGGCGAGACCGTGATCCGCGGCACCGTGCGGACCTTCAGCACCCAGGTGCTGGACGAGATCGAGTCCAACATGCGCCGTGTGGCCGAGATGCTGCCCCAGGTGCACGGCGGCAGCGGCGAGCTCAAGTTCCACCGCGCTTACCCGCCGCTTGTCAACTGGGACGACCAGACCGACTTTGCCATGAAGGTGGCGCAAGACGCGTTTGGCGCTGACCATGTTGACGGCAACACGCCCCAGCACGGCGGCGCCGAGGACTTCTCTTTCTATCTGGAGAAAGTGCCGGGCTGCTACCTTTTCCTGGGCAATGGCGAAGGCGCGCACCGCGACGAAAAGTACGTCGGCATGGGTCCCTGCGAACTGCACAACCCCAACTATGACTTCAACGACGCGTTGCTGCCGATCGGGTCGAGTTATTGGGTGAAGCTGGTGGGCGCGTTTTTCGCCCGATAGGACGTTTCCGGGCCAGGCGCTGGTTCTTCATCAGGGCCGGCTGGACACGCGGCACGACGATAGGCTAGTGGCCTGTAACGCTGAAGCCGGAAGTCGCTGCCCACGCGATACGTGGCACGCTGCGGTGTTGCAAATGCGCGCGATGCCTGGGGCATCGCTGTGCTTTGCGCCTTGCATCGCACCCCGTCTCACGCGTTCCTCGCCTCCCATTTCAACGTTACAGGCCACTAGGGCCTGGCCAGCTTCTCGCCATGGTAGCTGGTGACGCGCTCCACTTCGTTCTTCGAGC
>CAZIYA010000476.1:0-2566 GCA_964543355.1 uncultured Polaromonas sp.
ACTCGACGGTCAGAAAGTGGAAGTGCCCGAAGGCAGCACGGTGATGCATGCGGCCGAAAAAGCCGGCACCTACATTCCGCACTTCTGCTATCACAAGAAGCTCAGCATCGCGGCCAACTGCCGCATGTGCCTGGTGGATGTAGAGAAGGCGCCCAAGCCGATGCCGGCCTGCGCGACGCCCGTGACGCAGGGCATGATCGTGCACACCAAGAGCGACAAAGCCATCAAGGCCCAGAAGGGCGTGATGGAATTTCTGCTGATCAACCACCCGCTGGACTGCCCGATCTGCGACCAGGGTGGCGAGTGTCAGCTGCAGGATCTGGCGGTTGGCTACGGCGGCAGCGGTTCGCGCTACGAAGAAGAAAAGCGCGTGGTTTTCCACAAGGACGTTGGTCCCCTGATTTCCATGGAGGAGATGAGCCGCTGCATTCACTGCACGCGCTGCGTGCGTTTCGGCCAGGAAGTTGCCGGTGTCATGGAACTGGGCATGTCCAACCGTGGCGAACACGCCGAGATCGAGACTTTTGTCGGCATGTCGGTGGACTCCGAGCTGTCGGGCAACATGATCGACCTGTGCCCCGTGGGCGCACTGACCAGCAAGCCTTTTCGCTACAGCGCCCGCACCTGGGAGCTCTCGCGCCGCAAGTCGGTCAGTCCGCACGATTCCACGGGCGCCAACCTGATTGTCCAGGTCAAGTCCAACCGGGTCATGCGCGTGGTGCCGCTCGAAAACGAAGACGTCAACGAATGCTGGATCGCCGACCGCGACCGCTTCTCGTACGAAGCGCTGAACAGCGACGAGCGCCTTTTGAGCCCCATGCTCAAACAGGGCGGCCAGTGGAAAGCAGTGGACTGGCAGACGGCGCTCGAATATGTTGCCAACGGCCTGAAGCAGATCAAGGCTGACCATGGCGCCCAAAGCATGGGCCTGCTTGCCAGCCCGCACAGCACGCTGGAAGAGCTGTATCTTGCCGCTTCCCTGATGCGTGGCCTGGGCAGTGACAATATTGATTACCGCCTGCGCAACGCAGAATTTGCGCCTGCGTCATCCGTGCGCTGGCTGGGCACCTCGATCGCATCGCTGTCGCAGTTGCAGCGTGTGTTGATCGTCGGTTCCAACCTGCGCAAGGACCATCCGCTGTTTGCACAGAGAATTCGCCAGTCCGTCCGCAAGGGCTGTGCGCTGAGCGCTATCACTTCAGTAGCAGAGCTGGCGTCTGCCGACGCATGGGCCATGCCCGTGGCCCATCGTGTGCTGGCCGAACCGGGCGCCTGGGCGCAGGCGCTGGCCGACGTGGCCGCTGCAATTGCCGCAGACAAGGGCGTACCGGCGCCGGCTGCCGGCCAGGTGACCGATGCCGCCAGGGCCATCGCCAAGTCCCTGCAGGGTGGCGAGCGCAAGGCCATCCTGCTGGGCAACGCCGCTGCACACCATGCGCATGCGGAGAGCCTGCTGGCCTTGGCCAACTGGATCGGCGCCCAGACCGGGGCCAGCGTGGGTTACCTGACAGAAGCGGCCAACACCGTGGGCGCACAGCTGGCGGGTGCCGTGCCATCAGGTCCGGGCCAGAACGCCGGGCAGATGCTGGCAGGCGGCCTGAAGGCGGTGCTTCTGCTCAACAACGAACCCGAATTCGATTCCGCGGCAGGCGCATCAGCCAGGACTTCGCTCAGTGCAGCGCAAATGGTGGTCACCCTGAGCCCATTCAAAGCGAACATGGCGTTCAGCGACGTGCTGCTGCCGATTGCACCGTTCTCGGAAACCCCGGGTACCTTTGTCAACGCCGAAGGGCGGGTGCAGGGTTTTCATGCCGTGGCCAAGCCGCTCGGCGAAACGCGGCCGGCCTGGAAAGTTTTGCGCGTGCTGGGAAACCTGCTCGAGTTGCCGGGCTTTGATTTCGAATCCGCACAGGACGTGCTCAAGCAGGTTCCCGCTGCCGCGGCAGCGCAGGTTCCTGCTGAGCATCTGGGCAACAGCACCCAGGCCGGCATTGACCTGTCGGCCGCAGGCCCGTCCCCGGTGGTCGCCAGCATTTACCAGCTCGACGGCCTGGTCCGGCGTGCGACATCGCTGCAACTGACCGCCGATGCGCGGCAGGCGCTGGCAGGTGAGGGAGCAGCAGCATGATCGACAGCATTTTCGGCTTCGGCCAGGGTTTGATGGGCGGCATCTGGCCGGGCACGGTCTGGCCTGTCCTGTGGATCCTGATCAAGATCGTCTGTGTCTTGCTGCCCCTGATGGGCGCGGTCGCTTACCTGACCCTGTGGGAGCGCAAGCTGCTGGGTTTCATGCAGGTGCGGCTTGGCCCGAATCGCGTGGGTCCGTTTGGCCTGTTGCAGCCCATCGCCGATGCAGTGAAGCTGCTGACCAAGGAAATCATCAGCCCGACGGCTGCAAGCAAGGGCCTGTTCGCACTCGGTCCGATCATGGCCATCATGCCCGCGCTTGCGGCCTGGGTCGTGATTCCGTTCGGCCCCGACGTGGCGCTTGCCAATGTGAACGCCGGGCTGTTGCTCATCATGGCGATCACTTCGATCGAGGTGTATGGCGTGATCATTGCCGGTT
>CAZIYA010000477.1:0-2554 GCA_964543355.1 uncultured Polaromonas sp.
GGTACATGAACCAGCCGCCGTCGGGCGACGCGCCGAAAAAAATCGTGCAGAAAAATGCGATGCCGCCTATGGCATAAGCCCAGAACGCGTAGGCGCTCAGTCGCGGAAACGGCAGGTCGCGCGCGCCTAGCATGGGAGGTAGCAGGTAAACCGCTATCGCCTCGACCACCCCCACAGCGAACAGAAACATCATCACGGTGCCATGCATGGTGAAGACCTGGTTGTAGGTCTGCGCGCTCATCAGTGTGCTGTCGGGCAGTGCCAGCTGCGCGCGCATCATCAGGCCCAGCACACCGGCGAGCACAAAAAACAGCAGCGCCGTGGCAATGTATAACAGGCCAACCTGGGTGTTGTTGACAGCGGAAAACAGGCGCCAGCCCTTGGGCGCTTTCCAGGCGCGCTCCAACCCCTCAAGCTCGCCGGGCGGGCGCGGCAGGCTGGACGGCAGAGCGTCGGCGGTGTTGAATTTCATTTCAGCTGCTCCAGCCAGGCCGCCAGGGCCGTGAGAGTATGCGCATCCATGTCGGCGGACGAAGGCATCCGTGCGCCCGGTTTGACATCCTGCGTGTGCGCCACCCAATGCGCCATGGCGCCGGGCTGGTTGAGCAGCGTGCCGGCGCCCAGGTACAAACGGCTGCCAACATGCGTGAGGTCGGGGCCGAGCCGGCCGTCCTCGGCCACGCCGCGCACAGTGTGGCAGGCGTTGCAGCGCTGCGCCATAAAAGCATCCCGTCCGCGCGCGAGCACGGCGGTGGAAGGTGCGGCGGTCGGCCGGGCCTGCGCGGCCAGCCACGCCGCAAACTCTTCGGGGGGTTTGGCGACCACATGCAGCGCCATACGCGCGTGCTGCTCGCCGCAGTATTCCGCGCACTGGCCGCGCCAGTTGCCGGGTTGATCAGCCTGCACCATCAGGTGGCTCATTCGCCCTGGCACCATGTCCACCTTGCCGCCCAGCGCCGGCACCCAGAAACTATGGATCACATTGGGGCTGCTCAAGCCCAGCCAGACCGGCTGGCCGGCCGGAACATGCAACTCATTGGCCAGGGTGATCTCCTGGCCGCTGGCCGGGTCGCGGTAACGAACCTCCCACCACCACATGTGCGCGGTGATGCCCACCATCAGCGCGCCGGGCGGAGGGCGCGCCGGCCAGGCCGGCGTGCGTGCGGTGCTCCAGGCGAGCAAGGCCGTCAGCACGACCACCGGAAACACCACACCGCCGCCGATCACCCACAGCGTGGTGCGCAACGGCCGCGCGCCTGCATGCGGCCAGATTGCCCACACCAGCAGCGCCATCACGCCAAGAAAGATCAGCGTCGCGCTGGCGATGAGCACCCAGCTCAGGCTGGCAATGTTGGCAGCGGCCGCGCCTGCCGGCGACAGTGCGGACTGAAGCTGCGCTGTTGCGCTCATTCAAGGCTTCCGAGGTAGGCGGCCATGTGGCGCGCCTCGTCGGGCGACACGCCCATGCTGGGCATGGCAGTGTCGGGCACAAGCGCCGCTGGCGCCACAATCCAGCGGGCCAGCGCGTCGGGGAAATTGGGTATACGGCCGGCGATGTAGCTGCGCTTGCCAAAGGCTTCCAGCGACGGGCCATGGATACCGCGTGCTGCCGCTACGCCGGGAATGGCATGGCAACTGCCGCACTGGTATTGCATGAGGAGGCGCTGGCCCCGGGCCGGGTCCGCCGCCGCGGCCTGTGGTGTTTTGCTGGCCGGCCCCGCATCACAGCCTGCCGCGCCCAGGCCCAGCAATAGCAGCACCAGCGCACCTGCCCGGCTCGCGGCCTGCCAGCGCAGGGATGGCGCGAGCCATGGGGCAAATAGGACGGGGCGGGCCATGCCTGATTCTTGTTCAACGGCGCGCAATTTCATGCAGGACAGCGCCGACACTTGCCAGCAAAAGCGGGAGTGGGCGGCACAATGGTTTGCCATGAAAACCGTCGCCGTTGTCCTGTCCACCGTTGCCGCGCTGGGAGTGGCCGCGCTGGCCGGCGCTGCCGTGGTGGTCTACAGCGGGATGTACGACATCAGCGCCACGGCGCAGCACACGCAGGTGGTGCACTCGTTGCTGGAGACGACCATGCGCCAGTCGGTGCGCTGGCGCGCGCGCAACATCACGCCACCCGGGCTCAACGAGCCGCAGCGCCTGGCGCGCGGCGCGGCGCTGTACCGGGACAAGTGTGTGCAGTGCCACGGCGCGCCGGGCGTGGCGCAGTCCGGCATTGGCCAGGGCATGCAGCCCTTGCCCGGGCCGCTGGTGGACGCCATGCAGCGCTGGCGCCCGCGCGAAATTTACTGGATCACCCGCCACGGCATCAAGATGAGCGGGATGCCGGCCTGGGCCTTCCGGCTGGACGACGAGCAGCTGTGGGACGTGGTGGCTTTTGTGCAGCGCCTGCCCACCTTGAGCCCGCAGGCCTATGCCGAAGCCACGCGCCCGGTCGCCGCCGCGCAGGACACCGCCACGCGCGTGCCAGCGGCCACCGCTGCAGGCGACGTGGAGCGCGGCCGCATGGCGCTGCGCCAATACGCCTGTACCGCCTGCCACAGCATTC
>CAZIYA010000478.1:0-2553 GCA_964543355.1 uncultured Polaromonas sp.
AGATCCTGAAAATTGCCATGCCGCTGATGCTGGCCTGGTGGTTCCAGAAACGCGAGGGCCAGTTGCGGCCCTTTGATTTTCTCGTGGCCTGCCTGCTGCTGGTGGTACCGGTCGGCCTGATCATGAAGCAGCCCGATCTGGGGACCTCGCTGCTGGTGCTGGCCGCGGGGCTGGCGGTGATTTTTTTTGCCGGACTGAGCTGGAAATTGATTGCCCCGCCGGTATTGATCGGGCTGACCGGCATCTGCCTGCTGGTCTGGTTCGAGCCGCAGTTGTGCGCCGACGGCATGCGCTGGCCGGTGCTGCATGACTACCAGCAGCAGCGCATCTGCACACTGCTCGACCCGACGCGCGACCCGCTGGGCAAGGGCTTTCACATCATCCAGGGCATGATCGCCATCGGCTCGGGGGGGGTGCTGGGCAAGGGGTTCATGCAAGGCACGCAAACCCATCTGGAATTCATTCCCGAGCGCACCACCGACTTCATTTTTGCCGCCTACTCCGAGGAATTCGGGTTGCTCGGCAACCTGGTGCTGATAGGCGCTTTTGTTTTCCTGATTGTCCGCGGCCTGATCATTGCACTGGAAGCGCCCACGCTGTTCGCACGGCTGCTGGCGGGTGCCATCACCATGATTTTCTTCACTTACGCCTTCGTCAACATGGGCATGGTCAGCGGCATCCTGCCGGTGGTGGGTGTGCCTTTGCCCTTCATCAGCTACGGCGGTACGGCCATGGTCACCCTGGGGCTGGCGGTCGGGATCCTGATGTCGATCTCCAAGGCTAAACGCCTGGTGCAAACATAACAATGGCGACGCTCCTGCCCTCGAAGTTGGTTTCCATCATCGGTGTCGGCAACATGGGCGGGGCCATGGCGGCCAACCTGCTGGCGCAGGGCTGGGCGGTGCAGGTGTGCGACACCGATCCGGCCAGGGTTGCCGATCTGGAGAAAAAAGGGGCTTTTGCCCTTTCTGTGCCTGCGCAGGCGGCTATGAATTCAATAGCGTTTGTGGTCTGCGTGGTGGATGCGGCGCAGACCGAAGACGTGTTGTTCGGCGAGGGGGGCCTGGCCCGCATGTTGCAGCCGGGGCACACCGTGTTGCTGTGTCCGACGATTGCGCCGCAGGATGTCGAGTCTTTTGCCGCACGGCTGGCCGCGCTGGGGGTCCACACTGTGGATGCGCCCATGTCGGGCGGGCCGGCGCGGGCGCGCGATGGCACGATGAGCCTGATGGTGGCTTGCCCCGCGACGGTGTACGGGCAGCAGGCTGCCCTGCTGCAAGCCTTGTCCGGCAAGCTGTTTCGCATCAGCGAAAAACCGGGCGACGGTGCCCGTACCAAGCTGGTCAACAACCTGCTGGCCGGCATCAATCTCGTGGGGGCGGCCGAAGTGCTGGCCCTGGCCGGGCGCCTGGGGCTGGACCCGGGGCGCACCCTGGATGTCATCGAGCAGTCCAGCGGCCAGAGCTGGATAGGGTCGGACCGCATGCGCCGGGCCCTGGCGGGCGACTATGCGCCGCGCGCGCATGTGACCCTGCTCGAAAAAGACACCCGTTTGGCGGTTGAGGCGGCGCGCGCAGCCGGCTTTGAAGGCCCGCTGGGAGCGCGGACCAGCCAGGTTTTTGCCGAGGCTCACGGGGCGGGGCTGGCCGGCCTGGATGACGCCGCGATTTTCAAGTACCTGGCCAGCCGGTAAGCCGGCACCAGACACGGCTGGCAGGGCGTGGCTGCCTGCTTTTTGGGCATTGCCGGTTCCGCTGTGCAGAAGCCTTCCTGCAAGGAGGCTGTCGGCAGACTGCCTACAATGCGCCCATGACCGCACTCAAATCCTCGACTCCGTCTGCCCGCAAGCCCGCACCTGCCTCCGCGTCCGCCAGTCGCCCCCATTCCGACGCCACGTCGGAGCGGCTGGCGATTGCGCAAAAACTGTTGCTGGCACCGTTCGGGCTGACCGAGGCGCATCTGAGCCGGGCCCTGGGTGAAATCACCTCGCACGGCGTCGACGACGCCGACCTGTATTTCCAGTACACGCGCACCGAAGGCTGGAGCCTGGAAGAAGGCATCGTCAAGACCGGCTCCTTCAGCATCGACCAGGGCGTGGGCGTGCGTGCGGTCAGCGGCGAAAAAACTGCGTTTGCCTATTCCGACGATATCTCCGAGGCTTCGCTGCTGGATGCGGCACGCACTGTGCGCACCATTTCCGCGGCCACACGCATCGGCCGCGTCAAGGTGCCGGCGCGCAAGGTCGCGCCCGGCCGCTCGCTGTACCAGGACATGGATCCGATTGCGACGCTGGACAGCACGGCCAAGGTCAAGCTGCTCGAGCGTGTGGAAAAACTTGCCAAGGCCAAAGATCCGCGCATCGTGCAGGTCATGGCCGGCCTGGCCAGTGAATACGATGTGGTGATGGTCGCGCGCGCCGACGGCACGCTGGCCGCCGACGTGCGGCCGCTGGTGCGCCTGTCCGTCACGGTGATTGCCGAGAAAAAAGTCGCCGGCGTGAGCCGCCGCGAAATGGGTTCGGGCGGCGGCGGCGGCCGTTTTGGTCTGGCGTAT
>CAZIYA010000479.1:0-2548 GCA_964543355.1 uncultured Polaromonas sp.
GCTGCGGTACTCCTCGCGCGGGTCGCACACGGTGACGGCAAAGCCGCTGAACAGGGCCATGGTCGCCAGGTATTCGGTCAGCTGGCCCGCGCCTATGAGCAGCATGCGGTACTCGGGCCCGAAGGTGTTGACCAGTTCAATCGAAGAAACACTGAGTTCGGCCGGGGCCCTGGCCTCGGCGAGGGTGACCGCGCCATCTGCGAGCCGCACCGTGCGCTGCATCAGTTGCCCGGCTTCGAGTGCGCTGACCAGCTGCGCCAGTGCCCCGGCGTCGGGGTCGTATTCCAGCAGCAGCTCCAGCGTGCCGCCGCAGGGCAGGCCGAAACGGTGGGCTTCGTCGGCGGTGATGCCGTACTTGACGAAGCCCGGCGGGCCGGAGGGGATGGCCTTGCTGCTGCCGCCGGAAGCGGCCGAGGCGTAGGCCTGCGTATGCTGGTAGATCAGGTCGTCTTCAATACAGCCGCCCGATACCGAGCCGACCACAGCACCGTCTTCACACAGCGCCATGATGGAGCCGACCGGGCGCGGTGACGAACCCCAGGTGCGCACCACCGTGGCCAGCAGGGCGCGCTTGCCCGCCTTGCGCCAGTCGCGCAAGGTACGCAAGACCATCACGTCGAGGTTTTCCATGATCTCTCTTTCCTTTCCGTTCTGCGGGACGTGCCGCTCAACGTGCCAACCAGACAGCCGCGGCGACTAGCACGGCGGCGCCCACGGCCCACACCCACACCGGGATGCCCGCACCGGCGGCCGGCTCCGTAGTGACGTCGCCCATGACCATTTTGGCCGCATAACTGTCGGGATGCCGGCGCTGCATTTCCTCGTCAAAGCGCTTGAAAAAATCTTCGGCCATGGACTTGGCCGCACCGTCGATCAGGCGCTGGCCGAGTTGGGCCACCTTGCCGCCTACCGAAGCGTGCACGGTGTAGGACAGCTCGCACCCCTCCCCGTTGGGTGTCAACGCGACAGCGGCGCTGCCTTTGCCGAAACCGGCGACACCGCCCTGCCCGTCAAACGACAGCTTGTAGCTGGCCGGCGGGTTCATCTCGGTCAGCGAAATCTTGCCGGTGAATTTGGCCGAGACCGGGCCGATCTTCAAAGCCATAGCGATGGCGTACTGGTTCTCGCCGGTGGCCTCGACCTTGTCGCAACCGGGAATGCAGGCCTTGAGCACGGCGGGATCGTTCAGCGCGTCCCAGGCTTGTTGTTGCGTCACAGCCAGTTGACGGCTTCCTTGCATGTCCATGTGTTTTCCTTTTTTTTGGTTCCCGATTTTTCTATGAATCCGTCTCGCCCGAACGAAGATTTACTTCTTCATCAGAGCGGCCAGGCTGGCCGCAAGTTCCTCGAGCCTGGACAGGTTGTGTACCGCCAGCATGCCGTGTGCATGCGCATGCAGCACGGCCGCACCGCGCGCCAGCGGCGCATAGCCGTCAAACCGCAACAAGGGGTTGAGCCACAGCAGGCGGCGGCTGCGTCGGCGCAGCCAGGCCAGCTCGCGCGCCAGGTCGGCCGGCTCGCCGGTGTCCAGGCCGTCGGTGATGACCAGCACGATGGTGCGCCGCCCGACCAGGCGTCGCGCATGGTGTTCGCGCAGGCTGGCCAGAGAAGCCCCCAGCTGGGTGCCGCCGGCAAAATCTTCAATCGCCAGGCTGGCATGGGCCAGCATCTCGTCGGTGTCGGCCTGGCGAAAAGCGGGCGTCAGATCGGTCAGGTGCGTGCCGAAGGCAAATACATCGCGGTGCGGGTGGCGCCGTGTGGCCGCGTGCAGAAAAGCCAGCAACAGGCGTGCATAACGTTCCATCGAGCCCGACACATCCACCAGCACCAGTAAAGGCAGGGCCTGCTCGCGCCGCTGCAGCCGCGGCAGGTGCATGAGTTCACCGCCGGTGCGCGCCGCGTGGTGCATCACACCCGGCCAGTGCATGCGCGCGCCACTGGCGGCGGGCCGGCTGCGCCGCGAGGCAAACATGGGCAGTGGCAACTTGATGTCGCGCGCCAGCCTTTCGACCAGCCGGTATTCGGTGGCCGAGAGTGCATTGAAGTCGGCGTGCTGCAGGCGGGCTATGTCGCTGGCGGTCATGGCGGCGTCGAACTCGACTTTCCGGTCTTCAGCGCTGGGCTGGGCCTGCTGGCCAAACGCCTTTTGCGGCGCCAGCGCTTCGCGCACACGCGGTCGGCGCTTGCTGGGCTCGGCCTGGCCTTCGGCACTGGGCAGCAGTTGAGCCAGCAGCTTGTTGGCGACTTTCGGGTCCTGGAAATAGACGTCGAACAGTTCCCGAAACACCATGCGGTCCTGCTCGCGGCTGACCATCACGGCTTCAAAGGCAGCGCTCAGGTCTTCCTTTTCGCTGATGCCGACGGCGAGCGCGGCTTCCTTGGCCAGGGCGATGCGCTGGCTGTCCACCTTCACGCCGGCGCGGCGCAGGGCCCGGCCGAAGCCGGCAATGTTGTCGGCGAGTTTGCCGCTGCGGGCATCACCTAAGAGCATAGGCCCCCACGTTCGCTCGCTGCGCGTAGCTCTCTGCCCCCCGAGGGGGCGCTGCGC